>JBBSCZ010000008.1:0-31371 GCA_038249795.1 Gemmatimonadales bacterium | reverse complement strand
GACTTATTGAATCCATACCGCCCGAACGTCTCGATCTGCCCGGCCAGCTCCTTGATGATCTTTGCGTCGTGCCCGCGCGCCACGGCCTTCGTCTCGAACTTGCCGAGCTCCTGACCGATCAGCACCGCGTCCTTCTTGCCCACCGCCTTGCGGAGCACGTCGGCTTCGGCGAGCGAGATGCCGGCCAGCACCTGTGCAATGCGCATCACCTGTTCCTGGTAGGTGATGACGCCATACGTCGACGAGAGGATCGTCTCGAGCTCCGGCAACGCATAGCTCACCGGCTCCTCGCCCTTCTTGCGCCGGATGTAGACCTTGTGCATCCCGGCGTCGAGTGGGCCCGGACGCAGCAGCGCGTTGCTGGCCACGAGGTCGTCGAAGCGGTCGCAGCGCATGCTGCGCAGCACGTCGGTGGCCAGTGCCGACTCGAACTGGAACACGCCGGCGGTGCGTCCGGCGCGCAGCATGCGATAGGTCGCTTCGTCGTCGAGCGCGAGCGTGTCGAGATCGATCTGAACGCCGGTGCGCGCGAAGATGTTCTTCACCGCATCGGTGACCACGGTGAGCGTGGTCAGGCCCAGGAAGTCCATCTTCAGCATGCCAGCCTTCTCGAGGCTGTTCATGTCGTACTGCGTCACCACCACCGACTCGTCGTCACCGGAACCGGCACCCTTGGACGATTGTGTGCAGATTGGCACATAATCATCCAGCGGGCCGGGGGCGATCACCACGCCGGCGGCGTGCACGCCAGTGTGGCGCGACAGCCCTTCGAGCGCCGAGGCGTAATCGAGCAGCTGGTGGTAGCGCTCCTCGTTCTCGTAGCGCGACTTCACATCGGCCACGTCACGGATCGCCTCCTTCACCGTCAGCGAGTTGTTCGGCGCATTCGGGATGAGCTTTGCCAGCGCATCGGTTTCGGCGGGCGTGAAGCCGAGCACGCGTCCCACGTCCTTCACGGCGGCACGGCTCTTCATGGTTCCGAAGGTGACGATCTGGCCGACGCTCTCCTTGCCGTACTTCTGCCGCACGTACTCGATCACCTCGCCGCGACGCTCGAAACAGAAGTCGACGTCGACGTCGGGCATCGAGACGCGTTCCGGATTCAGGAAGCGCTCGAAGAGCAGGTCGAACCTGAGCGGGCAGACGTTGGTGATCTTGAGGGCGTAGGCCACCAGCGAACCGGCGGCCGATCCGCGCCCCGGTCCCACCGGAATGCCGCGGTCGCGCGCCGCCTTGATGAAGTCGGCGGTGATCAGGAAGTAGCCGGCGTAGCCGGTGCGCGTGATGACGTCCAGTTCGTAGGTGAGGCGCTCCTGCACCTCCTGCGAGAACGGATCGCCGTATCGCTCCTTCGCCCCCGCTTCGGCAAGCTGTACCAGCAGGTCGTTTTCGCTGGTGACGCCCTCGGGGAGAGGGAACGCCGGCACGTAGTACTGCTTCTTGAACTGCACGTCCGTCTCGTCCGCGATCTTGAGCGTGTTCTCGAGGACGTCGGGACGATCGGGAAAGCGCGCCCGCATCTCATCGGCAGACTTGAAATACAGCCCTCCGTCGTAGTGCATGCGATTGGCGTCGTTGCGATCCTTTCCCAAGCCGATGCAGAGCAGCACGTCATGGGCGTCGTGATCGCCGTGCGTGAGGAAGTGGGCGTCATTGGTGGCGATCACCGGCAGCCCCATCTTCGCGCCGAGGGCGAAGATCTGCTCGTTGAGGCGCGCCTGCCCGCCGGAATCGTGCGCCTGCACCTCCAGATAGTACCGATCCTTGAACACTTCGGCGTACCACGCGGCCGCTGCCTCGGCGGCGTCGAGCCGGTTGTGTTCGAGGTGGTGTGCGACCTCACCGGCGAGGCAGGCGGAACTCACCACCAGCCCTTCGGAGTATCTCTTGAGGAGTTCCCGGTCGATTCGGGGACGCGTGTAGAAGCCCTCGGTGTAGCCGAGGGAGGAGAGCTTGACGAGGTTCTGGTAGCCGACCCGGTCCCGGGCCAGCAACACCAGATGGTAGTAGGGGCGGAGTCCGGGACCTGGACGCGCCTTCAGTCGTCGATCACCCGTGGCGACGTAGGCCTCCATGCCGATGATGGGGCGAAGGCCCGCCTTGCGTGTCTTCTCCTGGAACTCCCAGGCGGCGTGCATGTTACCGTGATCGGTAATTGCGAGGGCGGGCTGCTCGAGCTCCGCGGCGCGCCGGATCAGGTCGTCGATCCGGTTCGCGCCGTCGAGGAGCGAGTACTCCGAGTGGCAATGCAGGTGCACGAAAGACATAAGACCGATAATCTAACATCAGACGGCAGCCGCAGCGGCCTGCCCGGCGGACCATGCTACAGCGTAACTACTTGATGCCAAACACTTTGCACGTTGCGCTGCGCCGTTCGCGACCTGCCGGCCTCCTGCTGGCGACCGTGGCGCTCGCCGCCTGCTCCGAGACAGTGACAAACCCGGACCCCGACCCGCTGCCCAGTACGGCCACCAGTGTCACCCTGGCCGCCTACGGCGTGCAGACTGTGGCCGGCGCGGCGGGTGTCACCTTCGCGAATGCCGGGCGGTACGCAGTGCTACCGCAGTTCGCCGCGACCAGAGACTTCGCGACCGGCACCGGCCGCGCCACCGTGCCGAGTTACCCGTTCCAGATCGGCGGGGTGAATGCGGTGACGGCGCGGGTCGCTGAGGCCCCGGCGGTGCCGCGAGCGCCGTTGAGTGTCGTCGACGCGTTCCATCTGCGACTTCGGGAGATCGAGCGTGACGAGGCGCCGCGCGCCATCGCGAACATGCAGGCGCTTCGAAGCCGCGCGCCGGTCAGCCTCAATGTCCAGGCGATGAATGCGCCGGCCACGCGCAACTTCCGGGTGCTGTCGTCGCTCACGGCCAACACCTACGACACCGTGACGGCGCGACTGCTGTACACAGGCACCAACATCCTGCTGTACGTCGATGCCGCTGCGCCGACGGCAGGCGGATTTTCCGATACGGAGTATGCATCGTTCGGACGCCAATTCGATACCGACCTGTTTCCGATCGCCATCGGCGCGTTTGGCACAACGTCGGACATCGATGCCAACGGCCGGACGTTCGTGCTGTTCACACCGATCGTGAACCGGCTGACGTTGACGTCAGGGCAGTGCGGCTCGTATGTGGCGGGTTTCTTCAATGGCGCCGACCTCTCGGGCAGCGCCAACGGGAACCGGGGAGAAATTTTCTACTCGTCGGTGCCGGGTGAACCGGCGGGCGGCACCACCTGCAACCCGCTGGGTCTGAACATCGTGCGGAACTCGGCTCCGGCGACGTTCATCCACGAGTTACAGCACATGATCTCCTACAACCAGCATGTGCTGGTCCGCGCGGGCAGCAGCGAGTCCGTCTGGCTGAACGAGGGGCTCAGCCACATGGCCGAAGAGCTTGGCGGCAAGTTGTACGAGGCCAGGTATCCGTGCCCCAACCTGCCGCCCTGCCCGCCCGCCGGCCGTGGCAGCACGGCGCAGATCTTTCCGGACTCGGCACAAGGATTCCTGCCGCCGAACTTCAGCAATGCCTACGACTTCTTTTCATCGCGCCTCGACTTTTCACTCACCTCGCCGACGGGTTTTGGCTCGATCGAGGAGCGCGGCGTGTCATGGCTGTTTCTTCGGTGGCTGGTGGACCAGAAGGGCGATGCCAAGCTGAGAGAGATGGTGCAGACCCGCAACGTGGGTTCGGCGAATGTGGAGGCGGTGGCCGGTGAACGGTTCACGGCGCTCTACGCGGACTTTCTGGCCGCGACGCTGCTGGACGACTATCCCGGGGCGACGGCGGGGCAAATCAGCAGCCGGTACCAATTCACGAGCCGCAACCTGCGGGCGATCTACGCGCGCCTGAATCAGATCGCCGCCTCGTCGTATCCAACGGCGTACCCGCTGGACGTGGCAAACCTGACGGCCGCGTCCGTGCTGACGCCCACCCGGTCTCCGGTGTCGGGCGAGATGAAGCCGGGCTCGTTCGACCTGTTTCAGTTCACGTCGACGGTGGCGAACGCCGGTCTCTCGTTCAAGCCGCCGACGGCGCCATCGTTCCTGGCGACGTTGAACGCGCAGGTGACCGTGGTCCGGCTCCCGAACTGACCGGCGCGCCACGCGGGATGGTTGGCGCAGGGCCGCGTAGGTGCGGGGCGATGCGATGACGCGTCAGCGGCTGTTCCGGTGGCTGCGTCGTTCGCTGCTGGTGGTGCTGATCGTCGTCGTCGCGTTCCTCATGCTTGTGCCGATCGGTCGCTATCTCGCACGCGCCGCGTGGGAAGAGGGAAAGATCCTCGCCCGTCGCGAGCCGATCGCCGCCTTGATCACCGCGACGGGCACCGACGCTGCGCTGCGCGCCAAGCTGGCACTGGTGCTCGATGCGCGACGCTTTGCGATCGATTCGCTCGGTCTGAAGGCCGAGCAGGAATTCACCACCTACTCGCGTCTCGACCGCGACACGCTGGTGCTGGTGTTGAGCGCGGCGTACCGCGATTCGCTGGCGTTCCGCACCTGGTGGTTCCCGGTGGTGGGACGGGTGCCGTACAAGGGTTTCTTCGATTTCGAGCAGGGCAAGCGTGAGGCGAGGCAGGTTGACGCCGACGGCTTCGACGCCGTGCTGCGGCCCGCATCGGCGTTCAGCACGCTGGGCTGGTTCAACGATCCGCTGTTGCCCACGACCCTGGCGCTCGACTCGCTGGAGCTGGCCAACACCATCATTCACGAGTTGGTGCACACCACGTACTACGCACCGGGGCAGGCCGTCTTCAACGAGAGCTTCGCGAACTTCGTGGGATCGCGCGGCGCCGAACGATTCTTCCGGTCGCGTGGGCAGGTGGCTGCGGCAAACGAGGTGGTGACGCGCTGGGACGACGAGCGCGTGTTCGGCCAGTTCTGGTCGGCGCTCTACACCTCGCTCGACTCGGCCTTCGCCGCCCACCCGGGCAATCGCGCGGCACGGCTGGTGGCACGCGATACGGTATTCACTCGCGCTCGCGAGCAGCTGCGCACCACGCTTGCTCCGCAGCTGCGCACGATGGATTCGACCGCACTCGCGCGCATCCGCCTGAACACGGCCGCCGTGCTGGCCCGCCGGATCTACCTCACCGACCTCGATCTCTTCGAACGCGTCCACGCCCGCCAGCACCACGACATCCGCGCCAGCATCGCCGCGCTGATCGAGCTGGCACGCGCCGAGAAGAAGTCGCCGTACACTGCGGTCAGGCGGTATCTCGGTGATCCAGTCGCTGACTCGCTCGTGCGTTGAGTTTGTCGTCGTTTCACGGCGAACAGCGAACAACAACAGCGAACAGCTTCCAGCCTATCACACAACGGCACGGCCGCAGACCAGCACAACCGCTGAACAGCACACGGCAGCTGGGTGCGTAGGGCGCCGGTCTACGCGGCTCGGCAGATCGGAAGGGCTTGGGGGAACTGCAACGACAACGGCAGCGTGGTAGCGAAGCTTGGCACCGCGAGCGGAGCAACAGATGCGAGCGCAGTTCCCCCCAAAAATCGTTGCTCACGCGCGTAGGACGGTAAATGTCGCGCCAATAGTCGCGAACTCCCGCTGTGCAGCGGTTGTGCAGTTCTGCGGCCGTGCTGTTCTGTGATAGGCTGGAAGCTGTTTGTTGCTGTTGTTCGCTGTTCGCTGTTGCGATTCCGCTACGCTCTGATGTTCAGCTGAATCGCGACCGGAGCGTGGCACGGACGTCGAGGGTGGACGTGGGTGGCGTGGGCTCGGGCGGCGCTTCAAGGGCGGGCGGGGGAACGAGCGTGATGCGTTGCATCGTGGTCAGGACGCTCGCGTCGAGGAAGCGCGACTTCTGGTCGAGGGCGAAGTCGGCGCTCCAGCGCGAGGCATATGCGTACAGCGGGTAGCTCACATGCAGGTGGCGCTTGGCGCGCGTGAGGGCGACGTAGAACAGCCGGCGTTCCTCCTCGATCTGCGTGGCGTCCTTGATCGCGCGTGAGCTCGGAATCCAGCCATCGGCCGCCCAGATCACGAACACTGCGTCCCACTCCTTGCCCTTGGCGGAGTGGATGGTGCTGATCACGAGTGCGTCGTCGCCGTCACTCTCGCGACCCTGGGCGAGGTCGGAGGTGGCCGATGGTGGTTCGAGCGCCAGTGCGCTGAGAAATGCGCCGCGGTTCGGGTAGCCGCTGGCGATGTGTTCGAGCTGCACCAGATCGTTGAGACGCACCTCCGCGTCGTCGAACCGGGTCCGCAGAATGTCGTCGTAGATCGCACGCACGAGCGCGATGTCGCTGCCGGGATCGGCGCCACTTTTGCCGGCGAGTCGTTGCATCAACGTACACAGAGCGGTGTGCGTGAGCCGCGCACGCGGCGGAGCCTCCCACCGCTGCAGACCCTCCACGCGCCAGTCGTGCGTTTCCAGCGATGCGATGGCGCGGCGCGCAGACACCTCGCCGATGCCGGGCATCAGCTGCAGGAGCCGGAACCAGCTCACCTCGTCGCGCGGATTCTCGGCCACGCGCAAGAACGCGAGCATGTCCTTCACGTGCGCGGCCTCGAGAAACTTGATGCCACCCCACTTCTCGAACGGGATGCGGCGCGCCGCCAGTTCGATCTCGAGATCGGCGCTCATGTAGCCGGCGCGCACCAGCACCGCGACCTGATCGAGGCGCAGTCCCTCGGTTTCGCAGAGCTCGAGCAGGCGGTCGCAGGTGAAAAGCGTCTGCGCCTGCTCGTCGCGCGTGGGCACGAGCCACGGCAGCTCGCCCGGTCGGTCATCGATGCTGCGCAGCTGCTTGCGATATCCTTCGCTGGCCTGCGCCAGCACGGCGTTGGCGGTGTCGAGGATCGGCTGCGTGCTGCGGTAGTTGCGATCGAGCGTGACGATGGTGGTGCCGGGAAACTGCTGCGGGAAGTCGAGGATGTTGCGCACCGTCGCGCCGCGGAAGGCGTAGATGCTCTGCGCATCGTCGCCCACGACCGTGACATTAGCGTGCGTCGTGCATAGGCCGCGGAGAATCCGCGACTGCAGCACGTTGGTGTCCTGATACTCGTCCACCAGCACGTGATCGTAGCGCGTGCGAATGCTCTCGCCGAGCGGCTCCGACTCCAGCATCGCGGCCCAGAACAGCAGCAGATCGTCGTAGTCCACCAGGTTGCGCGCCACCTTCCGCTCCACGTACTCGGCGAATACCCGCGTGATGTCGGCCAGGTCGTCCACGTACGCCGGATAGCCGTCGCGCAGCAGATGCTCGACCGTGCGATCCGTGTTGATGTGCCGGCTGTAAAGCGCCTGCAGCGTCTCCTTCTTCGGAAAGCGGCGCTCACGGGCGCCGAAGCCGAGCGCGGCGCGCGCTAACTGCATCAGATCCTCGGCATCGCCCTGATCGAGAATCGTGAAGCCTGCCGCGATGCCTGCCTGCGGGCCAAACTGTCGCAGCGTGGCGTGGGCCGTGGCGTGGAAGGTGCCGCCCTGCACCCGCTGTCCCTGCTGCCCCGTGAGCCGTTGCACACGCACCAGCATTTCCTCGGCCGCTCGGCGCGTGAAGGTCAGCAGCAGAATGCGTTCGGCGCGCACGCCACGTTCGATCAGCGACGCCACGCGATGCACCAGCGTACGAGTCTTGCCGGTGCCGGCGCCCGCCACGATCAGCAGCGGACCGTCGCCATGCAGGATGGCGGCGCGCTGTTCGGCGTTCAGCCCGGCGTGCACCGATGGTGTGGTGGCGGCACCATCACCGCTGCTCACTTCTTCGTGGTGCTGCGAAAGGCGTTGCCCATCAACTGCGTCGGACATCCTCGTCACTCGGCTTTGGGGTCTCCCCAACAGTACACATCGTGCGTCACTCGGCTGTCGCTTTTCTGCTGGCATCGCTAACTCTTTTCACGCGAAGGCCGCGAAGCAGCGGAGATTGGGAGATTGTGCTCGATGAGGCAACGACCGAGCGCACATCGTCCATTTTCCTGATGTCTCCCCACCCCCGTTGCTTCGCGCCTTCGCGTGAAAAGTGTTGACGATCTCCGAATACACACCAAGCTTCAACCTACGCGCCTACGGATGCCGGCTGATGAAGCATGGCGTCGAGTTCGGCGCGGGACGTGCTGACGGCACTGAGCGCGAACGTCGACGCAAAGGATGCCGCGACGGCTGACTCCATGGCGGTGAGCGTCGGAGCGGCTGGGCCCAGTTCGCGCTGCGTGCTGGTCATCACCACGTCGGCGATGCCGCAGGGCACGAACAGGTCGAAGAAACTGAGGTCGGTGTTCACGTTCAGCGCGAAGCCGTGTCGCGTGACCCAGTCGCGGGCGTGCACGCCGATCGAGGCGATCTTGCGGTCGTCGATCCAGACGCCGGTGTATTTCGCCACGCGTCCCGCCGTGAGGCCCACGCCGGCCAGCGCCACGATCAGCGCCTCCTCCACCTGGCGCAGGTACCAGTGCAGATCCTGCGTATGCTGCTTCAGATCCACGATGGGGTAGCCGACCAGCTGACCCGGCCCGTGGAACGTGGCATCACCACCGCGCTCGATGTCGAAACGCTCCACACCGCGGGCAGCGAGCAGCGCTTCGGAGATCTGCAGATTGTCACCCTTGGTGGAGCGACCGAGCGTGACCACCGGCGGGTGCTCCACCAGCAGCAGCACATCATCCGGCGCGGCACCGGTGATGCGCGCCGCTGATACCGCCCGCTGGAGCTCGAGTGCCTCGCTGAACGCGAGACGGCCGAGCGACACCACCAGCAGGCGGCGACTGCTCACGCGTGCACCATCTTCCCCATCGAATCGAGGACCGCTTCCGCAATCGCCTCGGACAGGGTGGGGTGTGCGTGCACGGCGAGGTCGATCTCTTCCACCGTGAGTTCGTTCTCGCGCGCGACGACGATCTCGTGGATCAGCTCCGTAGCGTGGGCGCCGACGATGTGCGCACCCAGAATCTCGCCGTACTTCTCGTCGCGAATGATCTTCACGAACCCGTCGGTCTCACCCGACGTGCGCGCGCGACCGTTGGCCGAAAATGCGAACTTGCCGATCTTGTAGGCGAGCCCCTTCGCCTTCACCTGCTCCTCGGTGAGGCCGATCGAAGCGACTTCCGGATGGCAGTAGGTGCAGCTCGGAATGTTGCCGTAGTTCACCGGGTGGGTCGGCTGACCACCGAGCATGTCGGCCAGCACATGGCCCTCGCGCGAGCCCTTGTGGGCCAGCATCTGGTTGCCGGCCACGTCACCGATGGCGTACACGCCCTTCACCGACGTCTCGAACTTCTCGTTGATGGCGATGAAGCCGCGATCGGACTTCTTCACGCCGAGTGCCTCGAGTCCGAAGCCATCGGTGTTGGCGGCGCGGCCGGCAGCGACCAGCACCTTGTCCACCGTCAGCACGCGCGGCTGTCCGCCCGCCTCGAACGACAACGTGACGCTGTTCGCCTCGACCTTGGCCGCCGTGATCTTCGCACCGGTCACCGACTCGATACCGCGCTTCTTGAAGGCGCGGGCCAGCTCCGCCGACGCATCGGCGTCCTCGATCGGAAGAATGCGTGATGCCACTTCGATCAGCGTCACCTGCGAACCGAACGCATTGAACACGTCGGCGAATTCGCAGCCCACGGCACCGGCACCGACCACCGCCATCGTCTTCGGTGCCGACTCGAGTACCAGCACCTCATCAGAGGAGAGTACGGTGGTCTTGTTCAACTCCAGGCCGACCTGCGGCAGCCCGCGCACGCGCGAGCCGGTCGCGATCACCAGCGCCTTGCTGCAGGTGTGCGATTCGACCGTGCCATCAGCGCCCTTGACCTCGACGGTGTTGGCCGACGCCACACGACCGTTGCCGCGCAGGTAGGTCACCTTGTTCTTCTTCAGCAGGAACTCGACACCCTTGGAGTTCTGCGCGCTGATGCCGCGCGAGCGCTTCATGGCCGGGCCGTAGTCGACGGTGACGTCACCCGTCGTGATGCCGTGCTCGGCGGCGTGCTTCAACTTGTTGGCGAGCGAGGCGCTTTCGAGCAGCGACTTGGCCGGAATGCAGCCCCAGAGCACGCAGGTGCCACCCAGCGCCTCGCGCTCGATGACGGCGACCTGGAGGCCGAGCTGCGCACTGCGAATGGCGCAGACATACCCGGCGGGACCGCCGCCCATGATGATGACGTCGAATGATGCCATTATAGTCTCAAATGGAAATTAATAGACCAGCATCAGCGGATTCTCGATCAGCCGCCGGAGGGTTTGCAGGAACTGGGCGCCGAGGGCACCATCGATCACGCGGTGGTCGCAACTCATCGTGACGCGCATCCGCTTGCGGACCACGACGCTGCCGTCCACCACCACGGCCTTGTCTTCCACCGCGCCGACAGCCAGTATCGCGGCCTCCGGCGGGTTGATGATGGCCGTGAACTCGTCGATGCCAAGCATGCCGAGGTTCGAGACGGACATGGTCGCCCCCGTGTACTCATGCGGCGCCAGCTTGCGATCGCGGGCACGCTTCGCGAGCTCGCGGGACTCCTGACCGATCTGGCTCAATCCCTTCGTGTTCGCATCGAAGATCACCGGCGTGATCAGCCCCTCGGGAATGGCCACCGCCATACCCACGTGCACGCGGCGGTGCTGGCGGATCCTGTCGCCCATCCAGTGCGCGTTCACATCGGGATGACGCGTGAGCGCCACTGCCACGGCCTTCATGACGATGTCGTTCACGCTCACCTTGTACTCCGGTCCGATGGCGGCCATCGCGGCCCGCATGTCGGTCACGCGCGTCAGGTCGTACTCGGCCGACAGGTAGAACGTCGGCACCGGCCCGATCGACTCGGCGAGGCGGCGTGCGATCGTCTTGCGAATCTGCGTGAGCGGCTGGTCGGTGTAGTCGGCTTCGGTGACGCCCGGTGCCGTGGGACGGGCACCAGCGAGCAGCGCGGCGCCGTCGGCCATCGCTTCCTCGATGTCACGCTTGATGATGCGACCACCAGGACCCGACCCGCGGACCTGGTTGATGTCCAGGCCACGCTCGCTGGCCATGCGGCGGGCGAGGGGCGAGGCGAGATGACGGCCGCTGGTGTCACTGGCGTGGCCGGCCTGCTCCGACGCGTGATGGTCCGCATGCGGCATTGCGGTGCGCGGTGCCGCTGGCACGGGGGCGGGTGGTGCTGCCGGAGCAGCAGGCGCCGGTGGTGCGGCTGGCGCTGCCGCCTCGGGCGCGGGCGCAGGCGCGGGAGGAGCCGCCGGAGCCGCCGGAGCCGCCGGTGCCGCACCAGCGAGCAGCGCAGAGATATCCTCGTCCGCCGGCGCGATCACTCCGATCAGCTGACCGACCGGCGTGGTCGTATCCTCGGCCACGAGGCGCGCGCGCAGCACACCGTCGCCACGCGCGACCAGCTCCATGATCGCCTTGTCGGTCTCGACTTCCGCGAGCACGTCGCCGCTCTTCACGACGTCGCCCTCATTCACGTTCCACTTCACGAGACGCCCCTCTTCCATGGTCGGAGAGAGCGCTTCCATCATCACCTTGGTTGCCATCGTCAGGGTACCGGCGGAGTGGGATCAGTCGAGATAGAGGACGCGGCGGACCGCGGCGATGGTCTTCGGCAGGTCGGCCTTGGCGGCCTTCTCGAGCCCCTTGGCATACGGCATCGGCGCGTCGGCCTGCGTCACGCGCAGCACCGGTGAGTCGAGGTCGTCGAAGCATTCGCGCTGCACCAGATCGGCGATCTGCGCGCCGACGCCGGCGAAGTACCACCCCTCCTCGACCACGACACAGCGGTTGGTCTTGCGGACACTGTCGATGATCGCGCGCTCGTCGAGCGGACGGATGGTGCGCAGGTCGACGACGTCGAGCGTGATACCGTCCTTGGCCAGCTGATCGGCCGCCGCCATCGCCACCAGCACCTGCTTGCCCCACGTGACGATGGTGGCGTGCTCACCGCGACGCTTCATGTCGGCCACGCCCAGCGGCACGATGTACTCACCGTCGGGCACTTCGCCCTTGTTGTTGTAGAGCATCTCGCCTTCGAGCACGCACACCGGGTTGTCGTCGCGGATGGCGGCCTTGAGCAGACCTTTCGCATCGTACGGTGTGCCCGGTGCCACGACCTTGAGGCCGGGGATGTGTGCAAGCCAGCTTTCCCACGCCTGCGAATGCTGAGCACCGAGCTGCAACGCCGCACCGTTGGGGCCGCGGAACACGATCGGGATATTGAATTGTCCGCCCGACATGTAGAGAAGCTTGGCGGCGGTGTTCACCACCTGGTCGATCGCGAGCAGCGCGAAGTTCCAGGTCATGAACTCGATGATCGGGCGCAGCCCCACCATCGCGGCGCCGACACCCACGCCAGCGAATCCGAGCTCGGTGATCGGCGTGTCCACGACGCGCATCTCGCCGAACTCCTGCAGCAGTCCCTTCGACACCTTGTATGCGCCCTGATACACACCCACTTCCTCACCCATGAGGAACACGCGTGCATCGCGCTGCATCTCTTCCCGAAGCGCCTGATTCAGCGCGTCACGATATGTGATGATGGCCATGGTCAGCTCCACCCGCCAGCGGAGTTCACGGTATCGCTGGTCGTGTCGACGTATACGTGTTCCATCAGCGCTTCCAGTGGCGGTTCGGGGCTCGCCTCCGCAAAATCCCATGCATCCTGCACGATCGCCTTGATCTCGGTGTCGAGCTCCTGCAGCACCTGCTCGGTGAGCGTGCCACGCTCTTCCATGTGCGCGCGCAATAGCGCGATCGGATCGCGCTTGAGATACTCTTCCAGCTCGGCCTTGCTGCGATAGGTGCCGCTGACGGCATCCGACATCGAGTGGCCCATGAAGCGATAGGTGCGCATTTCGAGCAGCGTCGGGCTCTGCTCGGTGCGGGCACGCGTCACAGCCTCCTCGATCGCGTCACGGACGGCCAGCACATCCTGCCCATCCACCACGCCGCGATGCATGTCGTAGCTGCCGGCGCGCTGGTAGATGTCGTTGATGGCCGACGCCCGTTCCACCGAGGTGCCCATGCCGTAGCGGTTGTTCTCGATGATGAAGATCACCGGCAGTTTCCAGAGTGCCGCCATGTTCAGCGACTCGTGGAACGCGCCGTTGTTCACCGCGGCCTCGCCGAAGAAGCAGACGATGCACTGATCGCCACCGCGGTACTTGATGGCGAAACCGACGCCGGTCGCGATCGGAAGGTGTCCGCCGACGATTCCGTGACCGCCGAGGAATCCGGTGGCCTTGTCGAACATGTGCATCGACCCGCCCTTGCCGCCGGCGCAACCGTCGATGCGGCCGAACAGCTCGGCCATGATCGAACGCGGCGTCATGCCACGCGCCAGCGCCTGCCCATGATCGCGGTAGGTGGTGATGACGTAGTCGTCGCTGCGCAGGTGGCTGAGCGTCCCGGTGCTCACCGCCTCCTGACCGATGTAGAGGTGACAGAAGCCACCGATCAGGCCGATGGCATAGGCCTCGGCGCAGCGCTCCTCGAATCGACGCTGCAACAGCATCGAGCGGAGGAGCGAGAGATGGAGGGTACGCTCGGCATCGCCCGCCGAGGCGGATGCAGCGGGCTTCGGCGACGCTTTCGCCGTCGGGGTGCGCTTGGCCATGATGATTGCGACAGTGGGTTGAACGACGGAGTCACCGACCGGTGACGACGGACGTGTGGCCGGTGATGTCTGGACGCCCCCTACTGTGAGCGACACAAGGCACTTCGAGCTGCACGGCACCGCGACTACTCCGCGGTGCCGGCTGGTCAAGACGTACTGACTTCAGACGGCGGCGGCCGCCTGCACCTGCTCCCAGGCGTGATACGACGACCGCACCAGCGGGCCACTCTCCACGTGACGGAATCCGAGTGACTGGCCCACCTCGCGGAGGTAGGTGAACTCGTCCGGGGTGTAGTACCGATCAAGGGCGATGTGGCTGTCCGACGGCTTGAGGTATTGACCAAGCGTGAGGATGTCGACGTCCACCGAGCGGAGGTCCTTCATGACCTCGATCACTTCCTCGATGGTCTCGCTCATGCCGAGGATGATGCCGGTCTTGGTGAGGATGTCCGGGGCGTGCGCCTTGGCGATGCGGAAGATGTTCATCACCCGCTCGTAGCGCCCACCCGGGCGCGCCTTCTTGTACAGGCGCGGCACCGTCTCGGTATTGTGGTTGTAGATCTCCGGCCGCGCATCGAGCACATGTTCGATGGCGTCCTGGCGGCCCTGAAAGTCGGGAACGAGCACCTCGACCGAGCAGCCGGGCACCTTCTCGTGAATCAGCCGGATCACTTCGTGGAAGTGGTGCGACCCGAAGTCGGGGAGGTCGTCACGGTCCACCGAGGTGATCACGGCGTGGCGCAGGCTCATGGCGGCCACCGCGCTGGCGACCTTCTCCGGCTCGGCGAGGTCAAAGCTGGGCGGACGGCCGTGCGAGACGGCGCAGTAGGCGCAGTTCCGGGTGCAGACGTCGCCGAGGATCATGAACGTGGCGGTGCCGTGGTCCCAGCACTCACCGATGTTCGGACAGTGCGCTTCCTCACAGACGGTGTGGAGGCCCAGCTCGCGCATCATGCCCTTGATGCGGAGATAGTTCTCGCCGCCCGGGGCCTTCACCTTCAGCCAGTGAGGCTTGCGCTCTGGGAGCGGCTCGGCGCGATGGCGCCCGAGGATCTGGTACAGACGATCTTCCATGACCCGGCTTCCGGGGACATCGCCTCAGGCGGGACGGGAGCGCCGCTGATACGCCGCTCTACCGCCGTCGCGCCGATTCGCAGTCCGGTATGAAGGTGAAGGTAGGGGCTCGGGAAGGTGAGGGGAAGGCGCCGTAACTGGCTAACTCTCACGCAAGAGTTATGTGGCACAAACCCAGAAGTTCAGCCGTTCTCCAACCCAAATCGTACCGGGCTGAAGGCTGTTGCAGCGGTTGGTCGGACACCGCCTTTCACCTCGGCCGCGACCAGCGCCCCCGTCAGCGGCGCCAGCAGAACACCGTTGCGGCCATGGCCGCAGGCGTAGATCACCGACGGCGCGTCGGCGTCCGCCCCGATGATCGGCAACCCGTCGGGGGTCATGGGGCGCAGTCCGGACCAGGTGCTGAGCATGCCGGCGGTGCCCAGCGACGGCAGGATGGCGGCGGCCAGGTTTCGGATTCGTGTCACCCCTTCCGCGGTGTGGCGAGCGTCGAAGCCGGTGTGCTCCTCGGTGCCACCCAGAATCGTCCGACCGTCACCACGTGGGATCACGTAGCCCTCGCCCATCATCACCACATGTCTGAGCGCCTTGCTGGCCACCGACATCAGCTGGCCGCGTACCGGGGTGATCGGCAACTGCGTCGGCACGCCGGGCAACTCGGCGGACCATACCCCAGCCGCCAGCACCACGCGCATCGCGGTGATCGTGTCGCCGCCCTGGATGTTCACTTTCGCACCCGCCGCGGTCGATCCCGCCTCGATCGAAGCCACCGTCTGCTGCAGCGCACGGGCGTGGACATGCTTCCCCACGGCCTGCTTGAGCGCCTTGAGCAGGATCAGCGGGTTCACCGCGCCGTCATGCCGGAAGCGCAGCGCACCCTGGGCGTGAGCGAGTTGCGGCTCGAGCGCGGTGAGCGCGCGGGCATCGAGCCACTCTGCGTGCTCGTCAGCGAGCGCGGCCAGCCGCTCGGCTTCGTGCACGGAGGTGGCCAGGCGGAGCACCCCGTCCCGGTTCAGCGGAATGGCGACGCCGGTGCGCTGGGTGAGCATCCCGACCCATGCGGGCCAGAGATCGCGGGCGGTGCGCAGCAAGTCCAGCGTGTCCGGCGGGAAGCCATGCCCCGCATCGAGAATGCCACCGGCCGCCGGGGAGGCTTCACCGGCGCGCGCGTCCCCAAGGAGCACGACGTCGAGGCCCGTGTCGGCGAGGGCGAGAGCCGTGGCCAACCCGACGACGCCGGCGCCGATCACGGCGATGTCAGCGGTGGTGTGACTCACGAGAAGCGAATGGCAGAGTTCATGCAGACAAGATACTGCCCGCCCCGAAACTCCTGGACGGCCGCTGACGTATTCCAGCCACGACTTCCCGGAGGAAGATGCAATGCTGAAGACAATCTTCACGATTGGTATCGTCGCGCTGCTGGGCCTGTTCGCCCTGAAGCTGGTCGGCGTATTGTTTTTCCCGCTGATCGGTCTGGCGGTCAAGATCCTGCTGATCGGCGCCGTGGTCTACGGGGTGATGCTCGTGGTCGCTCCCGACACCGCCCGCCGCATTCGCGACAAGATCAACTCGCCGCGTTCGTACTGACGCCGTTCGGTTCGCGAACGCACGAACAGCGAACAACGAACAGCGTTGACGCAAAGGTGCAAAGTACGGCACGAAAGGCGCAGAGGGATTTTTTGGGGGTGCGTGATGGGAGGGTGTTCGCGCAGTCGAGCGGAATCATCTCAACCTGATGGCGTTTCAGGTGTTGCAGTTGCCCAAAATATTCAGAGCAATATGGCCGCAATGATGCGGACTACACCGCTCCACCTCCACACGCCCGCACCTTTGCGCCTTTAACGCTCGTCTCTGCGCCTTTGCGTCAGGCAGTTCGCAGTTCGCAGTTCGCGGGCTCCAGTCCACAGTTCGGCAGCATGCCGTTCAGCGGCGCGCCTGATGGGCAGCGATGCCGCGTTCGAGGGCGTCGAGGGTGCCGAGTGCGCTGCGGGACCAGGAGTACTGCGCGGCTTGCAGGGCGCCCGCGTGGACGAGGTGGTCGCGGAGGCCGTCGTCGTCGAGGAGGCGGAGGATCTGGGCGGCGAGTTGGGTGGCGTCGTCGGGGGCAAAGTAGAGCGCCGCGTCGCCGCCCACTTCGGGTATCGTGCTCGCCTCGGCGCAGATCACGACACCGCCGACCGTCATCGCTTCCAGTACCGGCAGGCCGAAGCCTTCGTAGCGCGACGGAAAGACGAGCGCCGTGGCGCGTGCGTAGAGGGCCGCCAACTGATCGTCGCGCACGAAGCCGGCCAGGCGCAGCCACGGTGGCAGCGTGTCGCCCGGCTTGAAGCCATGAATGCCGCGCGGGCCGCAGAGCACCAGCGGAATGGCGCGGCCTTGTGCCTCGAGTTGTCGCATCGCGGCGTAGAGCACGCCGAGGTTCTTGCGCGGCTCCTGCGATCCGACGGCCAGTAGAAACGGCCCGTCGACGTGCAGTCGTTGCAGCAGCGGATCGGCGAGCGCGCGATCGACGGCGCGGAAGTCGTCGGCGGCGTGCGGCACCACCGAGACCTGGTCGCGTGCGAGCATAAAAGTTTGGATCAGCTCCGCAGCGGACGCGTTGGCGCCAGTGATCACATGGTCGGCAAGACGGAGCGTGCGCTGGTAGCGGAGGCGTGCGCGAGTGCGCTTGTAGAACTTCCACCAGCGGCCGTCGAGCTGCAGCATCGGGAAGAGATCATGCACCGTGGGCACGATGGCGCCGCGTTGTGGCCTATGCATCACGAAGTTACAGGGATACCAGGCCACATCGCAGCTGAGCGACGACATCTCCGACGCCGGCCGCACGGTGGCCCGCTCCATCACGCCGGGCAGCTGCGCAAGCTGTTCGCCGAGTGGAGCGACGTCGTCGGCATTTTTCGCGAAGATGCTGTAGTGCAGGTTCGGCCGATGCTCCGGCATCGCGGCCAGCAGGCTCCGTGCGTAGCGCCCCATCCCGCGCACGTTGCGTGTCAGCGCGATCGCCTCGACGGCAAGATGCATCGGCGCGTCGCGGCGATCGTGTGTCAGTTGCCGCGCACCAGTTCCGCACCCGCAGCGGGTCGATACGCGCGCAGATACAGATTCAGTGAGCCGATGGGCAGCGATGACTTCATCTGCACCAGCACGCGCGCCGAATCATCCGTCAGCCAGACCTGCGCCTTGCCGCCCTCACTGAACAGACCCTTGGCCTTGATGATGGGCTGGATCACGATCGTGTTGAACGTGCCGGCTGGCACCTTGATCCGTTCGCGGCGGAGCACGACGATGCGCACCGGGTTCCGGTCGGGCCGGAAATAGCGATTGAATTCGTAGGTCCGGCCTACCTCCAGCGGCACGCGGCGCACGAAATAGAGAAAGGTCGCTTCATCGAGCGGCTCCGCGACGCCGGGCTCCTCCGGCTTGCCGTCCTGCGACAGGGTGCTGCGTTCCGGGAAGAACTCGAAGCGGCGCGTGCGATCGCGCGATCCTTCCGACAGTTCCTGATTGTGGCGTAGTGACACGAATCGCGAAGTGTCGATCCAACTCTCGAGGACGTCGTTCACCCGGTAGAAGAACGTTCCGCCCCGCACGGTGAACTTCACGCGCAGCGCATTGACGCCACGCACCGGTTCGTAACCGACGGCCTCCATGTACCCGCTGCCGACCTTCACCGCGCTGAACTTCACGTCGTAGTCGAGTCGTTCGCCGACGGCGGGGACGCGGCGCTCGTCCGGATACCCGGCAGCGCGCGTGATCGCGCCGGCAGGGTCGGTCGACCCGCCGACTCCAGCCAGCAGCGCAATGAGCGAAAAAACCCGAACCAGCAGCACCGGCATGTCCGTAGGCTGAGAGACGACCGCGTCAGTCTGCCTGAGGCTCGGCAGCGGGGGAGGGAGGAGCATCGTCCGGACCGTCAGTGCCTTCCGCTCCATCCGGCCGGCGACCGCGACGACGACGGCGGGGCCGACGCTTGCGCCGCGCGCCCTCAGCGCCACCCTCGCCCGTCGAACCGGACTCGGTATCCTCCCCGTCGTCGCCCCTCTCCTCTTGCTCACCCTCGGCGACATCGGACGTTCCAGTGGCCAAATCACCAGTATCGCCATCGTCGCCATCGTCGCCATCATCAGACGGTTGCGACACGTCATCGGCAGCACGCACACCCTTCTTCTTCGAACGCCGGCGGCGGCGCTTCCGCTTCGTGACGCCAGCGTCGACAGCATCGGAATCAGCCGCGACGGATGTGTCAGATGTATTCCCGGCGACAACGGACTCGACGGCATCCGTAGTGACGCCGAGCTCGGCGTTGACGATTGCAACCGGCTCCAGCTCGGCATCGGCAGCTGGTGCGGCGTCGCCTGACCGGGCGACGATGCGTTCCGGCCTGGCGGGTTGCTCGGAGCGTTCCGGACGGGGCGGCCGGGGCGGACGTGGTTCGCGTGCAGGGCGGTCAGGGGCTACGGCACGATCCTCACCACGGAGGGCGCGCTCCTCGCGGGCGTTCCGGCCTTCCCGCTCGCGCTCCGGGCGCTCCTCACGCGCGGGTCGTTCGTCACGCGCGGGCCGTTCGTCACGCGCGACGCGCTCCTCGGCTATCCGCTCCTGGCGCGGGGCACGCTCCTCCGCTATCCGCTCCTCGCGGGGCGGACGATTCTCGCGTTGCGAACGCCCGCGATCGCCGCGACCGCCGCGCTCGGGCCGGTCGGGGGCGGAGGGTCGGGCGCGCTCGGTCGGGACCGGCACGACGAGGGCCTGCTCGCCCCGTACCGGCTGATCCGCCGCCGGTCGTCCGCCAGGTGCCGGACGCGCGGTACCACGCGCAGCGCGGGCCCAGTGGAAGAGGGCGAGCACGTCGGGCCACCCACGCCGACGGGACGCCCGCTGGCGCACATCGTAGCGCGGAGCGAACTCGACGTTCTCGATACGGCGTGCGAACGGAGTGACGTTGAGCGCAAAGTCGATGTTTGCGGCCCATCCCTCCCCAGCGCAGACCGGGCGGTTGCCGAGGGCCTTCAACAGATCGCGCAGCACCGAGATGCGCACCAGGCGATACCCGGTGAACGGGTCGTCGAGCGGCGGAAGGCGGAGGAACGGCTTCACTGCCCAGCGCCCCCAGCGGCGGAGACGGCGTTCGTCGGCTGGCGTCTCGTCAGACATCACACGATGCACGGCTACCAGATCCGCCCCGCCCTCGAAGCGCTTGACCAGCTCCGGCAGATGCTCCGGCGACTCGGTGAAATCGCCCTGCAGCAGCACCATCGCGTCGCGACGGGCGTACTCGTCATCCGCCGCAACGTGGCGCACGAGGGCGTCGATGCTGCCCGCATAGCCGACATGGGTGCCACCGCGGAGCACCGTCAGCGGCATCACCGACTGATAGGGCTCGAGCACCTCGGCGGTGCCGTCGGTGCTCGCATCGTCGTACACCGTGACGTCGTATTCCCGGGAGAAGCCCTGAAACACCGACCGCAGGCGCCACAGCAGGACGCCGATGGTGGTGGCTTCGTTATGGGCCGGGATGCAAATGCGGAGCACGTCGGACGGGTGGACGGGAGATGGGCTGAATCAATCCTGAATCTAACGCCCCGCCGCCGCCGGGCGCACCCTGTCAGCACTCACGGGTGACGAGCGCCAACGCTCACTGCAGCGATTCTCTGTTGCGGGGCTTGAAACGGCGCGTCGCTCCGATGTATCCGATACTCAGCACACTGAGTCACGACTGCAGTCAGCCCCGCTTGCACGGAGAACGCGACCGATGATCCAGGCAGACCTTCGACACACGCTCACGCGGGACGATGCACAGCTGGCGCTGCACCTGGTCGCGCGCGGATCAGCGCGCGATCATGACGCGGCCGAGGAGGCGTTGCGCCATCAGGGCATCGATGCGTTGCTCGATGATTCGCGGCTGCTGCAGGCGCTGACGGATGACTCGCGTGCAGCACACGCATCGCTGCCGCTCTTCGCCTATGTGCTGGTACGCCATTCACTGCGTGATCTTGGCGAGAGCGAGCGTGCGGTGGCCGACTACGTCGCGAGTGTGGTGGTGCACTTCGCCGATCACGACCGCGCCTGGCGGGTGGCGGTGCACGATGACGAGTGCTACGACACGCTGTCGGCGCTGCTGGCCGATGCGTCGGAAGGCGATCCGCGGCGGACGTTTCTCGTGCGTCAGCATCTTGCGAACTATGCGCTCTGGCTCTCCGGCCTGTTTCCGGATCACGTCACGCTGCGCAAGTGGCGACGCGGCGGTCCCGATCTTTCGTACTATGACGAGATGGGTCGACAGGGTTTTCTGCTGGCGGCCGAGCATCGCATGGCGGACAGCACCGGGTTGCGGCCGGTGTTTGCGCGCGCGGCAGGAGCGTTCCCGTTGATCCGGCAGGCGCTCAACCGTGTGAGCGACCGTCTGCTCTTTCCGGGACAGCACAGTCCCGAGCGGCTGATGCGGCAGGTGTCGGATGAAGCGAGGTGGCGGCTCGCCTCCTGACTCGGGTGATGCTCCGGCCGAGACGCGGGTATCGGCTGTCAATGGTTGCGGTGGTGCGCTTTGCTGAGGAACTTGCCGGACGTTGTGGTTCCGTCCTGCTCCCGCTGCCCCGCGCCCGGTGTCGTCGTTCAACAATCCCTCGACTCGACGCCAACTGGCGGAGATGAAGCAGACGCTGGCGCTGGCTCGCGTCACGCGGGACGACGTGCGCGCGGCGTACGCCGCCTCGGTAAAGAAGCTGGAGGCCGCGCGCACGGACCTCGCCACGATCGTCCGTCGCGGTGACATGGCGCGGCAGATCGATGATCAGGAAACGGTCACCGTGGCCGAGCGTTTTGCCGAGACGCAGCGGTCGACGGTGAGTGTGCTGGAGCGGAAAGTGGCGGTGCAGTATGACGAGTTGGCGATGGTGGAGCGCACGGTCACGGAGATGGAGGCCGAGCTGAAGGCGGTGACCGGCCGCGGTCCGGCGCCCGATCGCACGCCCGACCCGTCGGTGCCGGGCGCAGCGTCGGTGGATCCATCGGACTTTCGTGGGCTCGATGAGGCAGCGCGTGCACAAAGTGCTGACGAGCGACTGGCTGAACTCAAGCGCCGGATGGGGCGTCCGTGAAGGGCCTGCTGCTGGCGGCGGCGGCGCTGCTGGCGGCGGCCCGGTGCGGTGCGCAGGTCCTGAGCACACCAGCCGACACCGCGCTCACCCGGTGCATCGGACAGCGAATCACGAGGATCTCGATCGAGCCGATGGGTCCCGAGTTCGGCGGGAAGTCGGCGTCGTCGAAAGTCGTCTCGGGCCTCGTGCGCAAGTTTCACGTCGAAAGCCGGGTGCGGGTGATCCGTGAATTCGTGCAGATGCGCGAGGGCGAGATCTGTACCGAGATCAAGCGCCGGGAGACGGAGCGCGTCCTGCGTGCCCAGTGGTTCATCCGGGATGCGAGCGTGCTGGTGTATCCGGACGGGGAAGGGGTGCAGCTGATCGTCGCAACCGTCGACGAAGTGGCGATGATCGCGGGCGCATCGATGGCGGGCACGAACCTGCGTGCGGCCTCGATCGGCAGCTCGAACTTCATGGGCCGCGGACTGCTGTTCGAGTTCGGCTGGCGTGACAATGGTGGACTGCGTGATGGCCGCACGCTGCGGGCACGTTCCGCCGTCACCTTCGGTCGTCCGATCCAGACGAACCTCACGTGGAGCCGGTTCGGACTCGGTGAGCGCTCGGATATCGAATTGCGCTATCCCTTCATCACCGACCTGCAGCGCTACGGCTTCCGGGCAGTCGTCGGCCGTGATAACGATTATGTCCGGTTTCTGCGCAGCACCGGTGAACTCCCCTTTCAGAGCGTCACCCGCACCTTCGGCTCACTGGGTGGCGTCGCGCGTATCGGCAGGCCGGGCGCACTGCTGCTGGCTGGTGCATCGCTGAGCTACGACGGCGAGAACATCGGTGAAACCGTCATCGTGACCGATAGTGGTTCCGTACGATTCGGGGCGCAGTTGCCGGTGCTGCCGGCGAAAACGCAGAACGCGACGCGCATGAATCTCCTGTTCGGCGGTCGCGCCATGCGATTCCTGCCGGTCGAAGGCTTCGACGCCCTGACCGGTGTGCAGGACCTGCGGATCGGCGTGCAGTTCAGCGGGCAGTTCGGGCGTCCGCTGGCGTGGGAGGGGTTGAATACCTCCGATTACTTCCTCTCGAGTGATTTCTACGCCGGCATGGGCAACGAGCGCTCCTTCCTCGGTACGGAGTGGATCTTCTCGGGCCGCAAGGCGCAGCAGTTCGGCTGGGATGGCCGTCTCGTGAGCGGACGCACGGCGCTGTACCTCAAGGCCGCCAAGCGATCGACCACGATCGGCTCGGTGGAATTCACGGGTGGCAACGACGTGCGGGTACCGTTTCAGGTGCCGCTGGGGCAGTCGCGGGCAGGGGTGCGCGGATTTCAGAACTCTTTTGAAGCCGGCGGCAGCCGCATCGTGCTGCGGGCGGAGCAACGGCACGTGATCGGCCATCCATGGGGGTTCGCTGCCGTGGGCGCATTGGGCTTTTTCGAGACCGGGCGGATCTGGGCGGGGAAGGTGCCATTCGGCGTCACGACGCCGTTCCGTTCGAGCGTCGGCACCGGCATCCTCTTTTCGGTGCCGCCACGCTCACGTCAGATGTACCGCGTGGAAGTGGCGTACGGCCTCAATCCCGATCTTCGCTCCCGGCGCTGGGAGTTCCGCATCGCGTCGGGGAATTTCACGCGGACGTTCTGGCAGGACCCCGACGAAGCCCGCCGCGCCCGCGAACGGTCGCTGATCACGAATCTGTTCGCGTTCTGACATCAATTCGCGAGCGTGATCAGGCGTCGGGAACGCTGCGCGTGAGGCGGCGGAGCAGGGGAACGCAGAGGAGCATCACCAGACCGGCACCCCAGGCGGTGGCGGTCGGAATCGTGAAGAACGTCGCGCGGCTCGGAATCTCGTCGATCAGGCCGGCGAGGAAACCGCCGAGAAAATTCGCGGCCGAGATGGCGAGGAACCACGTGCCCATCAGCAGCGACACGAACTGCACCGGCGCCACCTTCGTGACGTAGCTCAGGCCGACGGGATAGAGGGCGATTTCACCGAAACTGTGAAAGAGATAGGCACCCACCAGCCAGAGTGGCGACACCTTGCTGCCCGCATCCACTTCGCGACCGGCAAAGTACAGCAGGAAGAAGCCCATGCCCGCGAGGAACAGGCCGTAGACCATCTTCATCGTCGTCGGCGGTTCCATGCGACGCTTGTTCAGGTACAGCCAGAACCAGCCGGCGAACGGACCCAGAATGATGATGCAGAGCGGTTGCACACTCTGAAACCAGCTGGCCGGGATACGCTCCATGCCGAACAGCCACGCCCCTTGGGTCAGGTCGGTGTCGCGGTCGGCGAAGAGCGTGAGTGAACTGCCGGCCTGCTCGAACACGAGCCAGAAGAAGACGACGAAGAACGACACCATCACCAGCGCCCACACGCGATCGCGCTCCTCGCCCCTGGTGCCGAGCACCGCGACGGTGAAGGCGGCGCCGATGATCAGGCCATACAGCATCGACATCATGCCGGAGAGCGAGAAGAGCCACGCCGGAATGCCGATGGCCGACCAGGTCTTGATCGAGGCGAGCGTCGCGATGATCACGCCGCCGGTGGCACCGAGCGTTGCGTTGCGGCTGTAGGACGGGATCGCCAGCTCGCCGATTTCGGCGCGCAGCGCCGCATCGCGCGCATGATCGGGCACGAGGCCAATGCCGGGCAGGTATTTGTCGCGGCCAAGGAGGTAGACGATGAGGCCGAGCACCATGCCCACGCCGGCCGCACCAAAGCCGAAGTGCCAGCCGTAGCGGGGATCCTCGGCGAGATAGCCGCAGATCAGCGGCGCGAGGAAGGCGCCGAAGTTGAAGCAGCTGTAGAAGATGGTGAATCCGGCATCGCGTCGCGGGTCACCCTTCTCGTACAGCTGGCCGACCATGGTGGAGACGTTCGGCTTGAAAAAGCCGGTACCAATCACGACCGCGATCAAACCGGCGTAGAAGAACGTCATGTCGTCCACGGCCATCAGGAAATGACCGATGGCGATGATGATGCCGCCGATCACCAGCGAGCGTCGCGTGCCAAGGAAGCGGTCGGCGAGATAGCCGCCGATCAGCGGTGTGAGATAGACAGCGCCGGTGTAGGCGCCGTAGAGTCGCGACGCATCCTGCCCGCTCCAGCCGAGCGACTTGGTCAGGTAGAGCACCAGAATGGCGCGCATGCCGTAATACGAGAAACGCTCCCACATTTCGGCGGCCGCGAGCAGGCCGAGGCCGCGCGGATGGCCGAAGAAGGCGCGATCGGATGATGCCACGGAGGGGCGGGCGGAGACTGGTGACGCTGGGGACACGGTGCTCAGGTCGCGGGAGAGATGGTGGGAGCGTTCGCACTGCGGCGGCTGCGCAATGCGGCAGCTGGCAGAAAGAAGTCGGTTGTACCGGCTGGCTGCTTGATGCAGGCGGCCCAGTGCCCGGGCAACTTCTCTTCGAGCGGCGGCACGACCTCCGTGCACGCGTCATCCCGGTCGGGATGAAAGCAGCGCGAATGAAAGACGCAGCCCGACGGCGGGTTCGCCGGTGACGGCGGGTCACCCACGAGGACGATGCGGTCGCGCGGAGCGAGCGGGTCGGGGAGCGGGATCGCAGACAGCAATGCCTGTGTGTACGGCATGATCGGTCTGACGAAGAGCTGTTCCGCCGTCGCGAGCTCCACGATGCGACCGAGGTACATCACCGCCACGCGCGTGGCGAGATGCTCGACCACGCCGAGATCGTGCGCGATGAAGAGGTAGGTGAGCCCGCGATCGCGTTGCAGATCCTGCAACAGGTTGATCACCTGCGCCTGCACCGACACATCGAGTGCCGACACCGGTTCGTCGAGCACGATGAACATCGGTTCCACCGCCAGCGCTCGCGCGATGCCCACGCGTTGTCGCTGGCCGCCGGAGAACTCGTGCGGATAGCGTCGCGCCCACTCCTTGCGCAGGCCGACCTCCTCCATCAGCGACTGCACCCGCTGATCGGCGGCCGCGCCTTCGGCGAGCTGGTGGATGATCAGCCCTTCCTTCACCGTGTCGCCGATCGTCATGCGCGGATTGAGCGACGCATACGGATCCTGAAACACGAGCTGGATGTGCCGGCGCATTTTCCGCAGCTCGGCGCCGCGCAGCGCGAGCAGGTCGACGCCACTGAAGGTGATGCTTCCGGCCGTGGGATCGACGAGTCGGAGGATGCAGCGCCCGGTGGTGGTCTTGCCGCAGCCCGATTCACCGACGACCGCGAGCGTCTCGCCAGCGGCCACGTCGAACGACACCTCCGTCACGGCGCGCACGCTGCCTTGGGCGCGGTTGAAGATCCCGCCGCGAATCGGAAATTCCTTCGACAACCCGCGCACACGCAGCAGCGGCGTGCTCATGTCACGGCACCGGCGGTGTGCGCTGCGAAACGACGTTCCGGCTCCTCGACGAGGTGGCAGCGCGACGTGCGTCCATCGCCCAACTGATGCAGCGGTGGTGCCTCGCCGGTGCAGCGGTCCCACGCGAACACGCAGCGATCGGCGAAGCGACAGGCTGACGGCCACGCGCCGGGCGGTGGCACGGTACCGGGAATCGTCGTCAGGCGTTCGCGCCGTGTGCCGGCGCGCGGCATCGCGGCCATCAGCCCCTCTGTGTACGGATGCTGCGGTGCGGCGAAGAGTGCCGTCACCGGCGCCTCCTCCACGATCTGACCGGCGTACATCACCGCCACGCGCTGCGCCGACTCCGCCACCACACCGAGGTCGTGCGTGATCAGCAGCATCGAGGCGCCTCGTGCCTGCTGTGCATCACGGAGCAGATCGAGCAGCTGCGCCTGAATCGTGACGTCGAGCGCGGTGGTGGGCTCGTCGGCGATCAGCAGCGATGGGTTCATCACCAGTGCCATCGCGATCATCACACGCTGGCGCATGCCGCCCGAGAGCTGGTGCGGATACTGTTTCGCGCGGATCTCCGGCGACGGAATGCCGACCGCGCCGAGCATCGCCACCGCCTGGCTCCACGCTTCGACGCGCGACGCACCGGTGTGCGTGCGCACCACTTCGGCAATCTGCTCGCCGGCGCAATACACCGGGTTCAGCGCCGTCATCGGCTCCTGAAAGATCATCGCCGCCTGCCGACCGCGGATCGCGCGCAGGTCACGGTCACCGAGCGTCATGATGTCGCGTCCCTCGAACAGGATGCGGCTGCCCGGCTCGATGCGACCGGGGGCGTCGATGAGGCGCAGGATGGTGAGCGCGGTAAGCGACTTGCCGCAGCCGCTTTCGCCCACCAGAGCGAGCGTCTCCCCGCGTGCGATGTCGAACGACACACCATCCACCGGCGTGATCAGACCATCGGCGGTGCGAAAGGTGACGCGCACGTCACGCAACGAGAGCAGGAGATCGTGTGGTAGTGCGCTGAACGCGGTCATGTGCGGGGAAGCTGCCGAGGGGCGAGCGCGTCGCGCAACCCGTCGCCAAGCGCGCTCACGGCGAGCACCACCACCACCAGGCAGCAGCCGGGGGCGATCGATACCCACGGCGCACTGGCGATGAACTCGGTGCCGTCGCCGATGATGTTGCCCCAGCTCGCCTGCGGTGGCTGCACGCCGATGCCGATGAAGCTGAGGCCGGCCTCGAGCACGATCACGTGGCCCACGGCAAGCGTCGCCGCCACCAGCACCGGACCGCTCACGTGCGGCAGCACGTGCCAGAGGGCGAGTCGCAGCGGTGATGCGCCAAGGCTGCGTGCCGCCAGCACGAAGTCGGCGCTTCGGACGCTGCGCACCTCGCTGCGCACGAGGCGCGCGATGCCGAACCAGCCTGTCAGCCCGAGCAGCACGACCAGCATCCAGATGGGAACCATCGGCACGGCGGCGAGGATGGCGAGCAGCAGCAGCACGCGCGGCACGCTCAGACCCGCGTCTGCGCAACGCATCATCAGCGTGTCGATCCAGCCACCTGCCAGCCCGGCGGCAAGCCCCCACGCCACGCCGATGACCGTCTCGATGCACACGGCGCTCATCGCGACGGCCAGCGAGACTCGGCCGCCGCTGAGCACGCGCGACAGCACGTCGCGTGAGTAGACATCGGTGCCGAGCAGATGCTCGGCGCTCGGGCGGGCATGCGCGAGACGCGTGATGTCGAGCTGCTCATACGGCGCGTATGCCATCAGCAGTGGCCCGACGATCACGAGCACGATCATGCCGCACAGTGCGCCAATGGCGAGCAGGCTGCGGCGATCGGCTCGCAGGCGCTGTACGATCGCACCCCAGTTGCTGGCGTTGCTCGGCGGCGCAATCATGCGCGCTGCCGCTGGCTGGTATCCTGATCGGCGGTGCGCGGCTCGAGTCGCATGACGAGCAGGTCGGCCAGTGTGGAACCGATCACCACCAGCACCGAGGCGGTGATCACGCAGCCGACCACGAGGTGATAGTCACGCGCGCCAATCGCACCCACGGCCAGCCGGCCCATGCCGGGCCACGCAAACACCCGCTCGACGAATACTGCACCGCCAGCCAGCGCCGGCAATGCGAGTCCGCCGAGCGTCACCACCGGCCCGAGCGCAGTGCGCCAGGCGTGCCGACGGAACACCGCACCGCTCGACAGTCCTTTCGCCGCGGCGGTGCGCACCCATTCAGCGTGCAGCCGGTCGAGCAGTGCGGCCCGCTGCTGCCTGGCCACCGGCGCCGTGATCAGGATCACGAGCGTCAGCACGGGCAGCGCCAGATGTCGCAGCCGGTCGATCAGGACGGTAGTGCCGGATGCCGCGAGCGGCAGCAGCGGATCGGACGCGCCGCCGACCGGAAAAAGTCGCAACCAGTATGCTCCGGTCAGCAGCAGCACCAGCGCGAGCCAGAAGTCGGGCATCGAGCCACCGATCAGCGTGAGCACGCCGATGCCGCGATCGGTGGCACGGTCGTGGCGCGCCGCCTGCAGCGCACCGAGCAGCATGCCGATGGTGAACGAAAGCAGCAGCGCGATGCCCATCAGCAGCAGCGTGTACGGCAGCGCCTGCGCAATGGCACGCGAGACCGGCTGGCTCATGCTCACCGACCATCCGAGGTCACCGCGCAGGAGCGCGATGATCCAGTGCCCGTACTGCGAGGCAATGCTGCCATCGAGGCCGTAGGCACTGCGCCATTGCGCACGCAGCGCCGGGGTCAGGCGCGCGTTCTCGAACGCCACGGAAAAAGGATCACCGGGTGCGAGGCGCACCAGTACGAACGTGACGGTGGCGACGATCGCCACTACCACGAAGCCCTGCCAGATGCGCTGGATCAGCGCGCGCACACGTCGTGTCGCAGGCGCGCGCGAATCAGCGAGCCGCTCCCGCAGCAGGCCGGTCGCGCGCGATGCGTTGATCGGCGGGAATGCGCCACTGCGCGAGGCCGGCCCACCATGCGCCCGGCCGTATGCCCGTCGTCTGAATGCGCTTGTGCACCGCCATCACGCTCTTCGGCTCGGCGAGCCAGATCGCGGCGGCATCGTCGGTGAGGATGCGCCAGGCCCGCGCTAAGTGCGCTCGCAACGTGTCTGGTTGAAATGAGGCCAGCGCGCTGTCCACCTGCGCATCGAACGACGGGTTGCGGTAGTTGCCGAAATTGTTGCCGCCGGGGGCTGCGGCGGCCGACGTCCACTGTTCGTTCACGCCGCCCGGACCCGGGTCGGGTGTCCACTGGGAGAGGATCGTGTCGAATCGCCGATTCGACGAACGCTTGACGAAGCTGGGAAAGTCCACAGACTCCACCCTTGCATCCACACCCACGCGGCGAAACTGCTCCTGCAGCAGCACGGCGGCGCGCATGCGCGCGTTGCTGGATGACGGTGTCAGTATGCCGAAGGTGAGCGGCTGGCCGTTCTTGCGGCGGATGCTGTCGGCACCGCGCAGCCAGCCGGCGGCGTCGAGCAGCGTGTTGGCGCTGTCCACGGCGTACGGAAGGGGGGTGAGCGTGGGGTCGCTGGTGGACGATGCCGTGGTGAACGGACCACGGGCCTGAACCGCCAGCGAGTCGTAGATGTTGGCCACGATGCCGCGGCGATCGGTGGCCATGGTCAGCGCACGGCGCACGGTGCGATCGGCGAAGATGGGATGCGGGGCTCGGCCTGATGCCTCGCGTAGGTTGAAGCCGAGAAAGTTGTAGTCCAGCGAGGGGCCGACGACGAGTCGCAAATTCGGGTTCGCGCGTACCTCGGCCACCCTGTCGGGGCGTACCGCTTCGAAGACATCGGCCTCGCCCGTGACGACGCGGGTGAACGCGGTGACCGGATCGGGGGCGATCGTGAACAGGATGCGATCGAGCGGCGTGCGCCGACGGCCTGCGGTGGTGTCGGCGATCAGTTCGATCAGTTGCGTCGGCACCCACCGCGTTACGCGAAATGGGCCGCTGCCCACCGGCATCGTCGCCAGCGGCGACGCCGCCAGCCGGCTGCGATCGGCCTCCTTCAGCAGGTGTTCCGGCAGGATGAAGAACTGGTTTGCGACTTCATAGAACGCTTCGGGCCGCCGCGTCCTGAAGCGCGCCACGACCGTCAGCGAGTCGGTTGCCGTCACCGATGCCACGTTCGCGAGGATGGTCGCGGCGTTCGAGGCGGTGCGCGGATCGGTATAGAGCGCAAAGCTGAAGGCCACGTCGGCTGCGCGTACCGGCAGGCCGTCGTGCCAGTGTGCCGCCGAGTCGAGGGTGAACGTCACCGAGAGCGAATCGTCGGCCCACGTCCAGCGACGTGCCAGGTCGGGGGTGAACCCGCCGTCGCCCAGTGTGTTCAGTGAATCACCGATCCTCGCCAGCCTCTGGTAGACGAGGTCGTGGACCTGCCGAGCGGTCGTCGAGAGGGCGATCGGCGGCATCAGGTACTCCGGCTCTCCTGGCGTCGCAATCACGATCGTGCCACCCGTGGATCCGGCGGCTGCAGACGGTGGGGCGTCATCGCCCGACGCGCAGGACGCGGCGACGACCAGCGGCAGCAGGCGGAGCAGGCGGAAACCCGTCATCGAGTGATCGGCTGTGGTGCAGGGACTGGCGACATCAGCGTCGCCAGGTCCAGAGAGGATCGCAATAGCGCGCCAGAGCCACCGCCAGGTGACGCTCCGAAATCGCGGAATCATTTGACTGCACGATATCGCCGGTAGCAGTCCGCCGCAGCGCCGCCGCAATGGAATCGATTACGGTGCCGGCGTCGGTCACGCCGAACTGCCGCAGCGTGGCTGGTGCCGGCACTGAGGGCAGCGGCTGCAAGGCCAGCGTGTGCAGCAGCGGCTGATCGTCGTCCAGCAGGATGGAACCATGCTGCAGGAACGCCGCTGCGTCGCGATGCTGCGCCGATCCGACCAGCTTGCGCACGCCCACCACCAGTTCTCCGGTTGAGGGTGTCTCGAAGCAGGGGGCGAGTCCCGGGCTCGGCGTGCGTGTGCCGGGTGCCGCTCGTTCCGCGGGGATGCCCAACGACCGCAGCGCGTCGAGCAGCAGGGCATTGATCGCCTCGTATCCGCCGCGAAGTGTCGGGGCGAGCGTATTCGGCGCCGCCACGCAATACGTCACCTCGCGCCCGTGCAGCAGCGCCCGACCGCCGGTGAGGCGCCGGACGGCCGGGACGCCTGCCTCAGCGCACCGCGCGGCCGAATACACCCCGTCGCACCGCTGGTTGCGCCCGAAGGAAACGGAAGGGCGATCCCAACTGTACAGCCGAAGGAGGGTGTGGCCTGACTCGGCG
>JBBSCZ010000007.1:0-34289 GCA_038249795.1 Gemmatimonadales bacterium | reverse complement strand
GCTGCCGACATCTACGTGTGCGCGACCCACGCATTGTTGAGCGGACCTGCCAAGCAGCGGTTCGACGATGCGCCGATCAAGGAAGTGACGGTGACCGACTCGGTCGCCATCCCCGAGTCCCGCCGCCCGCATCAGCTGCACGTGCTGTCGGTCGGCGAGTTGCTGTCGAAGGCCATTCGATTCACCCACAGCGAGCAGTCGGTCAGCTCGCTGTTTGACTGACGCCCTGCGCGTCCCGAGGAGTTCTGCTCATGTCCACTGCCACGCTGTCCGCCACGCTCCGCTCTGAATCCGGCAAGGGTGCCGCCCGCGCCCTGCGCCGCGCCGGCTCCGTGCCCGCCGTCATCTACGGCCACAAGCGCGAGCCGATGTCACTGTCCATCTCGACGCGCGAGCTCGAGCGCCTGCTGGAGCGCGTCTCCGCCGAGACGACCGTGGTGGAGTTGAGCATCGACGGCAAGGTCTCGCGCACGCTGATCCGCGAGATCCAGAAGCACCCGTACAAGAAGCAGCTGGTGCACGTCGATTTCCAGGAGCTGGTGGCCGGCGAGCAGATCACGGTCAACGTGCCGCTCGTCATCATCGGCACCTCCATCGGAGTTCGCTCCTTCGCCGGTATCCTCGACCAGACGATGCGTGAACTCGAGGTCACCGTCGATCCCTCGGCGATCCCGAACCACATCGACGTCGACGTCTCGGCCCTGAACATCGGCGACTCGATCCACGTCCGTGATCTCACGGTGCCGGCCGGCGTCACCGTCATCACCGATGCCGATTCATCGGTCGTCGTCGTCGCCGCGCCGAAGGTCAACGCGACCGACGCCGCCGCCGATGCCGCCGCTGCAACCGCCGAGCCGGAAGTGCTCCGCGCCAAGAAGCTGGCAGACGACAAGTAAGCTGTGCGTCGTGACGCGGGGCGCGGGGCGATCACTCGCGCCGCGCCCCGCATCCGTTTCCTGACATGAAAGTCTTTCTCGGCCTCGGCAATCCCGGCAAGGAATACGAGCGCACCAGGCATAACATCGGCTGGTGGGTGCTCGACCATCTCGCTCGCCGCTGGAGTACCGACGGCTGGAAAAAGGATGGCAAGGCGATGGTCGCGACCGCGCGGGTCGGCACCGAGGTCGTGAAGCTGGTGAAGCCGCAGACCTACATGAACCTCAGTGGCGAAGTGCTCAAGCCCTTCCTGAACCGGCCCGGCTGGGACGCGGCGCAGGACCTGCTCGTGATCGTCGACGAGGTCGCGTTGCCGTTCGCCTCCATGCGGGCGCGGCCCAGCGGAAGCGCCGGCGGTCACAACGGTCTCAAGTCGGTGCAGGCACACGTGGGTAACACCGGCTACCCGCGAATGCGCATCGGCATCGCCCCGCTACACCCACGTGCGTCCGTCGGCGACCTGTCCGGTTACGTACTCGGCCCGTTCGCTCGCGAGGAGACGGAGTTCCTGGAGGCTGCCATGCCCCGCTTTGGCGATGCCTGCGAATCGTGGGTGCGTGACGGTCTCACGATGATGATGAATAAGTTCAACTCAGTCGCGACGTGATCTGCGCGCAGCCTGTTCGTTTCCTTCTCCGATTCATCCTGTGCTGAAGCTCGGCATCGTCGGCCTCCCGAACGTCGGCAAGTCCACCCTGTTCAACGCCCTCACCGCCGCCAAGGCGGAGGCTGCGAACTATCCGTTCTGTACCGTCGAACCGAACGTCGGCATGGTGGAAGTGCCGGATGCGCGCCTCGACGCACTGGCCGTGGTGGTGCAGCCGAAACGCACCGTCCCGGCGGTGGTGCAATTCGTCGACATCGCCGGCCTGGTGAAGGGCGCGGCACAGGGCGAGGGTCTGGGCAACAAGTTTCTCGCCAACATCCGCGAAACCGATGCGATCGTGCACGTCATCCGCTGCTTCGACGATGACGACATCACGCACGTGATGGGCGGCGTGGATCCGGTGCGCGATCGCGACGTGATCGACTTCGAGCTCTGCTTCGCCGACATCAGCAGCGTCGAAAAGCGTCTCGACAAGCAGCAGCGCATCGCGAAGAGTGGCGACAAGGATGCGGTGGCGGAGTTGCCGGCGCTGCAGAAAGCACTCGCCTCGCTGCAGAATGGTGTGCCGATCCGCCGCGCCGGGCTCACCAAGGAAGAGCTGTTCCTGCTCGAGCCGCTGATGCTGCTGACGGTGAAGCCGGTGCTGTACGCCGCCAACGTGACGGATGACGAACTCGCGACCGGTCACGGCAAGCACGTCGACGCATTGCGGGCCTCGATCGCCGAAAGTGGTGAAGCGGCTGACGTGGTGCCGTTCTCGGCCCGCATCGAGGCCGAGCTGGCCGAACTCGCGCCCGAGGAGAAGAAGGAATTTCTCTCGTCGCTCGGCCTCGAGAGCGCCGGCCTCGATCGACTGATCCACGCTGGCTATCATCTGCTCGGCCTGCACACCTACTTCACCGCCGGTGAGCAGGAAGTGCGCGCCTGGACGATCCACATCGGCGACACCGCACCGAAGGCTGCCGCCGTGATTCACACCGACTTCGAAAAGGGCTTCATCCGCGCCGAGACGGCCGGCTTCGAGGACTTCGTGCGCCTGAAGGGGTGGAAGGGTGCCAAGGAGGCCGGCGTGGTGCGTTCCGAAGGCAAGGAGTACGTCGTGCACGATGGCGACGTGCTGCTGTTCCGCTTCAACGTCTGATCACCGTCAGGACACTTCACCGGAAAAATTCGTGATGACATTGTTCGCCCTGCTGCAGGATGCAGCGGTATCCGTGTCCTCTGCACTGCCGTTCTTTCGCACGCAGATGTTCTACAAGAGCCTGCACATCTTCGGGCTGTTCCTGGCGACGACGTCGCTCGGCGGCATTGCGATCCATGCCGCGAACGGCGGCACGAAAGCCGCCAGTCGCACGCGAGTGCTGACTGCGAGCATCTTCGGCCTCGGCATGCTGCTGTCGCTGACGGGCGGCTTCGGGCAGGCGGCACGGCTCGGCATGACGAACGTCTCGATCTTCCCGGGCTGGCTCTGGGCGAAGATTGCGATCTGGGTGATCGTGGCCGTGCTCGCGCTCCTGCCGTATCGTTTCCCGGCGCTCGCCAAGCCGGTCTATCTGCTGGTGCCGCTGATCACCGGACTGGCGTCGTACCTCGCGATTTTCCACGGGATCTGAGTCAGCGTTGCGCTGCGGGTGCTCGTACTTCGGGGAGGACGACGCAGTGTGCCGCGTCGCCTCCCCGCACTGTTTTCACTCTCCGCTTCTCCGCCCATGCTGAAGAAGGCCTTTGCCCCGCTGCTGCTCGTCTCCGCCGCACTGCAGGCACAGCCGGTCGTGATTCCCTCGTCCAATCCCGCCGTGCGCGCGGCGCTGGCCACGATCCGCGCCGACAATGCATGGACCCTGCAGCAGCAGGCGTCGATCTGCGAGATCGCCGCGCCGCCCTTCAAGGAGGCGATGCGTGCCGCCGAGTTCAAGCGACGGCTTGAATCGCATGGCATCGTCAGCGTGCGCATCGACGCCACGGGCAATGTGATCGGCGAACGCCCCGGCACCGCTGCGGGACCGTCAGTGGTGCTCTCGGCGCATCTCGACACGGTGTTTCCCGAAGGCACGGATGTGAAGGTCACCCGTGACAGCACTGCGAGCGGTGGCGTGCGCATGACGGCGCCCGGCATCGGTGACGATTGCCGCGGTCTGGCCGCCGTGCTGGCAGTGGCGCGGGCGATGAAGTCGGCCAACGTGAAGACCGCCGGCATGGTGTACTTCGTCGGCACGGTCGGCGAGGAAGGCCCGGGCAACCTGCGCGGCGTCCGTGCACTGTTCAACGGCGAGCTGAAGGGAAAGATCGACTATTTCATCTCCGTTGACGGCACGGGCTTCGGCGCCACCAGCGGTGCCGTGGGCAGCAATCGATATCGCGTGTCGTACAAGGGACCGGGTGGTCACAGCTACGGCGCGTTCGGCATGCCGAACCCGATTCACGCCATGGGTCGTGCAATTGCAAAGATGTCCGACTTCACCGTGCCCACCGATCCGCGCACCACGTTCAGTGCCAGCATCGTGAGCGGCGGCACGTCGGTCAACTCAATACCGTACGAGGGCATCGTCGAGGTGGACATGCGCTCCGAGAGCGCCACCGCACTCGCGACGCTGGACGCGAAGTTCCAGGTCGCGATCCGCACCGCGCTGCGCGAGGAGATCGCGCGCTGGCCCGACAGCAAGGTGCCGTTGACGATGGTGATCGACACGATCGGCATACGGCCCGCCGGCTCGCAGCCCGACAGCGCCCGCATCGTGCGCGTGGCCGTGCAGACGGGCAGGGTGCTCGGCTTCCCGGTCACGCCGAACGCCTCCAGCACTGACGCCAACGTGCCGATCGGCCTCGGCATCCCGGCCATCACGCTCGACGCAGCCGGTCGCGGCAAGGGTGCGCACTCACTCACGGAATCGTACGAGGACGGCCCGAACGGCTACCTCGGTCCCCAGTGGGTCGCCCTCGTCGTCGCCACGCTCTCCGGCGTCCGCTGACTCCTCTGCAGTTCGTGAACGGCAACTACGAACTCTTTGCACGCGAAAACGCGAAGCAACGGAGGTGGAGAGGACTCAGTGCAACGCGAACTGCGAACTCTTTTCACGCGAAGGCGCGAAGCAACGGAGGTGGAAAGGGTTTGGTGCATATCGCACCGCAACTGCAACTCCCCTCACACGGAGGCATGGCTTCACGGAGAGGACTCTCGTCAGGCGAGCGTCGGCGCAGCGCAGAGATCCAAAACGGCTTTGGGAACTGCGCTCGCGAGACGCTGTTCCTACAGCCGTTGCAGTTTCTCCGTGATTCCGAGACTTTTGTGAGGGGAGTTTTCAAGTCGCTATGCGCCGACCTCTCCCATCCTTCGTTGCGTCGCGCCTTCGCGTGAAAAGAGTTGCCGTTGCAGTTTGCGCGACTCACGGCGTGAGATCTTCGAAGCGCTGATTGCCGATGCGGTAGGAGCGCCAGTCCTGATAGTCGAAGTGCCACCACTCGGCCGAGTAGACACGAAAGCCTTCGCCTTCCATCGCGGCGCGGAGGATTTCGCGGAGGGCGCGTTGGCGTGAGGTGCCGCCGGGGTACTTCGGGTAGGAACGATCGGACATCTCGTCATAGCCGCCGGTCATCACCACCGGTTCACCGGTGCGGAGATCGTACAGCGTGAGATCCACCGCGCAGCCGCGATTGTGGCGGGAGCCCGTGGCCGGATCGGCGACGAAGTCATGCTTGTCGGGTGGCGTGCCGTCCCAGAACATCTTCGTCACATACCACGGGCGGTAGCCGTCGTGGATCAGGAGACCGTAGCCCTGCTTCGCCAGTGCACGATGCGCGCGCACCAGCGCCTCGGCGGCGGGTTTCTGCAGAAAGGCGCGCGCCTGCGAGTACATCGGCGCGCTGAGAAAATTGCGGTCGGTGGCGTAGCGTACGTCGAGTCGAATGGTGGAATCGAGCGTGACCAGTTCCGTCAACTCCGGCGATCGGAAGGTGCCTTCTTCCACTGGCGGCGACGCTGCCAGCGCCTCACGACGCAACACCTCCACCGGCTTTACCGGTGTGAGACGATAGATGCCCCCATCCTCGCCCACCCATTTGCGTCGCGCGAAGCCAATGCCGGCGGCGGTCGCGACGGTCGCCCTGCCGCTCGTGTCTCGTGCAAACTCGATGCGCTCGCCGGCATAAAGCCCGCTGTTCGGAAATGCGTACACATTCTCCGATACCTCGGTGAGTGGATAGTCGAAGAACCATTCGATGAGCGCGTGCAGTCGCCCCTCGCGCTCGAGGATGTAGAGAACGTTGTGATCCCAGCCATACTCTCCAACGAGGCCGCGCCAGCGCGCTGGAACCTCGGGTGTGAGCGTGGTGCGGGATGGCCGTCGTGCGAAGGGCCGGCCATTGATGTACAACCGGTCGCCATCGAGCCAGAAGCGCCCGCCGAAGCTCAGGCCATCGTCGACCGTCAGCGTGTCGCCCTGCACCACACGCAATCCTGCTTGCGATGCACGAAAGGTGGCGGTCAACGTGACCGTCGAATCATGCACGTCGATCGAGACCAGTGAGTCGGGCGGACCATACTCGCCGGCGAGCCGACGGGCGACACTCAGAGAGACCGCCGAAGTCGAACGGAGCGAGGGAAGCGTCGCACCACGCTCCGACGCCCGCATCAGTCGCAGGGCCTCGTGCGCGATGCGGGTGGTGAGCGCGTTCATGCCGTCCTTGGCCGCACTTACCGCAACTCCAAGCTTTTCATCGGGCAGCGCCGAGAGCTGCGTGGCGAAGCCGTAGATCGCACCACCATGTTCCACCATCCGTGCGCCGTCGAGCGAACCGATGGCAAAGCCGATTCCGTACCCGCTCGTGGCCCCAGCCGGTGCGAACTGCGGTGTCCACATCCGCTGCAGCGTAGCCGGGCGCAGCACACGTCCACGCGCGCCACGACCACCGGCGAAGAGCACGCTGAGAAACCGGCCCAGATCCGGCATCGTGCTGTACATGCTGCCGGCCGGTGCCATGCCGAGCGCGAAGGACGGTGCCGGAAACGGTCGGTCGTGATAGTTCCACATGATGGCGTCGGCGGTACGCGCCTTCATCGCCGGTGACGGATCGAAGCTGCTCGACGCCAGACCCATCGGTGTGAGCACGGTCCGCTGCAGATAGCGCGAGAAAGGCGCGCCACTCCGCTGCTCGAGCAGGTATCCCACCGTCGCGATGGCTGCGTTGGAATACTTCGTCCGCGTGTCTGGCCGGAACACCAGCGTGGTCGCATCGAGGCTCGCGACGGTGGCGGCGAGCGACGGCGATGTGTCGTCGAAGTAGTGACCGAGCGGAGGCTCGCGCACGAGGCCAGACCGGTGCGACATGAGCTGCCGGAGCGTGATCGGCGTGCCGGAGGTGTTCACCGGCGCGAAGGTCGGCAGGTAGCGCTGCACCGGCGCATCGAGATCGAGAACGCCGCGCTCCACCAGCTGCATCACGCCGATGTCGGTGAACAGCTTCGAAACCGACCCGACGCGATACACGGTGCGTGCCGTTGCCGGAGCGTGCGTTCGTATATTTTCCTCTCCGAAGCCGCGCGACCAGACCACGCGCTGATCTTCCACCAGCGCGATCGACAGGGCCGGAATGCCGTGCACTCGCATCTCCCGCTCGATGAACGTGGTGAGAGCGGCCGCAACCGGTGTCCATGGACCGGTGGCCGGGATCACCGACGGCGTCGGCTGCGCCACAGTCATCGTCGCCGACATCATCGGCGCGATGAGCGAAACCAGCGTGAGATGCAGCAATCGTTTTCCGGTCACCATCCCGCGGGCCCTCGGAGGTTGATGGTGACGCTGCCGCTCGGCTTGCGTGCGAATGACGGGGGAATCATGCTTGCCTGGGTAGGGTGTGCGTACTCTGTCGTACACAACCATCGCTATCGCCCCATTCCGGCGCCCGCAAGAGTGCCGCCCTCCTTCCCCCGCATCATGGCCACTGGCGAGCATCCATACGCGCTTCGGCACTTCAGCACGCTCGAGGACTACGAAGCGTGCATGACGCTGCAGGAGGACACGTGGGGGCACGGCTTTGCGGAGCGGGTGCCAGGCGCGATCCTGCGCGTGTCGCAGAAGATCGGAGGCGTGGCCGCAGGCGCCTTCGATGACAGTGGGCGGCTGGTGGGGTTTGTCTTCGGCATGACGGGCATACAGATCGGCGCACTCGTCCATTGGTCGGACATGCTCGCCGTGCGTCCGGAGGCTCGGGGCAGCGGAGTCGCCGCCGCACTCAAGCACTTCCAGCGTCAGACAGTCCAGCAGCTTGGCGTGCCGCTGATGATCTGGACCGCCGACCCGCTCGTCGCCCGTAACGCGCACTTCAACATCAACCACCTCGGTGCAGTGCCGACCGAGTACATCGAAAACATGTACGGCTCCAACACCGGCAGCGTGCTGCATGGCACCATGCCGACCGACCGCGCGGTGTATCACTGGCAGCTCGATCACGCGGCCGCATTCATGAAGCGCAGTGGGCTCCCGGAAGACGGCGACACCCGACTGGCCGTCGCCATCGCGTTCGAACCGGATGGTACGCCCGTCGCGGTCGGCACCGGTGACGCGCCGCACGTGCGCATTCCCGTTCCGGTCGATGTGGGCGAGGTGCAGGCCGCCGACGCCTCGCGCGCCTTGGCCTGGCGCATCGCCGTGCGTGCCGCACTCATGACCCGCATGCAACGGGGCTACACCGTATCGCGATTCGTACGCAACCAGCCATCCGCGCTGCCATACTACGTCGTCTCCGTCACCGGCTGAAGGTCGTCTCGCTTCCCCGAATCCGCCCATGCTCGAGATCACCCGCATCACCCTTCGTGAGATTCGCCTGCCGCTCCGCGAGCCGTTCCGCATCTCGTCGGGCACGATGGTAGATCGCCGCATCGCACTGCTCGAGCTGCACGACGCCAGCGGCGCGATGGCCTGGAGCGAATGCGTCGCTGACGATCTGCCCAACTATAGCGCCGAGACGATCGACACCGCCTGGCTCGCGATCACGCAGTGGATCGCTCCGCGCGTGCTCGGCCGCATCTTCGCGGCACCGGGCAGCGTGCACGCAGTGCTCGAGGAGGATTTTCGCGGGCACTGGATGGCGAAAGCTGCGGTGGAGATGGGAATGTGGGGCGTCGAGGCCACGCGCATCAACGTGTCACTTGCCCGGCTGATCGGTGGCACGCAGCAGACGATCCCAGTCGGTATTTCACTGGGCATTCAACCGTCACCGGAGGCGCTGGTCGAGAAGGTTCGCGACGCGCTCGCCGCGGGTTATCACAAGGTCAAGCTGAAGATCATGCCGGGGAGTGACGTGGCATACGTGCGTGCCGTGCGCGCGGCGTTTCCGGATGCGCCGCTGATGGCGGATGCGAACAATGCCTACACGCTCGATGAAGTCGATGCGCTCGTGGCCATGGACGACCTCAACCTGATGATGTTCGAGCAGCCGCTGGCGTGGGACGACATCGTTCGGCATGCCTCGTTGCAGAAGATGCTGCGGACACCGATCTGTCTCGACGAGTCGATCACATCGCTCGGCCGTGCGCAGGACATGGTGACACTTGCTGCCGGTCGGTTGATCAACATCAAGCCCGGGCGTGTGGGTGGTTTCGCCGAGTCGATCGCGATTCACGATTACTGCCAGGCGAACGCGATTCCGGTGTGGTGTGGTGGCATGCTCGAAAGCGGCATCGGCCGCGCGTACAACGTCGCGCTGGCCTCGCTGAGCAACTTCCAGCGGCCGGGCGACCTGAGCCCGAGCGCGCGGTACTGGGCGCAGGACATCGTCACCCCCGAGTGGACAATGAGTGCCGACGGCATGATGACCGTTCCGGTGGAGGTGCCGGGCATTGGTGTGACGGTGAACGTCGATCGCATCGACGATCTCACGGTGCGCCGCCAGACCCTGACCCGCTGATCCGACGCCCTCCATCGATGACATCCACCGAATTCGTACCAGATCGCCATTCACTCATCGCGCCGGCTCGCGCACTGGCGCTGTTCAGCGATGCGGCGATCGAGCGGCTCGTGACGTTGCGCCGCACCCTGCACCGCCATCCGGAACTCTCGAACGCCGAGTACGAGACTTCGGCGCGGCTGATCGCGCAGCTCGAAGCTCTCGGGGTGCAGGACATCCGTCGTGTGGCTGCCACCGGCATCGTGGCGCGCATCCCGGGTCGCGAGCGCGCCGCACCGACGATCGCGATTCGTGGTGACATCGACGCGTTGCCGATCACCGAGGCGACGGGGCTGCCCTTTGCCTCGGCCGTGCCGGGGGTGATGCATGCGTGCGGACATGACGTGCACGCCACCTGGGCGATCGGCGCGGCGATCGACCTGCTGCGGGAACCGGCGCTGGGTGATGTGCTGATCGTGCTGCAGCCCGCCGAAGAAATCGGGACTGGTGCCACCGCCATCCTGAACAGCGGCGCGCTCGATGGCGTGGCCGCTGTTTTCGGCGGCCATGTCGATCGACGCTTCGTGGTCGGCGAGGTGATTGCGGAAGCGGGACCGCTGGCTGCATCGGCCGACAGCTTCATCATCGACTTGTGCGGAGAAGGCGCTCATGGCGCACGTCCCCACGAATCCGCTGACCCGATCGTCGCGGCGGCGGCGGTGATCACCGCGCTGCAGACCGTGGTGGCGCGGCGCATCGACCCGGCTCGGCCAGCGGTATGCACCGTCGGCAGCGTGCACGCCGGCATTGCCTCCAACGTGATTCCCGAAACGGCCACGCTGACCGGGACCCTGCGCGCCATGGACGCGCCGACACGGGCACGCCTCGTGACCGAGATGACGCGCATCGCAACGGCCGTCGCCTTGGCCCACGGCGTGACGGCGACGGTCAACGTGTCGCATGGAACACCGCCTATCGTGAACCCCGCACGCGCGGCGGCGTGGGCTCGGCAGGCGGCCGTCAGCGTGCTGGGAGAAGAGGCCGTGGTGCCGTTCGGCATCACGAACATGGGCGGCGAAGACTTCGCGTTCTATCTGGAACGGATGCCGGGGTGTTTCCTGCGCTTCGGCGCGCGCACCGCGGCGGAGGAGCCGATCGCCGCGCATTCGCCACGCTTCGACGTTGCGGAAGGCGCGATTTTCGTGGGGGCCGCAGTGCTGGCCGCGTGCGCGCGCGTGGCAGCGCTCGACCTGACGACCGAAAAACTCTGAATGGATCGGCGAACGCCAGAGTGCAGCAGCAAGCTCCGGCGTGATCAACCGCCCGTTTTACGCGGAGACGAGGACGATCGTCATCGCTCGTATATCCTCCGATACGCAGATGAGGATTGCTCAAGGTTCGGTTGCATCACGTCGATGCTTTGAAAAGACTCATGTTCAAGGGCTGACTCAGATGTTTTTCCGAAAGAAGGAACCAGAGAAGAGCGAAACGCCCCCGGCGCCAGTCGGCGATGGTGCGCGTGAACCTGCGACGGACACACACGCGGGCGAGCTCAGGGCGCCGAGCAGTGATGGCGATGTGAGTCTCCTGCTCGATGCGCTCGGCGGGGTGCTCGCCGGACTCGCGCGCCATCCGGTGGACCTGCCCCACCGCTCGGCCGAGCAGTCGACGAGAGAGCTGACCGCGTGGCAGCGTCACGTAACGCTCGGCATGCCGCTCCATAGCGAGCGAGACGCCAGTTCCGTCGGCGTGTCGGCCCGCGACTGGGGAGGCCTCGTGCGGTATGTCACGGATATCCAGCGCGATGAGCAAACCTCGGTGGACGCGCTGGTCGCCGAGCTGCGAAGCGCCTTGTGGGGCTGCGTGAGCGCCGTGCACGAGGCGGTGCGCATCGACGACAGTGCCAGCGTCGAGACGGGTACCCAACTCGCGCTGGTGAAGAAGGCGGTGGTGAGTGCATCGCAGATGAGCACGATCAAGAGCGAAGTGGTCAATGCGCTCACGGAGATCGATCGCACGCTGCATGAGCGGCGCGAGGAACAGTCGCGTCAATATCGCACGCTGGCCACCTCACTCGACTCGCTCGGACGGCAGCTGGAGGAAGCGAAGAAGGAAATTGCCACCGACCCGCTCACCGGCGTTGGCAACCGGAAGCATTTCGACCTGATGTCACAGCGCGCCATGCAGATGTTCTCGCTGGGCCGCGCACCGGTGTCGATGCTGATGATCGATCTCAACAAGCTCAAGATCATCAACGACTCGTATGGCCACACGGCGGGCGATGCAGCGATCGTGACGGTGGCGCAGGCGCTCAAGCTGGTGTTCCTGCGGCAGTCCGATGTGATTTGTCGGTATGGCGGTGATGAGTTTGCCGTGATCCTGCAGAATTGCGACATGCTGGCGGCACAGACACTCGCGAAGCGATTGGCAGACCAGATCAGGGCACTGCCGGCGCCGACGCAGTCGATGGAGTTCGCGCTCGGCGCCTCGGTCGGCATCGCGCAGCTGGAGATCGGCGAAGAGCTTCCGCAGTGGATCGCACGGGCCGACCGCGCCATGTATCAGGCAAAGCGCTCTGCGTTCGGCGGCGTAATGCTCGCGGACTCCGGTGGCGGGCTGGCACCGATGGGTGCACGCCGCACCGCCTGATCGCGGGTGGATACAGAAGAAGAGCCGCGAGAGGGACTAGCTTCAGGCTCCCGTGTCGACTGACGGGTTCCGCTGACCACGTCCCTCCATGCCCGTGCGCGGAGACAGATTGTCGTTTGCTCCATGGCATCTCCAGCTGACGAAGACGCTGTACGCACTGCAAGCGCTGGTTCTGGTTTGTCTGTCAGCGTGCGGCAGCGCCGCCAACACGGCACCGATACCGGATCCCGCCCGCACCGTCGTCCTCGTGTCGCTGGACGGATTTCGCTGGGATTACCTCGATCGACCGGAGGCGGTGCGGCTGCGCGAACTGGCGGCGCGGGGTGCGCGCGCCGAGCGGCTGGTGCCGTCGTTCCCCAGCAAGACCTTTCCGAACCACTACACACTGGTGACGGGACTCTATCCTGAAAACCATGGCATCGCGGCCAACGTGATGCTTGATCCGGCACTCGGACGCTTCCAGACCGGTAACGATCCGGCAGTGCGAGACGCCCGCTGGTTTGGCGGCGAACCAATCTGGGTCACAGCCGAAAGACAGGGCGTGCGCACGGCAACGTACTTCTGGCCGGGGTCCGAGGCGCCGGTCGGTGGTGTGCGTCCGCACTGGTACTATCTCTTCGATGCCGGCACCGCGCGCGACACCCGCGTGCGCCGAGTGCTGGAGTGGCTCGCCATGCCGGACAGCAGCCGGCCACGTCTGATCGCGGTCTATTTCAGCGAAGTCGATACCGACGGTCACCGGTACGGACCCGACTCGCCGGAGGTGAATGCGTCCATTGCGCGCGTCGACAGCGTCGTTGGCGCGATCATCGATGGCATTGCGCAACAGGGCAGGACGTCGCAGGTGAACGTGATGGTCGTGGCCGATCACGGCATGACGGCCGTCACTGCCGAGCGAGTGATCGCGCTGGACGACTACGTGTCACTGGACAGTCTCGATGTCGGGGACTGGAATCCGGTGGCTACCATCATTCCCAAGCCGGGTCGCGAGGCGTATGTCTATCGCGCACTGCGGGGCGCCAACGCACACCTGCAGGTCTACCGCAAGGGTGAACTGCCGCCACACCTGCATTACAACACCGGTGCGCGCGTGACACCGATCGTCGCGATCGCCGACGAGGGCTGGTCGATTGGAATGCGTGCAACGCTCGCGAAAATGGAACGCGGCCGGATCACCGGGGCGCATGGATATGACAATACGCTACCCTCGATGGGCGCGCTGTTCGTGGCGGCCGGTCCATCGTTCCGTCGCGGCGTGATCGTACCGGCATTCTCCAACGTGCACGTGTATTCGCTGCTCGCGCAGCTGCTGCAGATCAAGCCCGCCGTCACCGATGGATCGCTGGACTCGGTGCGCGCGCTGCTGCGCTGACGGCGGGCTCGGCATATCATCAGGATGGCGTGAGTTTCGCGGGAAAAGATCCGATCGGAATCTGGTGTCGTATGCGAGAACATGCGGGTAATGATGACCGCCTGATTCGCCACCAGACTGAGGTGCACCGTATGCCGGAATCGACTTCCGAACACGCAGGGTCAGACCTGTTCGCTACCATCAGCTACGACACCAGCCGCCGGAATTTTCTTCGGAGGGCCGGAACCGTCGCCGCCGCCGGATCCGTGGTTGGCATGCTGTCCGCATGCAGCGACGATGACAGCACCGGACCCACGGGCAGCGCCGTCGTGACGCTGCCTCTTCGCAGTGATGGTGACATCCTGAAGTTCGCGCTCTTCCTCGAATTGTTGGAAGCGGACTTTTACAGCAGGGCGGTCGCACGCGGTGTCCTGACAGGTCCAGTCGCGGCACTGGCCACTTCGATTCGTGTCCATGAGCTCGCGCATGTCGCCTTTCTGCAGTCGGCACTCGGCTCGGAGGCCTTTGGCTTCAGCGACGTGTCGTTCGATTTCGGTGCCTCGCTGAACACGCAGGCGAGTTTCCTCGCGACGGCGCAGGTGCTGGAGCAGACCGGCGTCGGTGCGTATCTGGGGGCGCTCGGATCGATTCAGTCACGCGGCACGCGTGTCGCCGCCGGTTCGATCTTCACCGTCGAGGCGCGTCATCTGGCCGCGGTCCGCGCGTACAACAACGCCTCGGGCGGCCCCGTGCCGAATGCATTCGAGACAGGCGTGGCACCTGAAGCCGTCATCGATGCCGTCACTGCGACAGGATTTGTGAGGCGCGGTCTGGGCTGAGTCGCTGCGGCGCTCGTCCTTCGTGCTCACCTCCATTCCCGACACCCACTACCGGAGTATCGTATCATGGCATCTCACACTACGAACGAAGTCGTCCTCGATCTGCAGGAACTCGGTGACGTCACCGGCCGACGACACTTTCTCAGCCGGTTGGCGGTGGTCGCGGGCGCGGCGGCGCTGGCGCCGATGATCCTGGACGGACACGGCATTTCATCGATGCTGCACGCGCAATCGGCGAGCGGTCAGACGGAGCCGAATCTCACCGACACCAACATCCTCAATTACGCACTCACGCTCGAGTATCTCGAAGCGACGTTTTATCTGCGCGCCGACAGTGGCGGCGCGTTGCCGACTGGTGCAACGATCGCCAACATCGATCCCGATGGTGCTGCATCGCCAGGTACTGTGCCGGGCCTGAGCAGTTTCACCGCGCCTGCACCCGCTACGTTCAGCGTGCCGACATTCGTGCGCACCGTGCGGGATCATGAATTGATCCACGTGGTGGCGCTTCGCTCGGCCCTCGGTGCCTCGGCCCTGAACCGCACGGCGTTCCGCTTCAATTTCGGCTCCGCCTTCAGCAGCACCCGAACGTTCCTCGAAACGGCGCTGGTGCTCGAGGATACGGGCGTCACCGCCTACCTCGGACAGGCGGGCAACCTCGACGTCGTCGCCACTCTGGGTACTGCCGGTTCCATCCTGGGAGTCGAAGCGGAGCACGCCGCCGCATTTCGCGTACTGCTTGGCTTGCCGGTGACGGTCGATGACGGAGCGTACGACACTGCGCGTACGACGACGCAGGTTCTGGCGGCCGCGGGACCGTTCATCACTGCCGCACCGGCTCTGCCGTTTCCGTAGTCGAAGCAGGTCACCACCAACCCGACCGCGTCGGCGTCACGGAGAGTGTCGGTGTGATTCACATCCGACATCTTTCCGCGCGGCGCGGCGGTGCGCGCGCGGCACCGCGTCGCACCGCGTGTCTCTGCACGATCTCGATCGACGATGGGGTGGTGCATGCCGGCCTGACGGGCGAGACTGCACGCATGCCCCTACCTCACTCCATGCGTGCCGCCGTGATCACCGCGCCCGGCGGCCCTGATGTTCTCGCCATCGAGTCACGACCGCTGCCGCAGCCTGGCCGCGACGAGTTGCTGATTCGCGTCCACGCCTCCGCCATCAACCGCGCCGACCTGCTGCAGCGGATGGGGCGCTATCCCGCCCCCGCCGGTGTGCCCGCCGACATTCCCGGCCTGGAGTTTGCCGGCGAACTGGTCGGGCTGGGTGCCGACGTCGCCGGCTGGGCGATGGGCGACCGGGTCTGCGGGCTGGTCGGTGGCGGTGCACACGCCGAGTACCTCGTGACCGATGCGCGGGCCGTGGCGCGGATTCCCGAGGGGCTCAGCTGGCAGATTGCGGGTGCCGCGCCGGAGGCGTACATCACCGCCCACGACGCGATGATCGTGCAGGCCGGGCTGCGCGCGGGTGAGCGCGTGCTGATTCACGCCGTCGGCAGCGGCGTCGGCCTGGCAGCGGTCCAGCTCGCCACGGCGTGGGGTGCCTCGGCCTACGGCACGGCCCGCGGCGCGGCGAAGCTCGACGCTGCGCGCGAGGTCGGCATGGTGGCGGGGTGCCAGCCGGGCGACGGGGCATGGATCGCGGATGCCGCCGCCGCATGGACCGACGGCCGGGGCGTGGATGTGGTCGTGGATCTGGTGGGTGGCGACTATACCGCCGGCAGTCTGGCGGCGATGGCACCGAAGGGCCGCCTGATGCTGATCGGCGCCCTGGCCGGCGCGAAGGCAACCGTCGATCTGCGGCTGATTCTGGGCAAGCGGCTCACCATCCGGGGCACCGTGCTGCGAAGCCGCGGGCTGGAAGAGCGCATCGGCGTCACGCAGGCGTACGCGCGCGACGTGCTCCCCCTGCTGGCCGACGGCCGGCTGGTGCCGCGAATCGACGCCTCCTTCCCGCTCGAGGAGATCGGGGCGGCGCACGCCCTGGTCGAAGGGAACGGGACGATCGGCAAGGTGGCGCTCGTCATCGGCTGAGCGCCGGCCGGTAGTTCCATCACCGCCACGAATCGGCTATGTTTGAGGGCTAGTCCGCGTCAGGCGTCGTCTGCGCGGGACAACGGGCGCCCCCGGGTCGGGGCGCTCTTCATTCCCCTCCTCCTGCGTCGGCAACCCGCAGGGGGCGGTTCTGACCACAGGGAGGATTGCCACTCGTGACCGCAATCATGCGTCCGTACGAGGCCGTCTACATCTTCGACAGTGCGCTCGAAGATGGAGTGATCGCCGAGAAGCTGGCCAAGCATCATGGCCTGCTGTCGCTGGCCGAAGAGGCCACACTGGATCACTGGGGCCGCCGTCAGCTGGCCTACCAGATCAACAAGCGCGACACCGGCTACTACATCGTCGCGCGTTTCACCACCGAGACGACCAAGCTGCCCGAATTCGAGCGTTCGCTGAAGCTCGACGACGGTGTGATGCGTTACCTCATCTCGCTGCATGAGCACGAGCTGGGAGCCCCGCCGCTCACCGAAGAGCAGCTGGAAGCCAAGCGCCGCGCTGACGAAGCCGGCGACGACGACGACGACGAGGATTAGCCCATGGCCCGCCGCAACAAGAAGCCCAGCCCGGTAAACGAGGCTGGCATTCGTTTCGTGGATTACAAGGACGAGCGCTTCCTGAGCCGCTTCATCACCGAGAACGGCAAGATCCTGCCGAGCCGGTTGAGTGGAGTGGACGCCCGACACCAGCGTCAGCTGGCGTTGGCGATCAAGAAGGCCCGCTACCTGGCGCTGCTGCCTTACACCCGCTCGAGCAAGGCCTGATCGCTCGATGACGGATCCGACCACGCCGGCGCCGAGTCGTGGCTGGTGGTGGATCGGGGTGGCAGTGTTCGCCTACGTGATCGCCGCCGACCTGCCGGTCGCGCAGACGTTGCTGCCAGTGCACCGACCGTTGGTGCTGCTGCTGCCGATGCTGTCGACCTGCGCGTTGATCGCCTGGTGGCGAGGTGGGAGTCTGGCAATGGTGTTGGCGTCGGTCGGTGCGACGGCGTGGGTGATCTGGTCGATCGTCCGTACGGGAGTGAGCAGCGACTCGCTCACTGCAGGCTGGTCGGTCCTGGCCGGCGGGTGCCTTGGGCTGTCGCTGCTGGCGTCGCGCTCGAAGTGGTTTCTGGGCAAGGGCGTGGTGGCGACTCTCGGGTCGCTGCTGCTGGCGACGGTGCTGGTGGTGGCGATCCCGTCCGGAACGTCATCGTTCGCACGGACCGTGACGGCGGTGTTCGAGGTGCGCGGCAATGCGGACCTCAACAACTGGCGCGGGGCGCGGTCGCGGATGGAGCGATCGAGAACCGCACAACCGGCCGACAGCGCCAGCGTCGCGATGCTGGATCGCTTCGAGGCGCAGATGTCGGGATTGCCGCGACTGGCTCGCGGTGTGTTGCCGTCGATGCTGGCGTTGCAGACGCTGGCCGCGATGGCACTGGCCTGGGCACTGTTTCATCGCTTCAGCCGTACTCGGCTGGGCGAGCCGCTGGGCCGGCTGCGCGACTTTCGCTTCAACGATCACTGGATCTGGTCGCTGATCGTCGGATTGGTATTGACGCTGCTGCCGGCGCTCGAGGCACTGCGACCGCTGGGCGTGAATTTGCTCGTGTTCTTCGGGACGATGTACGCGCTGCGAGGCGCCGGGGTCCTGTCGTTTTTTCTCCGCCCGGGGCGTTCCCTGTTCGGAGTGCTGGTGGGAGTGGCGTTGTTGCTGCTGCTGCGGGATGGCGCGGCGATTGCGCTCGGTTTGGTGGGACTGGGTGATACTTGGGCCGACTGGCGACGCCGGATTCGGCCAGCGGTTTCCTGATCTGAGGAGGGTGGAACGATGGAAGTGATTCTTCGGCAAGCGGTGGACAGCCTCGGTCATGCTGGCGACCTGGTGAAGGTCTCCAGCGGTTTTGCGCGCAACTTCCTGCTGCCGCGCGGCATGGCCCTGCCAGCCACCGATGGCAACAAGAAGCGGATCGTGATGGAGAAGGCGAAGCTCGTCGCCGCCGAACAGGGACGCGTCGCAGCCGCCGAGGAGGAGGCAAAGAAGTACGCCGACCTCTCGATCACCTTCGCCGCCCGCGTGGGCGAGGAAGGCAAGCTCTTCGGTTCAGTGACCTCGGGCGACATCGCCGATCAGCTGAAGGCGCAGGGCCTGCACGTCGAAAAGCGGCAGATCGACCTCCACGAGCCGATCAAGGCCCTGGGTGTCTACAAGGTCGCGATCAAGCTGCACGCCGACGTGAAGCCGGAAGTGAAGGTCTGGGTGATCAAGGGCTGACCCTTCGCCTCCTGCGTCCCCGCTGCACGATGTTCAGGTGGGGCGGAGGGGTGGTCGCAGAGGTACGCTGTCATGCTGAAACGGCTGCGGGAACAGCGTCTGACCGGCGTCGTTCCTGCGGCCGTTCTTTTTGATTTCTCGCCACCCTTCGGCACAACCGGGTGACCCGGGGGGTGCATGTCTGGGGTTATACAGAATAAGGACGCCGGCGGACCAGTATGTGCTTCCCGGCGAGAAGGGTTAACCTGTACGGAGTCGCTCCCGGCAATCCCTGATTGACGGGCCCTGTGCCATGAGGCGGAACTGCTCCGCCGTTCCAATTATCGATGACCGCATTGAAGAGCACGACCCGCGCCACGAAGGCCGCCTCGGAAGCCCTGGCGAAGCGCGCGGCGCAGCTGATGAGCGAATTCAAGGGTACTGACATCCAGGTGCTGTCGCTGGACGGCCTGACCGACATGACCGATTTCTTCGTGATTGCATCCGGCACCTCGGATACGCACGTACGGAGTATGGCGGACCACGTGGTGCGCAGCTTGCGAGAAGAGGGCGAGCGGGTGACGCATGCCGAGGGTGTGGAACAGGGGCGCTGGGCGCTCCTCGACTACACCGATGTGGTGATCCATGTCTTCCACCCGACGCTGCGGAACTTCTACCAGCTCGAACGGTTGTGGAGTGATGCGGAGCGTGTAGCGTTCGAGTGAAGCGGGACTGGGGCAACTGGTCGCAAATGGTCCGGGAGGGCTGGTAATGCGCATGCGACATATCCTGGTGGTGGCGATCACCACGACTCTGGGCCTGGCGTCGTCGGTGGGCGCGCAGGGCTACTTCGGCAAGAATCAGGTCCAATACAACAAGTTCGAGTGGCGGGTACTCGAGACCGAGCATTTCCGCGTCCACTATTACAAGGAAACGAAGGCGGCGGTGGAGGATGCCGCGCGCATGGCCGAACGGTCGTACGCGCGTCTGTCACGCGTGTTGGGCCATGAGTTCCGTGAGCGCAAGCCGATCGTGATCTTCGCCAGCCGCACCGACTTCGGGCAGAACAACATCTTCGGTGACCTCGGTGAAACGACCGGCGGTGTCACCGACGCCATGCGCCAGCGCAACGTGCTGCCGCTCACGGGTGATTACCGCACCTTCGAGCATGTGCTCGCGCACGAAATGGTGCACCAGTTCCAGTACGACGTGTTCTCGCGCGGCCGCGCCGGCGCAAACCTGCAGGCGCTGCAGGCCGTCAACCCGCCGCTCTGGTTCATGGAGGGCATGGCCGAGTATCTGTCGCTCGGCTCGGATCACCGCTTCACCGACATGTGGCTGCGCGATGCAGCGTTGAACGGCGACATCCCGTCGATCGAGCAGATGACGATCTACCCGGATCGCTTCTTCCCGTATCGTTTCGGTGAGTCGCTGCTGCGCTACATCGGCGAGCGCTGGGGCGATCAGGTCATCGGGCAGATCCTCGAGGCCGTGCCGAACGTCGGAATGGAACGCGCCTTTCGCCGCGAGCTCGGGCTCTCACTGGACGAGCTGAGCGACGACTGGAAGGACGCACTGCAGAAGCAGTATCTGCCGACGATCGTGAACCTCGACCGTCCGCGCCGTTTTGCGGAAAGCCTGCTGAGTGGCAAGAAGAGCGGTGGCGACATCTTCCTCGCCCCTAGCCTCTCCGAAGACGGCAAGAACATCGTCTTCCTGTCGAACGGCAGCTTCCTGCGCGGCGAGGTGTTCATCGATCTCTGGCTGGCGAACGCCCGCACCGGCAAGCGGCTCCGTCGCCTGGTCAAGAGCACGACCAACCCGAATGCCGAAGAGCTGCGGCTGCTGTACAGCCAGAGCTCATTCTCGCCCGACGGGCGTGATGTGGCCTACGTTGGCCAGCGCCGCGGCAAGGACGTGTTGTTCCTGACCCGCACCACCGGCGGCAACACGCGCCGCATCGACCTGCCCGTGGACGGTGTGCTCAGTCCCGTCTTCACACCAGACGGTCGCCACATCGTGTTCAGCGCGAACAAGGGTGGTGTGACCGACCTCGCCATCGTGGCGGTGGATGGCACCGGATTCCGGAAGCTCACCAACGATCTGCATGGTGACTACATGCCGAGCGTCTCGCCCGACGGCAAGACCATCGCCTTCGCCAGTGATCGTGGCGCCGAGACGGATTTCGATCTGCTGCGCTTCAGCCGATGGAAGGTCTCGCTCTACGATCTCGCCACTGGTACGATCTCGGTGCTGCCGAATCAGCCGGGGCTGAGCATCAACCCGCAGTGGGCGCCCGACGGCAAAAGCCTTGCGTACATCACGGATCGCAACGGCGTGCCGAACATCTTCCTGTACGATTTCAGCAATCGGGAGCACTACCAGCTCACGAACGTCGCCGGTGGCGTGTCGGGAATCACCGAGTTCAGCCCGGCGTTGAGCTGGGCCCGCACCGCCGATCGGCTGGCCTTCGTGCACTTCGAAAACAAGGGCCAGTACACGGTGTGGACGGTGGACAATCCACGCTCGCTCAAGAAGCAGCCGTACCGCGACCCGGTGAAGGAACCGGCGGCGATGGTGGCAACGAACAACAATGGCATCACATTGACACCAAGCGCGCCGACGGTGCCAGGGGTCGTAGCGGGTGCACCGACCGTGCCAGCCCGACCCGGCGATGTCGTCACCCCGGGCACGCGCCCCGGCCAAGCGGTGCCGAAGTCGCCCGCGCCGGCAATCGGCGCCAGGCAGCCAGGCGGCGGCGTGCCGATGGTTGCGTTGGCACCACCTCGATTCCCGTCACGCTCCGTCTATCGTGGCGTGGAAGGCACGCGGAAATCCGACTCGCTGCCGCCGAGCGCCGAGCGTGATTCGGCGCTGGCAAGTGTCGATCAACTGCTTGACAGCGCTGACTTCGCCCTGCCCGACCCGACGCGTTTCCGCGACGCGCCGTACCGGGCGAGCTATGAAGCCGATTACGTCGCACGGCCGACCATCGGATACGCGCAGGACAACTTCGGTCGCGGACTTTTCGGCGGTACCACCGTCATGCTCAGCGACCTGCTCGGGAACAACCGGCTCGCCTTCACCGCACAGGTGAATGGTCGCGTACAGGATGCAATTCTCTTCGCCGGGTATACGAATCTTGCCGGCAAGCTGCAGTACAATGTCGCCGCCTCGCAGTTTCCGTTCTTTTTCTTCAATGGTCAGGAGACGACCCAGATCTCGCCGGGCATCTTTCGCCAGACTCAAAGTCTCGCGCGCTTCGTGCTCCGTGACATCGGCTACACATCGTTGCTGCCGCAGAACCGCTTCAGGCGCTTCGAGCTTGGTCTCGGCGTGCAGAACATCGCCCGCTCGAACCTGATTCTTGGACGTCAGTTCAACAGTTTTGGCCAGACTGATGGGCCTCTTCGGATCGTTGGTGACGAAAACCTGGGAGCGCTGTGGCTGCTGCAACCCAAGGTGGCTTTTGTATCCGACAACACGCTGGAAGGTTACATCGCGCCGATCTCGGGCCGGCGCATGCGGTTCGGCTACGAGCCGACATTCGGGAGCCAGTTCTGGCACCAGCTGTCGGCTGACTACCGTCGCTACGATCCGATCCTCTTCAACTTTCTGACCGTCGCCACCCGCTTCACCGGGGTCGTCCGAGCGGGTCGCGACGAGACGTTCTTCCCGAACTACATCGGCAATCCGAACAATTTCAACACCATGTGGTTGCGCGGATATGACCGCGTAAACGCCATCAACAACTTCGGCTGCCAGCCAGCCATCGGCGCGTCGGCAGGGTGTAACAACACCGAGCTGCTCGGATCGCGGGCCTTCGTCGCCTCGACGGAGCTGCGCTTCCCGCTGATTCGTCGCTTCGAGCTCGGTGTGTTGCCGGTGCAACTGCCACCGGTGGACGGTGCGTTGTTCTTCGATGCAGGCATGGCATGGAACGGCGGCCAGACACCGTCGCTGAGGCGTCCAGCCAACTTCGATCCGGACACGCAGCGTACCTTGTTGCGCAGCTACGGCTACTCGCTCCGCGTGAACCTGTTCAATTTCGCGCTGTTGCGCTGGGACTATGCGATTCCGCTCGACAGGCCCGAGCGAAGGGGCTTCTGGCAGTGGTCGCTGGGCAGGTCGTACTGACGTTGCTGCACCCCTGATCCCATGCGGTCGAAGCGGCGGGCGCCTGCAGAAGCGGGCGCCCGCCGCTTTGCAAGCCGTTTTCCCCCTGCTCCGCGGCGTCTAGATTCCTGCGGTGCGCTCTCCCCTGCTCGCCCTCGCCATGGCGCTCGCTGCCTGCAGCTCCGCCGACGACCGCGGGCCGTCCGGAGCCGGCGCGAGCGCGCTGGGGCCCGACATCATCGTGCTGCGAGTGCCTGCGAGTGGCGGGCCGCTGCGAGCGTATCGCTATCCCGCGCTCGACACACTCATCTGGTCCACGCGAGCCGCGCTGCCGGCGCAGATCGTGCCGCTCGCATTCAGCATCGGCAGCGGGACGTGGGCACTGCGCGACAGCGCCGGCATCGCATGGCGCCTGACGTTAGGCAGCGGCCTGCTGGATCGCGCCTTTCCGAGCTCTCTCGATGAGACCGTGAGCCTCGATGGCAGCACCATCTATGGGACCAGCGAGAATACGGTGGTTCGGCTCACCACGTCCGAAACCATACCGTGGCAGGCGATTACTGCAGCCCGTCAGAACCAGCTGCAGCCGCTGCGTGACGGGGGAGTGCTCCTGATCGGCCAACGCGCGCCAGAGACGGTGCTCACACGCTTCCGCCCGCCGGCGCTGAGCGCCGTGGACAGCGCCGTGCTCCCGAATGCATCGCGGCTCATCTCCGCGGCTGGCGGAGATCGCTACTATCTGAGCGACGGTCCGCGCGGTCTCGTGAGTGTGCGGGCGCGCGATCTCGCGACCCTCGGCAGCATCGCGCTCGGAGACTCGTTGATCGCGACCACCTCGTCACCAAGCGGTGATCGGGTGTACGTGTTGGGTCGCGACGACGAACGGGCGCGGGTGCAGGTCATCAACAAGTACGCAGACGAGATCGTGGCACGGATCGACGTCCCGAACGACGCCAGCACGCTTCGGATGGACCCGCTTGGCCGGTACCTCCTGGTGCGGCACGGTGGCGACGCCGATTCCGTGCTGGTGATCAGCGTTGCGACGAACACAGTGTCGGGCCGGATCGTGTCGCCGTGGCGGACGGACCTGCCACTGATCTTTCCCGATGGCCGACTCGCCACGCTTCGTGGCGACGACGTCGTCATCCTCTCGGCCGCCCAGTTTCAGGCGATTGCCGTCGTGCCGGGGGGTGGTGCAGACATCTGGTCCGTGGTGCAGTGGAATGGGTTCCGTCGCCGGAGCGGTGATTCCCCGCTGCGGGCGACGTCAGCGCGGGTGGACACCTCCTCGAAGCGCTCGCCGGACACCGTTCGCGCAGGTTCGTCGCCAATCACGACGCCAGCACTCGACAGCAGCCGCCAGCTCGATTCGGTCGACGGTGCGCGTGGTCGCATGGCACGTCAGGATTCCACACGTCGCGCTGCCCTCCGCGCCGACAGCATCCGGCGCGCACCTGCGCGGGACGACACCGCCCGCCGCACGCTGGCGCGCCGTGACACCCAGCCCAGGCCGCGGCCAGTGCCGCCTTCGACGCCGTCCGCCTCGACGCCGAGCGTCATGGGCGAGCGTGGCAGCTTCGTGGTCCAGTTTGCTGCGCTGAAGGCCGAGCAGACCGCCCGGCAACTGGCATCGTCGATCAAGGCGAATGGGCAGAAGGCACGTGTCGTGGAAACTTCGTCGAACGGCATTGCACTGTATCGGGTTATTCTTGGTCCTTTCCGGTCGCGTGCAGATGCCGAGGATGCCGGGCGGGCCGCGGGCCGTGACTACTGGGTTTTTGAAGGGGGAACGAACTGATGGCTGCTGGACTCACGCTGGGCGTGGACTGGGAAGCGCTGGGCGCCGAGGCGTCGAGCGCCATCGATGCTTCTCATGCAATCCTCGTGACCGGGCGTGATCCCGTGGCCGCCGCGCGGGTGGCGATCGGCATTGGTCGGGTGCAGTCGCGCACTCGTCGCGTCGCCATTGGTGATCTCGTCGGCGATGTCGAGCCGCTGCAGCGATTGGTCACCGGCGACGATCCGCATGGAATCTCCGACAGCTTCCTGTACGGCGTGTCGCTGAACAAGATCGCGCGGCCGGTGGATGACACGGGCATGCTGTTCGTGATGCCCAGCGGCACCGAGCCGACCGTGACGCCGGACATCATGACGAACGAGCGGTGGAGCCGCCTCGCGGCGGGCTTTCGCGAAGTCGGTGCACTGCTGGTGCTGGTGGCACCGAGCGATGCCGAAGGGGTGCACTCCCTGGCGGAGATGCTCGATGGTGTGGTGGTAGTGGGCGATGCGACCTCGGTGCTGGCCGTGCCGCGCAATTCCGTGCTGGCGCATGTCGAGGCACCCGTCGCCCCGACGCCACTGGCATCGCCGACCGTGCCCGACGTGCCGACTGAGCTGACGGAGGTCATGCCGCCTGGCACGACACGTCATCAATCGCCGGTGATGCTGCCGACGCAGGAAGTCCACGAAACGCGCGTGATGGCGCCGTACATGCAAGACGGCCCTTCCCGGTGGCCGCTGATTCTCGGCGGCATCCTGGTTCTGATCGCGATCTGGTTTGCGCTGGGCCGTCCGGGGATGCCGTCAGGAGGTGCGTCAGGAGAAGCCGTCAGCGACAGCGCGCGCACGAACGACGATCGCGACGCCAGCGAGACCGCAGCACCGGTCGCGCCATCGGATGGCGCGCCAGCCAGTACTGGACCGGCTGACAGCGTGACGGTGATGCGCGTGAGCAATCCGCAGGACTCCGCGCTGGCCGTGCCGTACGGCGTGGTGCTGGTGGCCACCAACGACGAGGCGCAGGCGCTGGCGCGCTGGGCGTCGCTGGGATTGAGTCTGCCGGCCGGCACGGTGACGATGGTGCGTGTCCGCGGCGAGCGTGGTCGATTTTTTCAGGTACAGGCCGGTGCCTATCGCACCGCGAAGCAGGCCGACTCGCTGCTGTCGGCGCTCCGTGACAACAGTCGCCTCAACGAGGGCGCGGGCAGCGTCAAGTCGACGCCCTACGCCTTGCGGCTCGAAGAGGACATCGCGCGCAACTCGGCGCAGAATCTCGTGAACGGCTATGGGTCACGTCAGATCCCGGCCTATGCGATGCTGCAGGCGAACAACCGGGCGACGATCTACGTCGGCGCGTTCGAGACCACGGAAGATGCGGCACCGCTGATGAACGAATTGAAGCGCAAGGGCGTGAACGTCGCGCTCCACTACCGGACTGGGAGAAGTTTCTGACGTGCGCCTGACCAAGCTCACCCTGCACGGGTTCAAGTCGTTCGCCGACCACACCGAAATGCTGTTCGAGCCTGGGGCGACGATGATCGTCGGCCCCAACGGCTGCGGCAAGTCGAACGTGTCGGATGCCGTCCGCTGGGTACTGGGTGAGCAGCGCGCCCGCATGATGCGCGGCGCGAAGATGGAAGAGGTGATCTTTCAGGGATCGTCGTCGCGGCGCGCGGTGAACGTGGCCGAGGTTTCGTTGCACTTCGACAATACCAGCGGCGTGCTGCCGGTGGCGTTCAAGGAAGTCGTGATCACGCGCCGCCTCTCGCGGTCGGGGGACAGTGACTATTTCCTGAACAAGGTGCCCTGCCGCCTGCGCGACATTCACGACCTGGTGCGCGGCACGGGACTCGGTGCCGACAGCGGCGTCGTGATCGAGTCGAAGATGATCGACGCGCTGCTCAGCGACCGTCCCGACGACCGCCGCGAACTGTTCGAGGAGGCTGCCGGTGTGGGCCTCTATCGCGACCGTCGCCGCAGCACCGAGCGCCGACTCGATGAGACGGCAGTGGACCTGTCGCGTCTCGATGACCTGATCGAGGAAGTGCAGACGCAGGTGCGCTCGCTCGCGCGCCAACGCAAGAAGGCGGAGCGCAGCGTGGAGCTCTCTTCGCGCCGCTTTGCGGTGGACGTGACACTCGCCGCACGCGAACTGGAAACATGGTCCGACGAACTCGCGCAGCTGCAGGCACGCCTCGAGGCGCTGCGTGATGCGGTGCCGGCAGCGGCCGGGCAGGCCGATGTCGCGGCGCGTGATCGTGAGTCGGCGCAGCGTGCCCGCGCGGCTGCCGAAGCGATGCGGGCAGAGTTGGCGCGCATGGCACAGGCACAGCGCGAGCAGGCCAATCAGGTGGAACGCGAACTGCGCGTGGCCGAGGAACGTCAGCGCAATGCACTGTCGCGGCGCGAACGTGCCGATGCCGAGCTGCAGGATGGCGAAGCTTTGGGCCAGCGCGTGATCGCGGAACGCGAGGATGCCGAGACGGAGCGTGTCCGGCTGCAGGGCGAACTGGCCGCAGCGGTGGAGTTGCTGACCGAGCGTGCCGGCGCAGAAGAGGAGGCGCGTCGCAGTGTGTCGATGGCGCGCCAGCAGGTGGAAGCGGCGGAGAAGACGCTGCGCGACGCGCGCGATCAGGTGCGCCGACTGGAACTCGATCGCGAAGGCACCGAGCGCGAGCTTGCCGAAGTGCTCGCGCGCACCGCAACGCTCGAAGGCGAGATGGCCACGCTGGCCGATGCGCTGACGTCGGTGGAGCGCGACAGCGCCGCCGCCGAGGAGGCCGTGGAGCTCGCACGAGTGGAGGTTTCGCGCGCGCAGGGCGCGATGGAAGCGGCGCGTGCCGGTGCACAGGCCGCGCGCAGCACCGAGGCCGAGGCCCGCTCGCGGCTTGGTGACACCGATCGCAAGCGCACACAGTTGCAGGGTCGCATTCACGGGCTCGAGGCACTGGATCGCGATCGCGTCGGCCTCGCGCCCGGCGCTGCATCGGTGCTGCGTCAACGGGCGCAGTTCGGCGAGGGCGCGGTGCTTGGCCCACTCTCCGACTTCCTCACGGCCGACAGCGATGCGGCCATTCTGGTGGAGCGCTATCTCGGCGCGACGGTGCATGCCGTGGTGGTGCGCGATCGCGAAGCCGCGAATGCGGTGGCAGCGTGGCACGCATCGGCGAAGCCGGGCCCCGTGCTGCTGCTGCCGCTCGACGCGGTGCAGGAAGTGACGAGCACGAACGACGCGCTCTCCGCTCGAGTGACGGCGACGCAGCCGGCCGAACGCTGGGTGCGTGCCTTGCTCGGCCAGGTGACGCAACTCGATGGCGGCAATGGTTTCATCGATGCGCGCGGTGCGATCTATCTGCCGGGTGGTGAGTCGGCACAGGGGCCGATTCAGCGTCGTGCCGAACTGACCATGCTGCGCGATCAACTCGAGCAGCTGGATGCCGAACGTGCTCGCATCGAGGTGGCGGCGCAGGAAGCGGTGGTCGCGTTGCAGGCCGCAGAGCAGGCCGTCACGATGGCGACCGATCTCTCCACGCAGGCCATGGGTACGGTGCGCCGCGCGGAAGAGGTGAAGGTCGAGGTGGAGCGCCGCAGTGCACGCGCACAGCGCGAACGCAACGAGGCGCTGGGGCTGGCCGAGAAGCTTGGCGGCCGTCGCACCACGCTGCAGGCACGGGCCGCCGATGACGATGCGAAGGCGGAGGAACTGCGCGCTGGACTGGCCGGTCACGAAGCGGTGATCACGAGCACACGTCAGCGTCTGGCCGGTTCCGACGAGATGCTCGAGGAAGCACGCGAGGGTCGCACCGTCGCACAGGTGGCGCAGGCGCAGGCGCAGGCCCGCGTGCAGGTGGCACATGACCGCGCCACGCGACTGGTGCAGGAGCAGGCCACCGCGACGGCGCGCCTTCAGACGCTGCGCACCGAGTTGGTGCAGCTCGCCAATGCCGACTCGGCGCTGGTCGAGCAGATCGCGACACTCACCGTGCAGCTCGAGGAGCGGCAGCTCGCGCTGTCGGAACTCGACACGCGACTGATCGAAGCGGAGGAAGGACTGCGCGCGGCCGATGCGTCACTGCGCACGGGTGACGAGGCGCTGGAACTGCTGCGTCGGCAGGCGGTGCAGCTGGCCGAGGAGCTGCACCAGACGGAGCTGCGTCACACGCAGCTCGAGGCGCGTCGTCAGAACATTCGCGAGCGTCTCGAAACCGAGTGGCGCAAGCCGATCGCCGAACTGCTGGAAGGCTTCGAGCCGCTGGATCTCGATGCCGAGGCGCTGCGCATCGAGAACGAGCAGTTGCGCCAGCAGCTCGATCAGCTCGGGCCCGTGAATCAGCTCGCGGTCGAGGAGCATGAGGAAGAGTTGAAGCGTCTCGACTTCCTCACCGCGCAGCGCAACGATCTGGCCGAAGCGAAGCTCTCGCTGCTGCAGGCGATCAAGGAGATCGACGCCACCGCGCGAGAGCTGTTCCTGGCGACGTTCGCAAAGGTGCGCGAAAACTTCGGCCAGATCTTCCAGACGTTGTTCGGCGGTGGCGAGTGCGACCTGCGTCTGGAAAATCCCGATCAGCCGCTGGACTGCGACATCGAGATTCACGCCAGCCCGCGAGGCAAGAAGACGCAGCGCATCCACCTGCTGTCGAGCGGTGAACGTGCGCTGGTGGCGCTGTCGCTGCTGTTCGGCATCTTCCTCACCCGTCCGAGTCCCTTCTGCCTGCTGGACGAAGTGGATGCCCCGCTCGACGACCAGAACGTGGGTCGCTACGTGCGGATGCTGAACGAGTTCAAGGAGCGCACGCAGTTCATCGTCATCACGCACAACCCGCGCACCACCACGGAAGCGGCCGACGCGGTGTACGGCGTGACGATGCAGGAGCCGGGCGTGAGCTCGCTGGTGAGCGTGCGCCTGCGCAATCGCAATGGCGAAACCGTGAACGGCGGCATCGACACGCAGCGAACCGGCAATGAACTGACCGTGCCCGCCGATGCGGCGTCGGAGCAGGTCAAACCAGTTGAAGCGGGTGAACTGGCCGAGGGTGTCGATATCGTCGAGACGGTCGACGATGTCGACGTGATCGAGGCGGTCGCGTAGTCATCGTCGGCATCGTGAACGGGAATTCGGTGACAGTGCACTCATTCCTGCGGAATGAGTGCACTGTCACCGAATTCCTCCGCGCCCTCCGCGTGAACACTTTTGTAGATGGTAACGAAGCATGCGGCTGACGGTGATCGGGTCGGGGACGATTTCATTGTCGCCCTCGCGAGGGTGCGCGGCGTACCTGCTCGAATCGGGTGAGCTGCGCATCATGCTGGACTGCGGCCCCGGGGCGGCGCACACGATGGCGCGGCTCGGGATCGACTGGTGGGGGGTGACACACATCGTGCTCACGCACTTTCACCTGGATCACATCAGCGACCTGCCGGTGCTGATCTTCGCGTTCCGGCATGCGCGACTGGAGCCGCGAACGGCCCCGCTGACGATCATCGGCCCGGCCGGCACGCGCGACCTCATCACGCGCTGGGCGGCAGCACTCGGCGACTGGCTGCAGCTGCCCGGCTTTCCGCTGACCATCGTCGAAACCGAGCTGGAGACACCGCTGGACGTCGGCAGTGGCGTGATGCTGACGAGCCGGAGTGTTCCACATACGGCCGAGAGCGTGGCATATTCCGTGGAGCACGACGGTCGGCGGCTGGTGTATACCGGGGATACCGGTCACGACCCGTCGCTGGCGGTCTGGGCAGCAGGCTGCGACCTGCTGCTGGCCGAGTGTTCCCTGCCCGACTCGATGCCCGTGGCGATCCATCTGACGACGTCGGAAACGGCGGCACTGGCGGCGGCCGTTGCTCCAGGGACACTGGTGGTGACTCATATGTATCCCCCACTCGAGGGGATCGATCTGCGCGCCGAGCTTGGCGCGCGCTGGGCCGGTCCGACCGTGATTGCCACGGACGGGCTCGTGCTCGACTGCTGAGGACGGACGCGATGCTGGTGATGATGCAACGGAACGCCACCCCGGACGACATCGAGGCGGTATGCGACGCCATCCGGGTGCTCGGCTTCAACCCGCTGCCGATGCCGGGAGCCCTGCGCACCGCGATCGGTGTGGCCGGTGACGATGGGCAGGTGGACACGTCGCACTTCGAGGGCATGAGTGGCGTGGCCAGCGTGCTGTACGACTCGAAGCCGTACAAGCAGGTGTCGCGTGAGTGGCAGCCCGAGAAGACGCTGGTCTCGATCGGCAACGGCGTGGTGTTCGGCGGCACCGATGTTCCGGTGGTCGCCGGGCCGTGCAGTGTGGAAGGCGAGAAGGAGATTCTCGAGATCGCGCACCTGGTAAAGGCCGCTGGTGCGGTGGCACTGCGTGGCGGTGCCTACAAGCCGCGCACGTCGCCCTATGCATTTCAGGGACTGGGAGAAGAAGGCCTCCGTCAGCTCGCGCTTGCACGCAACGAGACCGGGCTGCCGATCATCACCGAGGCGATGGACGAACATCAGGCCGATCTGGTAGCAAAGTACGCCGATTGCATCCAGCTCGGCGCACGCAACATGATGAACTTCTCGCTGCTCAAGCATCTCGGAAAGCTGAATGTGCCGATCCTGCTCAAGCGCGGCATGTCGGCCACGATAACTGAATGGTTGCTGGCGGCGGAATACATCATGTCGGAAGGCAATCGCAAGGTGATCCTCTGCGAGCGCGGCATCCGCGGCTATGACACGGCCACGCGCAACGTGTACGATCTGTCGGCGATCCCCGTGATCCAGCGCCTGTCGCACCTGCCGATCATCGGCGATCCGAGCCATGGCGTGGGCATTCGCGATGCGGTGCCGTCGCTGGCGCGTGCCACCGTCGCGGTGGGCGCCGATGGGGTGATCGTCGAGGTGCATCAGCAGCCGGACAAGGCGTGGAGCGATGGTGCGCAGAGCCTGCATCCACCGCAGTTCGACGACATGGTGCGCAGCCTGGTGCCGATCGCCGAAGCGGTGGGTCGTTCGATCATGGGCGCAGGAACGGCAGTCGGCTGACCGGGGTAGTTTTCAGTGCACCGTGCGTTTCGTGGCGGTGCACTTCCCTGCGTCCAGGCCTGATCGTGAGAATACTTCGCACTCTGAGCGCTGCCGCGCTGCTGCTGCCCGCTGCCGTGGTCGCGCAGTCCAAACCGGCCGCGACCGCCGCACCGTCGGCGAGCGCGGCCGCGCAGCTCGAGCGCACGGCGCGCCTCTACACCGGCACCCGCGGCCTGCGCGCTGATTTCACGCAGCGCGTCACCAATCCAATCACGTCCAGCGAAACACCCAGCGCCGGCAGCTATCTGCAGCGTGGGCCTGGTGTGTTCGCGGTGAACTTCACGCAGCCCGCTGGTGATCGCATCGTGAGCGATGGGGCGACGCTCTGGGTGTACGTGCCGAGTGCGACGCCGGGTCAGGTGCTGAAGATGCCAGTGGGTGCCAATGCGCCGGGCGGTGTGGATCTGGTGGGGCAGTTCTTCACGTCGCCATCGCAGAAGTTCGCCGTGTCGGATGGCGGGACGGTGGCGGTGGATGGTGTGTCGCTGAAGAAGCTGGTGCTGGTGCCGAAAAGCGAGATGGGGTTCGGTCGCGCGGTGCTGTGGGTGACGCCGGCGCGCGGTGAGCTGAAGCAGCTCGAGGTGACGGAGCATTCCGGGCTGGTGCGGACGCTGCGGTTCACGAGCATCACGCGGAGTGGTGCGTTGCCGGCGGGGGCTTTCACGTTCAGTGTGCCGCGCGGAGTGACGGTGGTGGATCCGGCGGCGATGCTGCGGGGGATGTAGGGGCAGGGCGACGGTGCTCCAGCGAGTGGCGCACAGGCCAGCTTCTGCGAAAGGCAGCGGCTGGTTTTTTGCTTTTCCACCTGCGGTAAACACAGAGATTGATATTTGAAATATCAACTCTCGAATTGTCGCGCTGACAACTCCTGAAGAGTGAAAGTGAAAATCAATCTTTAGATTGTTTTTGCAGAAGTCAATCAGTTCATGTCGCTGCTGCGCGCCATGCGGGTCGAGCTTCGCCTGGCGACGCCGGACGACGCTGGTCCGAGCGTCGTGCGCGAGGGCTGGTGATGAGCAGCCGAGCCCTGACCCTGTGCATGAACGGCGAGCTGGTCGGCCGATGGTGGTCGAGCCGCTCCGGCGACTCTCGCCGACTATGCACCGGAGTGGCGGGCCAGCGCGCGCGGCCGCCCGATTTCGCTGTCGCTTCCTTTCACTGACGCTCCGGGGACGCTGCGCGGCGCGATCGTGGATCGCTGGTTTGACAACCTGCTGCCCGACAGCGACGTAATTCGCGCCCGACTGTCGGCGCGTCATCGCGTCGATGCGCGCGACGCTCATGCCCTGCTCGGCGCGATCGGTCGGGACTGCGTCGGGGCCATCCAGCTCCCACCGGATGGCGTGGATCCCGGCCGTGTCGACGAGATTGCGTATCGTACGCTGACAGCTGCGGACGTCGCGTCACGGCTGCTGTCCGTGCCCGGTACGCGCCCTTTCGGAAGCCCGGTCGAATTCGATGACGACCTGCGCATTTCGATCGCCGGTGCGCAAGAGAAAACAGCGCTGCTTTGGCACGACGAGCGGTGGTGTGTACCGGAGGGCAACACGCCGACGACGCACATCGTTCAAGCTACCGCTTGGCGACATCACGGTGCTCAAGGCAAACTGCAGCGCCTCGGTGGAGAACGAGTGGCTGTGCCTCACGCTGCTTCGTACGATGGGCCTTCCAGTAGCCGAGAGTGAGATCGGCCGCTTCCCAGGACCGCAGGGCGACGTGTCGGCACTCATCGTGAAGCGTTTTGACCGTCAGCACACTGTGACCGGTGGCCGTCCATGGATCGCTCGGCTTCCGCAGGAAGACTGCTGCCAGGTGAGCGGGACACCATCGTCACTCAAGTACGAGCACGATGGTGGCCGGGCATCGAACGGATACTCGGTGTACTCGCGAGCAGCGAGACGGCCCACGCTGATGCCTCCGTCTTCGTCCGCGCACAGCTGGCCTTCTGGCTACTGGCCGCGAGGCACGGTCACGCCAAGAATTTCTCGATCGCGCTGCACGCTGGTGGGCGATACACACTCACGCCGCTGTACGATGTGCTGTCAGCCTGGCCGATCATCGGACCGGGGGCGAAGGAATGGCATGTGAGCAAGGTGCAACCTGCAATGGGGGTACGTTGGAAGTCAGGTCTGCACCTGCATCTAAGGAAAATTCACGTTGAACATTGGCAGCGGCTGGCGCTGACGACTGGTGTCCCAAGGCTGTTCGAAGCAATGGTGGCGATGGTGGAGGCCGTGCCGGCGACGCTGGCGACCGTCGAGCCGCAGCTGCCGAGTGACTTCCCGCCGCTGGTGTGGGAGCGGATTCGGGATGGGATGCTGGCGCAGCGGACGCGGTTTCTGGCGGCGGTGGCCTGACGTGTCTCCGCCTGGTTCAGTACGTCGCGAGCTCCGCCACCGCGACATCGAGACGTTTCGCAACTGCGGCGAGCGTTGCGGAAAGCGGCCTTGCGACCGCTCCACGCTCGATTCTGGCGATCGTCTTCGCCGTGACACCCGGGAAGTCGTGCTGCGTCAGCCCACGCTGCAGACGCAGGCGTCGGAGTGAGCCTCCGAGACTCATGTCCTGCACCAGCGGGGGCGACGCTTCACCGTCTTCCCGTACTCGTCGTCGAACTCGCACAGGATCGCAGTGCAATGCTGGTCAGGCACAACAGCCGCTGATCACGCGATGACTGTGGCGTCAGGGACGTCAGGACGGCGAGCGTCACAAAGGGTCCGACATGCCACGTACCTGAGCCAGCGTTACGACCCTGACGGCGCGG
>JBBSCZ010000006.1:0-35185 GCA_038249795.1 Gemmatimonadales bacterium | reverse complement strand
TTCTAAGCGTCGAGAGGTGCGGCGCGGCGAGTCCTTCGCTAGCTTGACCATGTCGGGGGCGACTTGGCTTCGACGGGGATGTAGCAGTTACGGTAGCGTGTCGAGGTTCTCGGACTCCTCGTAAATCCATTCGGGAAAACACAATCGCCAACAACAACTTGGCCCTGGCTGCCTAACTTTTAGTTAGACCAGCAGTGCGTATATGGAAGCCCGCCCGGGGCGGCTGTATACGTATCGCAAATCCGGGATAGTGCGCCGATGTGTTGCCGGTCGGTGTGCGAAACTCAAGGTGACTTGTCTCGACGTGGGCGGCCCACTGGCCAGCGGCGAGAGACCTCAATCGGTGGGACACACACGTAGAAGCCGTAGCGGAAGCATTTTCGGACCCGGGTTCGATTCCCGGCGCCTCCATCTGGATGAAGGGCTCAGCCTGTCAGCGCTGGGCCCTTCGCCGTTTGTACGACTCGGCACGGCGCGCTGGCGCGACCTGCCGATAGACGAGCATGTGGCCGACGTCGCGCTGCTAGAATTGTTCGGGGAGCCTGCGCCGCCCGTGCGCCGGCAGACGTTCGCCTGGAGACCGCATGCGACTCGACTTCACGACCATGGATCGCCGGACGGCGTACTACAGGATGGCATCGACCATCGCGCCACGTCCGGTGGCGTGGGTCTCCACGGTGTCCGCCGAGGGCGTCGCCAACCTGGAGCCGTTCAGCTTCTTCCAGATGATCACGCCGGATCCACCGACGCTGATGATCTGTCTGCAGATCAATGGCGACGGTTCACTGAAGGACACGGCGCGCAACATTCAGGCGGCGGGGAACGCTTGCACCAACAGCGCCGACAACTTCAGACTGGCGAGGCCATCGGCATGAGTGCGATGAAGAAGGCAGGAACACGACGCACCGCGGTCGTCGCCGCCAGCGAGTTCACCGGCTTCCCCACGGCAGCGTTCACCTTCCTCAAGGAATTGGCAGAGCACAACGAGAGAACGTGGTTCGAGGCGCGCCGCGACACGTACGAAGGGGCGTTGCGCGAACCGATGAAGGCGCTGGTGGAAGAGATGGATTCGCGGCTCGCCACCTTCGTGCCCGAGATTACCGGGACGTTGAAGGGGAGCATGTTTCGCATCCACCGCGATGTCCGCTTCAGCAAGAACAAGGCACCGTACAAGACCAACGCCGCCTGCTGGTTTTTTCACCGTGATTCGAAAGGCAGCGTGGGGCAGGATGCCGTACACGGCGGGGCCGGCATGTACTTCCACCTCGAACCGCGTGCCTGTTTCGCGGGCGGTGGAATATGGATGCCGCCGATGCCGGTGCTCAAGCGCATTCGTGCCGCACTGAACGTGGGCCATGAGGAGTTCGAGTCGGTCGTCAACGCGAAGCCGTTCCGGAAATTGTTCGGCAGTCTGGAGACGGAGGCAATGTTGAAGCGTACGCCTCGCGGCTTCGACGCCGAGCACCCGGCAGGTGACTGGCTGCGCTATCAGAGTTTCACTGCCGGTTGTGCGCTCGAGCAGTCCGAGGTGACGAGTGCGGCGCTCGCAGATCGCCTCGAAGAGATTTTTCGCACGATCACTCCGCTCGTGCGCTGGTTGAACACCGCCGTCGGCTTCCGGCCGCACAGCTCACGATGACACCACGGTAGCAATGGCGCAATTCTCCGGACGGGCCGCGTTCGTGACCGGTGCCGCATCAGGCATCGGTGCTGCCTGCGCTCTCGCACTCGCCACGGAGGGAGCCACTGTCTGGTGCACTGATCTGACGGCCGATGGCGCCGCCGAGACGGCCCGGCGTGTACGCGCCTCCGGGGGACGTGCTGAGGCCCTCGCGCTCGATGTCACGGACGAAGGATCCTGGGAGGCTGCGATGGCCTCAGCGGGTCCGATCGACCTGCTGGTGCATGCCGCCGGAATCAGCGCCGCGTCACCGATCACCGAGATGTCGTTCGCGGATTGGAAGCGTGTGCACGCCGTGAACCTCGACGGGTCGTTCCTCGCAATGAAGTACGGCGTTCGCGCGCTGCGTGCTCACGGCGGCAGCATCACGGCGATTGCGTCGGCATCGGGCGTGCGCGCGGCACCCGGTGCCGCAGCCTACTCCTCGAGCAAGGCAGCGGTTCGTATGCTTGCGCGCGTCGTGGCGAAGGAATGCCTCACCAGTGGCGCACCCGTCCGTGTCAACACCATTTCACCAGCCGGCGTGCGCACGCCGATGTGGAGTGCGCTTCCATTCTTTCAGGAAATGGTCGCCCGGCTCGGCTCGGAGGACGCCGCGTATCGCGAGCTCGGCTCAGCGCCGGGCAGCTCGCGCTTCGCGTCGCCGGAGGAGATCGCCTCGGCAGTCTGCTACCTCGCCTCGGACGCCGCCGCGATGATCACCGGGACGGATCTCGTGATCGACGACGGCTACACGATCTGAGTCGCTGAAGCGATCACACGCCGAGGGCTGCCTGACCGGCGGCCATCCGCGCGATCGGCACACGGAACGGAGAGCAACTGACGTAATCGAGACCCGTGCGATGCACGAACCCGATGCTCTTCGGGTCGCCGCCATGCTCGCCGCAGATGCCCATCTTCATTCCGGGACGCGTCTTGCGACCCGACTCGATGGCGATACGGATCAACTTGCCCACGCCCTCTTCGTCCAGCACCTGGAACGGGTCATCCGCGAGCATTCCGTTCTCCACATACAGCGGCAGGAATCGACCGGCATCGTCCCGGCTGAGGCCAAGCGTGGTCTGCGTGAGGTCGTTGGTGCCGAACGAGAAATATTCGGCATGTTCGGCGATGGCCGCCGCCGTCAATGCGGCGCGCGGGAGCTCGATCATCGTGCCGATCTGGTACTCGACCGGCTCACCCATGCCGCCCAGTATCTGACGCGCGACCTCCTCGATGATCGCACGCTGATGCGCCAACTCCTTGGCGCTCATGATCAGTGGCACCATGATCTCCGGCTTCACCACGATGCCGCGACGCTTCGCCTTCACCGCCGCCTCGAAGATCGCGCGCGCCTGCATCTCGGTGATTTCCGGGTACGACACGAGCAGTCGCGCCCCACGATGACCGAGCATCGGGTTCGTCTCACGCAACGCATCCACGACGCGCAGCATCTCCTCTCGCGACACGCCCAGCTGACGCGCCAGCATCTTCATTTCCTCGCCACCGTGCGGCAGGAATTCGTGGAGCGGCGGGTCGAGCAGGCGGATGTTCACCGGGAAGCCATCCATCGCCTCGAAGATTGCCTCGAAGTCGCTGCGTTGCATCGGCAGCAGCTTGGCGAGTGCGCGACGGCGACCCGACTCGTCGTGCGCGAGAATCATCTCGCGGACGGCGTTGATCCGGTCACCCTCGAAGAACATGTGCTCCGTGCGGCACAGACCAATGCCCTCTGCACCGAAGGCTCGCGCAATGCGGGCATCCTTGGGCGTGTCGGCATTGGCGCGCACCGACAGACGACGCGAGCCATCGGCCCATTTGAGCACCTGATGAAAGGCGCGATACGCGGATGCCTCCTCGACGCGCATCGTACCGTTGATGACGCGCATCACCTCGCTCGGTACGGTCTGTAGTTCGCCAAGGTAGACGTTACCGGTGGCGCCGTCGACGGTGATCCAGTCGCCTTCGCGCACGATCGTTTCGCCACACCGGAACTGCCGTCCCTCAGGGTCCACCACGAGCTGCTGCACACCAACGACCGCGCACTTGCCCATGCCGCGGCAGACCACCGCTGCGTGGCTGGTCATGCCACCGCGTGCCGTCAACACCGCTCGCGCCACCACCATGCCGTGAAAGTCTTCGGGCGTGGTCTCGTCACGCACCAGAATCACGCTGTCGCCGCGAGCCGCGCGCTGCTCGGCCGTGTCGGCGTCGAAGACGGCGATACCACTCGCCGCTCCGGGCGAAGCCGGCAGTCCCTTGCAGATCACGGGCGCGCGTTGACCCGCATCGATCACGGGGTGCAGCAGCTGGTCGAGCTGGTGCGCCGGCACGCGTTTCACTGCCTCGTCCGTCGTGATCAGGCCTTCTTGCACCATGTCACACGCGATGCGCAGCGCGGCTGCAGCGGTTCGCTTCCCGGTACGCGTCTGCAACAGATACAGCTTGCCACGCTCCACGGTAAACTCGAGATCCTGCATGTCGCGGAAGTGCGTCTCGAGCGCCAGCTGCGTCTGCATCAATTCCGCATACGCTGCCGGGAGCATCTGCGCCATGTACTCGATGCGCAGCGGCGTGCGGATGCCGGCCACCACGTCCTCACCCTGGGCGTTGACGAGGAACTCACCGTAGAACTCGCGCTCACCGGTGGAGGGATCGCGCGTGAATGCGACGCCGGTACCGGAGTCCTCACCCATGTTGCCGAAGACCATCGCCACCACGTTCACGGCGGTGCCGATGTCGTCGGGAATGCCGTGCACTCGTCGGTAGTCAATTGCTTTCTTCAACGTCCAACTCCGCCACACCGCCTCGGTGGCCCCCCACATCTGCTCGACGGGATCCATCGGGAATTCTCGACCCACGGCGTGGCGCACCAGCAGCTTGTACTCCTCCACCAGCGCGCGGAGTGATTGCTCATTCAGGTCCGAGTCGTTCTCGACTCCCTGCGTCAATCGCTTGGCCTCCAGCAGATGCTCGAACTTCTGCATCGGGACATCGAGGACCACATCGCCGTACATCTGGAGGAAGCGACGGTAGCTGTCGAACGCGAACCGTGCATTTCCGCTGTTCCGTGCCAGACCTTCGACCGTGACATCGTTCAGGCCGAGGTTGAGGATCGTCTCCATCATGCCCGGCATCGAGACCGCGCCACCCGATCGCACCGACACCAGCAGCGGATTGTCAGGATCACCGAACCTGCGGCCGGAGACCTCCTCCAGCCTCGTGAGATTGCGCGCCACTTCATCGCGCAATTCTGCGGGATAGCTACCATCACGCAGATAGATTGCGCAGAGATCGCACGTCATCGTGAAACCGGGAGGAACCGGCACGCCGATGTTCGTCATCTCGGCGAGGTTAGCTCCTTTCCCGCCGAGCAATGTCTTCATCTCACGCGTACCATCCGCGCGGCCATTCCCGAAGAAGTAGACGTACCGAAGTTCTGACATCGTTGTGCTGTTGGACACGTAGGACGAGGCGGTGGGAGACGAACCGTTCAGGCGCTGTACGCGCGCCCGCTGACGAGATCCGCTGGAGCTTCGGTGGGATAGTTGCCGCTGAAGCACGCATCGCAGAACCCGGTCGGGCCACCGGGGACGGCGCCGAGCATACCATCGATCGAGAGGTAGCCGAGCGAGTCGACGCCGAGTACCTCGCCGATTTCCACCACGGTGCGCGCCGAGGCAATCAGCTCCTCCTTCCGCGGCGTATCGATGCCGTACCAGCACGGTCCAGTCACTGGTGCCGAACTGACTCGCATGTGGACTTCGCGGGCGCCTGCATCGCGGATCATCTTCACCAGGCCACGGGTGGTGGTACCACGCACGATCGAGTCGTCGATCATGACCACGCTGCGACCCTGGAGCACCTCGCGCACCGCGTTGTACTTCACCTTCACCTTTGCAATCCGCCCAGACTGCGTGGGCTGGATGAAGGTGCGTCCGATGTAGTGATTGCGGATCAGCGCCAGCTCGAGCGGCAATCCGCTCTCCTCGGCGTAGCCGAGTGCGGCCGCATTGGAAGAGTCAGGCACTGCAAATACGAGATCGGCGCCGGGTGTCGGACACTCGCGCGCCAGCTGCCTGCCAAGCGCGCGGCGGGCCCGGTCCACGCTGTGCCCGAAGATCTGGCTGTCGGGGCGCGCGAAGTACACATGCTCGAACACGCACTTCTTCAGTGCCTGCTGCTCGAACGCCTGCACCGTGCGGATGCCGTCATTGTCGATGGCGACGATCTCGCCGGGCTGCACTTCGCGCAGCAGTGTCGCGTTGACGATGTCGAGCGCGCAGGTCTCGCTGGTCGCCACGATGCTGTCGCCGAGGCGACCGAGTACCAGTGGACGCCAGCCGCGCGGGTCGCGTGCCACGAGCAGCGTCTGGTTGATCAACACGACGAGCGAGTATGCGCCTTCCACGCCCTCGAGTGCATCGGTCAGGCGCTGGATCGGGTCCTCGTGATTGGAACGCGCCAGGCGGTGCAGCAGCACCTCGGAATCCATCGTCGAGGTGAAGATCGATCCCTGCGTCTCGAGCTCCGCCCGGATCTCGGCGGCGTTGGTGAGGTTGCCGTTGTGGGCGAGCGCAATCACGCCGCCCTTGAAGCGCGCCATGATCGGCTGCGCATTCTCCACCGTGGAACTGCCGGCAGTGCTGTAGCGGGTGTGACCGATGGCGACGTCACCGATCAGCTGTGCGATCGCCGATGCCGGAATCGCCTCCGACACCAGTCCCATCGCTCGAATGGGATGCGCGGCACCGTTCAGGTCCACCGTGACGATGCCGGCCGACTCCTGTCCGCGATGCTGCAATGCGTACAGGCCGAGGTGGGTCAGCGCCGCCGCATCCGGCGTACCGAAGATCCCGAAGATTCCGCACATGACGCTATGCCCTCATGCCGTGGCCATGGCCGCGCGCTGCATCAATGCGGGAATCGCGTCGAAATAAGCGTCGGCCAGTGGCACCAGCGGTGTGTCGAGTGTTCGTGCACCTGCCGTGATCACGAGTCGCGCCTCCACCGTCACCGTCCCGATGACACGCGCGGCAATCCCGTGAGCTTTCGCTGCTGCGAGTACGTCCCCCGGTCGCGATGTGCTGAGCAGCACGCGACCCTGTGCCTCGCCCCAGAGCAGCGCGCGCGCCGAGCTGACGCGCGTGTCGCTCACATCCACCGTGGCACCGAGCATCGTGTCGCGATCGCCCATGCAGCACTCCGCCAGCGCCACCGCCAGGCCGCCCTCGCTGAGGTCATGTGCCGAGTGCACCGCGCCTGTCGCGATCGCGTCGAGCAATGCATCCACCAGTCGCTTCTCGTGGTCCAGGTCCACGACCGGCACCGCGCCGATGGTGAGGCCGTGCACGCGCGCGAGGTATTCGCTGGCACCGAGTTCGTCGGTGTTCTCACCCAGCAGCACAATGCTGTCGCCAACCGTGTGGAAGGCCGAGCGTGTGACGTGGGTGATGTCGTCGATCAGGCCGACCATACCGATGGTCGGCGTCGGGAAGACCGCCCCCTGCGGATTCTCATTGTACAGCGAGACGTTGCCACCGGTCACCGGCGTGCCAAGTGCACGACAGGCATCGCCGATGCCATACACCGCCTCACGGAACTGGAAGAACACTTCCGGCTTCTTCGGGTTGCCGAAGTTCAGACAGTTCGTGATCGCCATCGGCCGGCCGCCGGTGCAGGCCACGTTGCGCGCCGCTTCTGCCACGGCGATGCGGCCACCCATGCGCGGATCGAGATAGACGTAGCGCGAGTTGCAGTCGGTCTTGAGCGCCAGCGCCTTGTTGGTGCCGCGCAGACGCACGACGGCAGCATCGGCGGCACCTGGACCGACGACGGTGCTGGTCCGCACCTGCGAGTCGTACTGACGATAGATCCAGCGCTTGCTGGCGATCGTCGGCGACGAGAGCAGCTGCTCGAGTGTCCACGCCGTGTCGACCTCCTCATCTCGCTCGACGACGGCATGCGGATCGCGCGATCGCAGGGCAATGATGGCGTCGCTCTCGCGCGCCTCAGGCGCGTACTGCGGGCATTCCGTGACCAGGCGGCTCCCCGGGAACTCCGCCACCACACGATCGCCTTCCATCACGCGGTACACGGGCTCGGCGATGACCTCGCCGATCACCTCGGCCTGCAGATCCCACTTGCGGAGGATCGCGCGCGCCTGCTCTTCGTGACCGCGCCTGGCGACGACGAGCATCCGTTCCTGGCTCTCGCTGAGCAGAATCTCGTACGGGGTCATGCCTTCCTCACGCACCGGCACCTTCGTCACGTCGATCACCACCCCGACGTCGCCACGCTCGGCCATCTCGGCGCTGCTCGACGTGAGACCGGCCGCGCCCATGTCCTGAATGGCGACGATATGCCCGCTGCGGATCAGCTCCAGCGACGCTTCGAGCAGCAGCTTCTCGGTGAAAGGATCACCGACCTGCACCCGCGGACGCTTTGCTTCGTTCTCCTCGCTCAGATCCTCGGAGGCGAAGCTCGCACCATGAATGCCATCGCGACCCGTTCGCGCACCGACGGCGAGAATCGGATTGCCGATGCCCTCGGCCTTGGCCGTGATCAGCTCGTCCTCGCGCATCAGGCCCACGCACATCGCGTTGACGAGCGGGTTGCCCTCGTAGGCAGGATCGAACATCACGTCACCGGCGACCGTCGGCACGCCGATGCAATTGCCGTAGTCGCCGATGCCTTTCACGACGCCCGATACCAGCCAGCGAACGCGCGGCGTGTCGAGGCTTCCGAAGCGCAGCGAGTTGAGCATCGCGATCGGACGTGCGCCCATGGTGAAGACGTCACGCAGGATGCCGCCAACGCCCGTCGCCGCGCCCTGATACGGCTCGACGGCCGACGGATGATTGTGGCTCTCGATCTTGAATGCCACCGCCCACCCATCGCCGACGCTGATGACACCGGCGTTCTCGCCCGGCCCCTGCAGCACGTATGGCGCCTGTGTGGGCAGCGTCTTCAGGACCGGTCGCGAGTGCTTGTAGGAACAGTGTTCGCTCCAGAGCGCACTGACGATGCCCAGTTCCGTGAAGGTCGGTTCGCGTCCCAGCAGGCCGAGCAGCTTCTCGTACTCGAACGGCGTGATGCCATGTTCCGCGACGAGCGCCGGCGTGATGGTCGGATCGCCCGGACGGGGCTGCACTGTCGATGGTGTGGTGCTCATGCGCCGACCCTCGCCAGCAGTGATTCGAAGAGTGGCAATCCGTCGGTCGAGCCGAGCAGCGATTCCACCGCACGTTCCGGGTGCGGCATCATGCCCAGGACATTGCCTGCGGCATTGGTGATGCCGGCAATACCGCGTGCGGCGCCGTTCGGGTTGGCGGCGTCGGTCACGTAGCCTTCGGCATCGCAGTATCGGAACACCACCTGACCGGACTGCTCGAGCGAGTCGAGCGTTGCTTCATCGGCCGCAAATCGACCCTCACCATGCGCGATCGGAATGCGCAACACCTGGCCGGCCGTGTAGCCAGCCAGATAGAGCGGCGCCGTGCCATCGACCTTGAGATGGACCCAGTCGCAGATGAACTTCAAGCCGGCGTTACGCATCAGCGCACCCGGTAGCAGGTGTGATTCACAGAGAATCTGGAAGCCGTTGCAGATACCGATCACCGGGGCACCACGCTCGGCGTGTGCCTGCACTTCCTGCATGATCGGACTGAAGCGCGCGATGGCGCCGGCGCGCAGCGCGTCGCCGTAGCTGAATCCGCCTGGCAGGATCAGTACGTCGCACCCTTGAATGTCGTGGTCACGGTGCCAGAGCGACACCGCGGTCTGGCCGAGTTGATCGGTGACCGCATGGATGGCATCGACGTCGCAGTTCGAGCCGGGGAACGTGACGATGCCGAACTTCATGCTCACGCTGTCACCGTCGATGCGATCTGGTAGTCTTCCGTTACCGGGTTGGCGAGCAGCTTGTCACACATCGCCTTTACCGAGAGTTCGGCGGCGGCGGCGCTGTCCGCATTCACGTCCAGCACGATGTGCCGACCGATGCGCGTGTCCTCGACATCGGCGAAGCCGAGCGCGTGCAGCGCGTCGGAAACAGCCTTGCCCTGGGGATCGAGCAGGCCCTTGCGGGGAACGATATGCACACTGACGCGGAAGCGACTCATTCTGTAGGCTCTGTAGGCGAGCGGGAAGATTTGGAAGGGGGCGATTTTGGGATCACCGGGTTGTCGTCGCGTGTGCGACGACGCTTGCGACGACGGTTCGCATCGACCACCGTCAGTGCGTCGGAGGCAGCGATGGCGCGATCGTTGGTCATGTCGTCGGCCGCCAGCGATTCCGGACGATCGCTGAGCGACTGGAGAATCGTCCCGATCAGGCCGACGAAGACGTAGGTCAAGCCCGCCGGAAAGAAGAACTCGCGCGGAAGAAAGATCGCGCCAGCAAAGCAGGTGAGCACGATGAGCGAACCGAACACCCCCTTCCAGTCACGCAGGCCGGTGCGCGGGAAGGCGGGGTACCGCACGTTGCTGATCATCAGCAGCGACAGGCCCACCATCAGATACTTCACCAGTTCGTGCCACGGCAGATCGCCGATGACCGTCTGCTGATAGAGCTCCGTCTGCGCAAACCAGTGATACGTGGCGAGCGTGCCACCTGCGGCCGGACTGGGAAGCCCGAGGAAGTAGCTCTTCTTCTCACCGGCCTGCGTGATGTTGAAGCGCGCCAGCCGCAGCACGGCGCACATGCAGAAGAAGAACACCAGAATCCACGACCAGCGATCACGCCCGGGTTCCGTGGGTGTGAGGACGGCGAAGTACGTGATCATCGCTGGCGCGAGGCCGAACGAAATCGCATCCACCAGCGAGTCGAGCTGCTCACCGAACTCGGTGCCGGAGTTCGTGGCGCGCGCCACGCGGCCATCCAGCATGTCACAGACACCGCCGCAGACGATGAACAGCACCGCGCGACCGAATTCACCGCGACTGGCGCTGATCATGGCGAAAATGCCGAAGAACAGGTTGCCGAGTGTCAGGCCACCGGGAAACAGCACCACGGCGCGTCGCATACCCGTCGGTCGCTCGCGCATCGGCTGTGATGTCACGACGGCACCCCGGTCGGTACTGCGGGTGCGCGGAACGCGAATGCGACGCAGACAGCGAGGGCGAACAGCGCAAAGCCGACGAGCCAGAGTCCCCAGTGACGGCGCCAGACCGACACCGCCAGCACGATGAGGGCGCTCGCGCCGCTGAGCGCCATCACGGGATAGCCGGCACGCAGGAAGCTCATGTGAATCGGGTCAGGTCGAGCGCGCTGCCGGTGATTCGAGCATACGCGTCGAGATAGCGGCGACTGGTCGCGTCGACGACATGGTCGGGCAGCGGCGGAGCTGGTGCCTCACCGTTCCATCGTCCGGCGAGCCGCTCCGCGTGCAGCCAGTCGCGCAACGGCTGCTTGTCGAAGCTCGGCTGCGGCCCGCCCTCCTGATACCCATCGGCCGGCCAGAAACGGGAGGAATCAGGGGTGAGCACCTCGTCGCACAGGATGATGCGGTCGTGCCAGAGCCCGAACTCGAACTTGGTATCGGCAATGATGATGCCGTGCTCCGCCGCCAGCGTGCGGCCGCGCTCATAGACGAGCCTCGTCAGATCCTCGAGCTTGCGAGTGTGTGCGTCACCCACGACGGCGCGCATGCGATCGACGGTGATGTTCTCGTCATGACCGGTGACGGCCTTGGTCGCCGGCGAAAAGATCGCGGGCACGAGCCTGGCACTCTCCACCAGTCCGGCCGGCAGCGTCTCACCGGCCAGCGTGCCATGCGCATGGTATTCCTTCCACGCCGAGCCACTGATGTAGCCACGGATCACGCACTCGATCGGGAAGATCTGCGCGCGCGTCACGAGCATCGACCGGCCTGCGATCGTCGAGAGGTGCGGAGCCAGTTCCGGCACCTCGCGAACGATGTCGTGCGCATCGGCGGTGATCATGTGATGCGCCACTTCCGACTCGAGCTTCGAGAGCCACCAGGCCGTGAGCTGCGTGAGCACGATCCCCTTGTACGGCACGGCCTCCTTCATCACGACGTCGAATGCACTGACGCGATCGGTCGCGACCAACAGCAGGCGCTCGTCATCCACCTCGTAAACGTCACGCACCTTGCCACGCGCGGCGTGGAAGAGTGGCAGGCGCGTGGTCGGGACGCCCAGTGGCGTCGGACGCACCTCAAACACGCACGGCTCCGGCGGCCGTCTCGTCGAACGAGAGACCGGCCAGCGCCGGCTCGACCTCTTCGGCCAGGAACTCGTCCACCTGCTCCGCACTGCGTCCCACGAACCGCGCCGGCGCCATCACGCTGCGCAGTACATCGAGATCCACGGGATACTCCGGGTCGGCGGTGAGTCGTTCCAGCAGATCGTTGCGAATGCCTTCGTCCTTCACCGCGCGAGCCGCCGCGATGGCGTGACGGCGAATGACCTCGTGTATGTGCTGCCGGTCACCACCGGCGCGCACTGCATTCACGATCAGCTCCTCCGTGGCCATGAATGGCAGCTCGTCATCCACTCGGCGGCGGATGCGTTCAGGATGGACTTCGAGTCCCTTCGCAATGTTGGCCACCAGAATGAGAATGGCATCGCAGGCCAGAAACGCTTCGGGAATCACGAGACGCCGGTTGGCCGAGTCGTCGAGCGTGCGCTCGAAGTACTGCACCGCATGCGTCTGGTTCGCGTTCGGCTCCAGCGACAGAACGAATCGGGCCAGCGAAGCGATGCGTTCCGCCCGCATCGGGTTGCGCTTGTAGGCCATGGCCGAGCTGCCGATCTGCTCGCGCTCGAACGGCTCCTCGATCTCGCCAAAGGCCTGCAGCATGCGAATGTCACCGCTGAATTTCGAGGCGCTCGACGCGATGCCACTCACCACACCGAGCACCTGTGCATCGAGCTTGCGGCTGTACGTCTGACCGGTGACGGGCAGGGGGCGGGGAAAGCCCATCGCCTGTGTCACCATCCGGTCCAACTCGCGCACCTTGTCATGATTGCCGTCGAGCAGCTGCAGGAAACTGGCCTGTGTACCGGTCGTGCCCTTGACACCGCGAAAGGGCAGCGTTGCCACCCGGTGCTCGAGATCGGCGAGATCCAGGAGGAAGTCCTGCATCCACAACGTCGCGCGCTTGCCGACGGTCGTCAGTTGCGCGGATTGCAGGTGCGTGTAGCCGAGCGTCGGTTCGTTGCGCCAGTCATGCGCGAACGTCGCCAGTGCACGCAGCGCAGCCGCGAGCTTGGCGCGCAGCACGTCGAGGCCGCGGCGCATCAGTATCAGGTCGGCATTGTCGGTCACGAACGCCGAGGTGGCGCCGAGATGGATGAATGCCTTGGCCGACGGCGCCACGTCGCCGAACGCATGCACATGCGCCATCACATCGTGACGAAATCGCTGCTCATACGCTGCGACCGCCGCAAAATCGATGTTGTCCACGCCAGCGCGCATCTCCGCGATCGCGACATCCGGAATGTCCACGCCCAGGCGCTTCTCCGCCTCGGCCAGTGCCAGCCAGAGGCGCCGCCACAGGCTGTAACGATTCTGCGCGCCCCAGAGCTCGAGCATCGCAGGAGACGCATACCGCTCGGCCAGCGGTGAACTGTAATTCGTGTGTGGGGTGGAGTTCACTGGATGTAGAACTGGGTGGAGTACATGGCGCCGCGCCGCTCGATGATGAGCTGAATGACCCCGCGGCCGGCGAGCTCGTTGATGGCCTGCGCCACCTCTTCGGCCGTGGCGACCGACTTGCGATTGACACCGATGATCACGTCGCCGGGCACGACGCCCAACTGGTCCATCACGCGATCGCTGGCGTTTACCACCAGTGCGCCGCGCGCCGAGCGGATGTTGCGCTCCTGGCGGATGGCTGGGGTGAGCGTCACGAGTTGTACATCCCGCAGCACTTCGACTCGCTTGGCTCCGATCTCGGGCATGTCGGCGGGTGTGACGCTGACGGTCTGCTCGCGGTCGTCGCGCTTGACGATCATCGTCGCGGCCTCACCGACGCGCAGCTCGAGCATCTCGCTTTCCCAGTCGAACATGTTGCGCAGCGTGCGGCCACGGCTGCGAACGAGCTGGTCGCCAGGCCTGATGCCGGCGCGCGCAGCCGGGGAGTCGAGTACGACACTGCGCACCACCACGCCGGAGCGCAGCACGTCGCGCGGCGAATTGCCGGCAGGTTGCGCAATCCGTAGTCCGATCCACGCGTGTCGCACGACGCCGTGCTTGAGCAGGTCGTCAGCCACTCGCATGGCGCGGTTGATCGGGATGGCGAAACCGAGCCCGATACTGCCGCCCGTGGGAGAGAAGATCGACGTGTTGACGCCGATCACCTGACCCAGCGCATTTACCAGCGGACCACCCGAGTTACCGGGATTGATCGCGGCGTCGGTCTGCAGCATGTCGACATACGTGCCACCGCCGTTCTCGCCCTCACCACGTGGCGGTACGAGATTGCGACCCGTGGCGCTGATCACGCCGGCCGTGACACTCGGTTCGGTGTTGCCGAGCAGGAAGCCATACGGGTTTCCGATCGCAATCGCCCACTCGCCGATCGCCAGGTCACTGGAGGACCCGATCGGGGCCACCGGCAGATTCTTCGCATTGATGCGCAGCACGGCGAGGTCGTTCATCTCGTCGACGCCGACGACCTTCGCGTCGTACGTCTCACCGTCGCGCATCGCCACCACGACCTTGCTCGCCCCGGCCACGACATGTGCATTGGTGACGATCACGCCGTCAGCCTGCACGATGAATCCGGAACCGATGCCGGCCTGCGTCCGCTGACCACCGCGACGGCCGCCAAAAAACATCTCGAAGGGATCGACGGCCACCTGTTGCACCGTCTCCGTCTGCACGGTGACCACCGCCGCCGCGACCTTGTTCACAGCCTCGGTGATCGCGGTCCGCCGCGATTGGGGAAGAGCAGCGGCCGCCAACTCGGCGCGCGATGGGCCGAGCGCCGGCGCAGCCGCGACGGGCCGCTGCGCGTCGGACTCCGATGCCGACGCCCCTTGGCAGGCGACGGCGAGCAGGAGCGAACTGACCAGGGTGAGACGGAGGGCCATCGTCCTCAAGCAGATGCGGGGCCGCGCACGGCAGCACGCGGAAGCAGTCAATCGGGGCAGCATGTCGTCACGCCGCCACCGCAGGTGGCTCGATCAGGTACAGGTGCGCGGGATACGTGACACGTTCAAGATACAGCCCGCACGCCGGTGCTGGCGGCGAAACGTCGTGATTCTCATCCGCCGCGCGAAGCGCGAGGATGGTGCCCGGCGGTCGACGGCCCGTGCCGACCGCGATCATCGTGCCGACGAGAAACCGCACCATGTGATGCAGGAATCGATTGGCGGCGATGACCAGGGCCAGGCCACCCGGCCGTTCTTCCCATCGGCAGAGCCGCACGTCACAGCGGTGATCATCGTCGGCCGGCGCGGTGCCCTTGACGGCGAACGCGCGAAAGCTGTGCTCGCCCAGCACGCTGAAGGCCTCCTGTTGCAGGAGCGCCAGGTCGGGCTCGCGTCCAAGGGCCCACTCGCGATTGTAACGAAATGGACCCGCAGCGGAGGTGTCGGTGCCGACCAGGTACCGGTAGCGCCGCTCGGTCGCGCTGTAACGTGCGTGGAAGGTGTCGACCATCAGGTGGACGGCAGCGCATCGCACGTCGCGTGGGAGGACGCCATTCAAGGCGCGCTGGAGGCGATGCGGCTCCCATCTGTCGGGCACCTGCACGCTCGCCACCTGTCCGAGTGCGTGGACGCCGGCATCCGTGCGGCCTGCGCCGATCACCGGGACGTGCGTCTCCGTCAGGCGCATGAGTCCGTCCTCGAGCACACCCTGCACAGTTCGCTGCGCGGGCTGCCGTTGCCAGCCCGCGAAGGCCCCTCCGTCGTACTGTATGACCAGCTGGAAGGTGCGGCGCGACATTGGGTCAAAGCTAGGCCGGCCCATGGATGACTTCAAGCAAGACAAGTCGTGGTGTCGCAACACATTGACAAGCCCGCACGAGTCCGTCACCCTTGGGGCGGCAGCACGACCGCCGACGGCGCGGCGAAACTCATCCACCCACCCGATGGCTCCACGCACCCTCGCCTCGCTGGCGCACGCACTCGCTGTCGCTCCGGATCTGGGTGGCGCAATCGGCGTGCTCGGTGAGGCGCTGGCCGAGCTCGACCGCGGCGCCTACCTCGCCTTTTTTCGCTACGACGGGCGCCGCGAACTGCTGACCGACCGGCTCAGCCCGACCAGCGTCGGGTCGTCCAGGCCCACACAGCTCGAGGTCGCCTTCGATCAGCTGCCGATCAGCGTCCGTCAGGGTGTCGCCGCCGGCTCGACCTTCGTGGATGTCATCGAGCGGGCCGCCGACTTCGCCCGCCTGCTGGGCCTGCCGCCGGTCGAGAACGCGACGCTGTCGATTCGCGGTCTCCGGTTCGATGGTGCGCTGGGTGGCGTGCTGACCGTAGTCGAGCCGAAGAAATTCTTCGGTGGCCGCACGATCGAAAAGTTTCTGCCGAACGCAGCGCTGTTCGATCTCGCGTTCGCGCGCTTCGCCGAGATGGATGCCCGCCGCGAGGCGGTCGTGACGCTGGAATCGGTCACCCAGCGCATTCACGGCGAATACGATCGGAAGCTGGGCGAACTCGAGATGAAGCTGTCGTCCAAGACGCAGGTGCTCGCTGACGGTGCCGACCGGGCGCGCGTCGTGCACCTCGAACGTGAGGCGAGCCGCATCGAGGAGGATGCACGCCGATTCCAGCGTCGCGCCGAAGGCTTGCAGAAGCAGCTCGAGGCCGCGTTCGGTCAGACGGAGCAGGCGCACATCGAGCTGCACCGTCGCAACGAGGAACTGCGCGATCGCGAGCGAACCATCTATCTGATCGACCGCGTGCTCTCGCTCGAGGCCACGGCGCCGGAGCCGCGCCGTCTGGTCGAGGAGCTCCTGATGCTGGTCGGTGAGGACATGCAGGCACAGCGCGTCTCGCTCATGATGCGCGCGCCGGAACCGGGGATGCTCTATCTCGCCGCCGCGCGAGGAGTCGCACGTGATGTGCGCGACGGCTACCGGGTCGCCATCGGCAGCGGTGTCGCGGGCAAGGTCGCCGCCAGTCGGCAGGTGATTCTGGTCACGGATGCGACGCAGGCCAGTCAGCATCCGTTGCTGAAGGACGAATACTTCACCAGCGGCAGCTTCATCTGCTTTCCGCTTGTCTATCGCGACGATCTGATCGGCGTGGTGAACGTCGCGAATCGCAATCAGCAGGGTGTCTTCACCGCAGCCGACGTGGATCGCGTGCGCCTGCTCGGACTGGTCATTGCCATCGTCGCCATGCACGCGAGTCTGGCCGAGCAGCTCCTGCCAGTCCACTCTGTCACGTGAGCGGCCCGCAGGTGTGGGTGCCGAGCGAGCCGGAATGACAGACGACTTCCTGCGCACTGCCGTGAAGCGTCTCGCATCGGGTCACAGCCTGACGGCGCTCGAGGCCGCGGATGCGTTCGATGTGGTGATGACCGGCGGCGCGACGCCCGCGCAGGTGGCCGCACTGTTGATGGGACTGCGCGTGAAGGGCGAGACACCATCGGAAGTGGCAGGTGCCGCGCGGGCGTTGCGACGCGCGATGATCACGCTCGACGCCGATGCGCCGACACAGCTGGTCGACACCTGCGGGACGGGTGGCGGTGCGGTGCCGACGTTCAACATCTCCACGGCGGCGGCGCTGGTGGCTGCCGCCTGCGGTGTGCGCATCGCGAAGCACGGCAATCGCAGCTTCACGAGCCGGAGCGGCAGCGCCGACCTGCTCGAGGCATTGGGCGTGCCGATCGATGTCTCACCGGCTCGGATGGCGATGATCCTTCGTGAAACCGGGATCGTGTTCATGTTCGCGCCACTGATGCATCCGGCCATGCGTCATGTCGGGCCGGTGCGTCGCGAGCTCGCCATTCCGACGGTCATGAACATGATCGGGCCCCTCGCCAACCCGGCCGCCGCCGGCCGTCAGGTCATCGGCGTCGCCGATCACGCACGCCTCGACCTCATTGCCGGTGCGCTCCGCGTACTCGGAACCGAGTTTGCGCTGGTGGTGCATGGCGAACCGGGAATGGACGAAATTTCGCCGCTCGGGATCTCCCACGTACGCGAGCTGCGTGGCAACGCGCCGATTCGCGAATGGACGATCGACCCAACGACGCACGGGTTCCACGGATTGGCGGCTGAGGCCCTCGCCGGCGGTGAGCCAGTGGAAAATGCGACGATCGTGCGCGCAGTGCTTGGCGGTCATGGCAATCCAGCCGCGCATGCCGCCGTGGTGCTCAATGCCGCAGCCGCGCTGTACGTCCATCGCGACGGCGGCGACTATGGCGCGATGGTCAGCGAGGTGCGTGACGTCGTACGCAGCGGCGCTGCACTCCGAGTGCTGGAGCGGCTCATCACGTCGTCGTCGCCGCGCTCCTGAACACTGTCTGACGGCTGGCAGCGAGCGCAGTCAGGCAGCGTTCTCGAATGCGTTGAACCGCACCCGCCACGCCTGCAGGTGCTCTTCGGTGATGCCGGCGCCACGGATGCACTCCGTGTTCAATGCCGGTGCCACCCGCGCGTCCGATCGGACGGTCAGCGCATCGGCCACATGCACGGCGATGGTCGCGTCGAACATGTGTCCGGCCAGCCGCTCGGGTGTGTGGTGGAAAGCCACGGCTTCGACCACACTCGAGGGCAGTCCCCAGAGACTGAGCAGGTACGCTCCCACGAGCGCATGTGATACGCGGCCCTGTCGCACCTCGATCTCGTTGAGTGGCAGCAGTTCCGAAGCCGCCTGCTTCTCGATCTCCTTCCACACCTGCGGCGCGACTCCGGCGAGCACCACCTGCCCCACATCGTGCAGCAGCCCGGCGAGAAACGCTTCATCGGCCAGCGCCCGGTCATTGGGGCACGTCTTGAGCGTGATGTCGCGCGCAATGGCGGCAACCCGGACGGCATGACGGTTCCATTCGTCGAGGTCGAGCGCATCGGGCGCGACGACGAACGAGCGGGTGGCACCGTCGGCCAGCGTGATCGCTCGCACCAGTGACACACCCATGAAGTTCACCGCCGCGTCGACGCGCGTGACCTGTCGGCCCACGCCGAAAAACGAACTGTTGACGACTCGCAGGATCCGCGCGGTCAGGGCGGCATCCCGGCTCACCACTGCGGCCACGGCGATCACGCCGGCATCGGCATCGGCCAGCACCTTCTCCAGCGCCTGGACAGTCGCCGGGGGCCGTGGGATCGACTCGAGCCCGCCGATGGCAGCGAGGACGGCCGGATCGTCCACGCTCGCACGCAGCGTACCACTGCGCTCGATCAGCATCGCGAGCATGAACGTGTCGCAGGGCTTGTGCAGAAAGCGATGGACGCTGCGTTCCAGCCGCATGGCGACGCTCTTCTCAGCGAATTCCGAGAGGGCAATACGCACGGTGGCAGGCCAGCGATCGCGGACCGTCTCGAAGAGGGCAGCGCCGTCGGTTGGTGGCTTTCCCAGTTCTGCGATGAACACGTCCGTCGGTCCTGCCTCGAGCGCCTGGAGGGCTGCTTCGGGGGTGGAGGCGAGTACGACGTTCCACTCGGGTCGCACGGTGCGAAGCGCGCGACGATGCGCATCCGCGATATGATGTTCGTTGTCGACGAGGACCAGTCGCATGGTGCTATCCGAACCGGAAAACGAGAGCTGTCGCAGGGTCGCGACTGACGCACTTACGGCTTCGAGTCTCGGATGTGTGCCGCCATGGCTTGACTACGTCTTCAGCTTGAAATGCGGGTTCTCGACCACACCCAACACATTGCCGAACGGATCCCGCACCGCACCGATTTTCACGCCGTCGCCGACGTCCTGCACCGGCTCGTGGTCATGTGCGCCGAGCGCAAGCAGGCGCTGGTACGCCGCCTCGGCGTCGGCGACACCCCAGAACGCGACACCGGCGGCGTCGCGCTCGGCCGGCGCGTCGGGTTCCGGCACGAGCCCGAGCTCGAATCCGCCGACATCGTAGCCGACGTAGAAATCCTCATCGAAGTAGGGCGCGCGCTCGAGCACGTTCGAGTACCACGTGCGCGCGGACACGAGATCGGCGACCGCGTAGATGGCGGTGCGGAGGCCGAGGAACGATCCCGGGGAGGTCATGCGTATTTCCGGAGTACGCCGACGACGACACCCTGGATCAAAAGGTTGCGTTCGTCGGTGTAGATCGGATCCATGCTGTCGTTGGCCGGCTGCAGACGGATGCGGCCATCCTTTTCCCGGTAGTAGCGCTTGACGGTGGCAGAGGTGCGGTCGAGTAGCGCAATCACCATTTCGCCGTTGTCGGCGGTCTTGCGTTCGTTGACGACGACGAAATCTCCATCACGGATCTGTTCGTCGATCATCGAATCGCCGCGCACCTTCAGCACGTAGTGATTGCCGCTCTTGTGCAGCATGTCGGGTGGAATCGCCATCGTTTCGCCAGTGACTGCCGCCTCGATCGGCAGACCGGCGGCAACGAGGCCGAGCAGCGGCAATTCGACGAATCGCGGCAACGCCTCGGATGGCAGGATCTCGATCGCCCGGCTCTCGTTGTAGCCGCGACGGATGTAGCTCTTCCGCTCCAGATTGCTCAGATGTTCATGAACCGTGGCAAGGCTGGTAAAGCCGAAATGCTCTGCAATCTCCTCGAAACTGGGCGCGTAACCGTTTTCATCCGAGTACACGGACAGGAAGGTGAGGATTTCACGCTGACGCTTGGTGAGCGACATGGGGCCGGCTCCGGCTGATACGTTTGAACGACGAGTAGTGCGCTAGATTGCTGAGGCTGGGCGTTCGCCCCGAAGAACTGCCGAAGACTATTGCCGAAGGAATACCGAAATGCAAGTGGCTCGCCCCTGGACCCCGCCCGTCGGCCCGCTCGGCCGGCTGAGCTCGGCAAGTGCCTTCCGCGCTGAGCAGGCGCGGGCAGGAAAGCCGTATGCAGCGCAGGTCGCCGAAGCGCTGGCGATGCCCGCGCCGCCCGACATTCTCGCGGCCATCACGGGGCGTGCCGATGTCGCCGTCATCGCGGAACTGAAGCGGAGTTCCCCATCCCGGGGGGCGATCAATACGGCACTCGACGCCGGCCGCCAGGTCCGCGCCTACGCCGCCGGCGGTGCCACCGCTTTCTCGATCCTCACCGAGCCCTCGGAGTTCGGCGGCGCGCTGGACGATCTCGCCGTCGCGGCCGCGCTCGGAATTGGCCCGTGTATTCGCAAGGATTTCATCACCGATGCGATTCAGCTCGTCGAAGCACGGCGCGCCGGTGCGGCAGCGGCATTGCTGATCGCCCGTGCCCTGCCAAGCGACGCGCTGGAGGAGCTCGTATTCACCGCGCGGATGCTGGGCATCGAGCCGCTCGTGGAAGTGCGCGACGAAGAAGAATTGCGCGATGCGCTCGATGCGGGGGCGCTCCTGATCGGCGTGAACAACCGCAATCTCGAGACGCTGGAGCTCGATTTCGTGGCGAGCGAGCGGCTGCTGCCGCTCGTGCCACGCACACACGTCGCGATTTACGAGAGCGGCGTCAATTCGCATGACGACGTGGTGCGCGCCGCGAACTGCGGCGCCGATGCAGTGCTCGTGGGCTCGTCGATCTCGGCATCCGCGACGCCGCAGCAGGCAGTGGCTTCGCTTACCGGCGTGGCACGCACGCAGCGCCAGGCCTGAGTGGTGGTGCCGGCGGTCAAGATCTGCGGTCTCACGAGGCCGGAAGATGCGGCTGCCGCCAGTGCTGCCGGTGCACGCTACGTGGGTGCGATCCTCGCCGGTGGACCGCGTCTCGTGACTCCGGAGGGTGCGCGCACAGTCTTCGCGCAGGCCGCAACGGCAACGCGCGTCGTCGTCGTCGGGCACGAGCCGGTGGATGACATCGTTCGAGGTGCGATGGCGGCGGGTGCCGACATCGTGCAGCTGCACGGCGATCCGTCGCCACGCATGGTGCTCGACCTGCGAGAGCGATGGCCTGGTGGCATCTGGGCGGTCTTGCGGGTGCCATCGGGAGCATTTGACGCGGCGCGCGCCGCTGCCCTCTTCGCCGTGGCCGACGGTGTGGTGCTCGATGCGCTCGTGGCGGGTGCACTCGGCGGGACGGGAGTGGCGATCGACTGGAAGGCGTTGCAGTCGCCGCTGGCGGCCGTTCGGGAATGTGAAGACGCCAGCGCACTGCTGGTGCTGGCGGGCGGACTGACGCCGGAGAACGTGGCAATCGGAAACCGGCTGTTGTCGCCGGATGTGGTGGATGTGTCATCGGGTGTCGAGGTGTCACCCGGAATCAAGGATCAACTTCGCGTGCGCCGGTTCATCGCCGCCGCACGTGGCGACCGCAGCGACGACGAGCAGTTGTCCCTTGCAGGAGTGCAGTGAATGGCGACGATGCAGGAACCCTCGATCATGCCCAGCGACCGATTTGGTCCCTTCGGCGGCCGTTACGTCCCCGAGACGCTCATCCCAGCGCTGGATGAGCTCACCCTGGCGTATGAAGCGATCAAGACCGACGCCGCCTATCAGACGGAGTTGAACGGACTGCTGGAGAGCTTCGTCGGCCGCGCCACGCCGCTTGGCTTCGCGCCGCGGCTGTCCGACCGCGTCGGCGCCCCCGTGTGGCTCAAGCGTGAAGATCTCTGCCACACTGGCGCGCACAAGATCAACAATGCTCTGGCGCAAGTGCTGCTCGCGATTCGCATGGGCAAGCGTCGCATCATTGCCGAGACGGGCGCGGGCCAGCATGGCGTGGCCACGGCGACGGTGTGCGCGAAGTTCGGGCTGGAGTGCGTCGTCTACATGGGCGAGGAGGATACGCACCGCCAGAGCCTGAACGTTTTCCGTATGCAGCTGCTCGGAGCCACCGTCGTGCCGGTGACTGGCGGCACGCGCACGCTGAAGGATGCCACCAGCGAAGCGATCCGCGACTGGGTCACGAATGTCGACAGCAGTCACTACATCATCGGCAGCGTGGTCGGCCCGGCGCCCTATCCTCGCATGGTACGCGACTTCCACGCCTGTATCGGAAAGGAGGCGCGTGAGCAGATGCTGCGCATCGTGGGACGCCTGCCGAAGACAGTGGTCGCATGCGTCGGTGGCGGCTCGAATGCGATGGGCATCTTTCATGCATTCGTGCCGGATAGCGACGTACAGCTGGTGGGTGTCGAGGCGGCCGGCGAAGGGGTGCTGACCGGCCGCCATTCGGCCACCCTCAGCTCCGGTACGCCGGGTGTGTTGCATGGCTCGCTCTCGCTGCTGCTGCAGGACGAGAACGGGCAGGTGCACCCAGCGCACAGCATCAGCGCCGGGTTGGATTATCCTGGCGTGGGACCGGAGCATGCATTCATGAAGACGACCGGCCGCGCCGAGTACGTGGCCGTGACCGATGACAGTGCGCTGCGTGGTGTCGCGCTGCTGAGCCGTCTGGAAGGCATCATCCCTGCGCTCGAGACGGCGCACAGCGTTGCGTGGATCGTCGACAGCAAGGGACGCTGGGCGTCTGATGAACCCGTGCTGCTCTGTGTCTCCGGCCGCGGCGACAAGGACGTCGGCACGATGATGCAGCACCCGATTCTGGAGGTCGAGTGACGGCCGGTATGGCCGCACATCTGTCGCAGCACATGAACGCGCTGCAGGCGTCGGGTCGGAAGGCGCTGGTGGTCTACATCACGGCCGGCCATCCCGATCGGGCACGCTCGCTGGAATTGCTGAAGGGGCTCGAGGCCGCTGGCGCCGATTGCGTGGAACTGGGCGTGCCGTTTTCTGATCCGCTGGCCGACGGCCCCGTCATCCAGCGCAGCTCCCAGATCGCGCTCGAGCAGGGCATGAATTTCGAGGGTGCCCTGTCGATGGTGCGCGATGCACGGCTGTCGATCCCGGTGGTGCTGTTCAGCTACCTGAACCCGGTGCTGAATGCCGGGCCCGACGCGCTGCAGCGTGCCGCCGATGCCGGCGTGTCCGGGATCCTCATCACCGATCTGCCAGTGGGTGCCGACCCGGAACGCGAGACGTGGCTCGGCACGTCGCCACTCGCATACGTGCGGCTCGTTGCACCAACCACCCCCGCCGCTCGCATGGCGGAGATCGGCCGCAACGGCAGCGGGTTCGTCTATCTGATCAGCCGGCTTGGCGTGACGGGCGCCAAGGACTCGATCGCCGGTGATCTGCCGGAGACCGTCGCACGCCTGCGCGGAGTGACGTCGCTGCCGATCTGCGTCGGCTTTGGCATCGGCACCCCGGATCAGGCAGCGCTGGTGGGTGAGATGGCCGACGGCGTCGTCGTCGGCAGTGCGGTGGTGAAGCTGGCTGAGGCTTCGGTCGACTCAGCACTCGCGCTGGTGCGCGATCTTCGCGCGGGCCTGGATAGCGAGGGCGCGTAACGCGCAAGGCGTGTCGCACCCGCAGGGTTCGGGTATCTTGCAGCAGTCGCGGTGCCCGTCCTTCATCGCCCTACATGTCGAGTCCCATCCAGATCACGCTGCGCAACATGCGCTTTCACGTCCGCGTCGGCATCCTGCCGCACGAGGCGGAGTTTGCGCAGCCGCTCGAGATCGATCTCACCGTCTGGGCCAGTGCGGCGAAGCCTGGCGAGCTGGCGGTGGACTATCGCGATCTGCACGCGGCGGTGTCCGACGTCGCCAAACAGCAACCACTGTATTTCCTCGAGACCATCGCCCAGCAGATCGTGGCAGGCGCGCTGTCGCAGCCATCGGTGATCGGTGCTCGTGCCACGGTCCGCAAGCCGAACGTTGCGCTGGACGGTCCGCTCGACTGCGCCGAAGTGATGGTGCAGGACGGGACCTGCGCATGAGTGCAGACGCACTGCGGGTTGCGATCGCGCTTGGCTCGAACATGCTCGACCGTGCCGGGTTGCTCCGCAGCGGTCAGGCTGCCATCGGGCGTATCGATGGTGTGAGGCTGCTGGAGGTATCGACGGTGGAGGAAACCGAGGCGTTTGGTCCGCCGCAACCGTCATACCTCAATCAGATGGCTTTGGTGGAGACGACGCTCTCGCTGCATGCACTGTTGCATGCGTTGCAGGCGATCGAGTTGCAGCACGGACGCGAACGGACGGTAGCGAACGGACCGCGCACGCTGGATCTCGACATCGTGTGGGCAGAGCAGCCAGCCATCGTCACCGACGAACTGCTGGTCCCGCATCCGGGACTGAACGAGCGTGATTTCTGGCAGCGTGAACTCGCCGAGCTGCTCGGCGTCGATGACGCGGCCGATGCGATCACAGCGGCCCAGGTGCATACAGGCCTGGCTACCTGCCGGCATTCCGCATGACTGTCTCCAACGGCGCCCTCCAGCTGCACGCAGGAATTTCATGAGCGCGAGCATGATGCCACCACCGGAATCGTCGGGCAAGCCGGTCACTATTCGTGACCTGCACGCCAAAAAGGCAAATGGCGAGAAGATCGTCGCGACGACCGCCTACGACGTGCTGTTCGGCCGCCTGGTCGATGCGGCTGGCGTGGACATGGTGCTGGTGGGTGACTCACTCGGGATGGTCATCGCCGGGCTCGAGTCGACCAAGATGGTCACACTCGACCAGATGATCTGGCATTGCGCCGCCGTGCGCCGCGGGGTGCGCCGCGCGATGCTGATCTTCGACATGCCGTGGATGACGTATCAGATCAGTCCTGCCGAAGCCGTGCGCAACGCCGGGCGTGCGCTCGCCGAGACGAACGCCACTGCGGTGAAGCTCGAAGGTGGGGGCACATCCTCATTGGCGGCGGTGCGGGCATGCGTCGATGCCGGCATTCCGGTGATGGGACACATCGGCTACACGCCGCAGAGTGACACCGCGCTGAGCGGTGCGCGGGTGCAGGGGCGCGATGCGGACATCGCGGGGCAGCTGCAGTCCGACGCGCTCGCGCTGCAGGAAGCTGGTTGTTTCGCCACGGTGCTCGAGCTGATGCCGACGGAATTGTCGCGTACGATCTCGACCTCGCTGCGCATCCCGACGATCGGCATCGGCGCCGGCGCCGGGTGCGATGGCCAGATCCTGGTGCTTCCGGATCTGATTGGGCTGAACGAGGGTTTCGCGCCGAAGTTTCTCCGTCGGTATGCCGATGTCGCGGGGATCGTGAAAGAAGCGGTGAGCACCTATGCCGACGATGTGCGCGCCGGCCGCTATCCCGACGACAGCACGAGTTTCAGCTGATATGGAAGTCGTCCGGGATGTCGCCTCACTTCGCGCGGCGGTGGCTGCGGCTCGCGACCGCGACGAGCGCGTCGGATTCGTGCCCACCATGGGTGCGCTGCATGACGGGCATCTGTCATTGATCGACCGCGCACGCGCGCAGTGCGGTTGCGTCGTGCTGAGCATTTTCGTCAATCCGTTGCAGTTCGCGCCGACCGATGACCTCGCGAAGTATCCGCGAACCGAGCGTGACGATCTCGCCTTGGCCGGCCCCCGCGGCGTGACGATCGCCTTCGTGCCGGGTGTCGAGGTGATGTATCCAGGGACTCGTGACGTCAGTGTCGTGCCGGAACGCATGGCCGACCGCTGGGAAGGCGCGTTCCGGCCAGGTCACTTCGCTGGCGTGCTCACGGTGGTCGCGAAACTGTTCAATCTCGTGCAGCCCGATGTCGCCGTGTTCGGCCAGAAAGATCTGCAGCAGGCCTCGCTCATCCGTGCAATGGTGCGCGATCTCGACATTCCGGTCGTCGTCGACATCGCGCCGATCATCCGCGAGGTGGACGGCCTCGCCATGTCGAGCCGCAACCGGTATCTCGACACGGATGCCCGACGCGCCGCACGTGCCCTGTCGCGATCACTGATGACCATTGCCGACAGCTTCGCTGCCGGAAACAGAGAGGTACGCGCCATGATCTCAGAGGGCGAGGCGTGCCTGCGCACCGAAGCCAGCGTGCAGGCCGACTATCTCGGCATCGTGGATCCAGACCGACTCGAACCGGTGACGTCGGCCGCGACCGGCGACTACGTGATCGTCGCCGCGCGCATCGGTGCCACGCGACTGCTCGACAACCACCGCCTCGGCGATTCACTTCCAGTACCGTCATGATTCCGGCTGTGCGCATGGAAATTGGCCTCCCCATCTGGGCCGTCGCGACACCAAAGCGTCGGGAGCACATCGCGCGTGTCACCGCACTGCTCGACCAGTGGGCCGCATCGATGGCCATCGGTGCCGCCGAATGCTCCGCGTGGCACGACGCCGGCTGCTGGCACGATGCCCTGCGTGATGCCGAAGAACCGCTGCTGCGCGAACTGTCGCGTGACGCGCAGTCGCCGGCGGCGATTCTGCATGGGCCGGCCGCTGCATCGCGGCTGGAGGCGGAGGGTGAAACGCGTCGCGACGTACTCGATGCGATTCGTTGGCACACGCTCGGAAATCCGCACTGGACCAGGACCGGACAGGCGCTGTTCATGGCCGACTTCCTCGAGCCCGGCCGCAAGTTCATGATGGCGGAGCGTGCCTGGCTGGCACAGATGGTACCCGGTGACTTCGCGGGCGTTTTTCGCCAGGTGGTGAAGGTGCGACTGGAGTGGTCGCTGCGCGAAGGGAAGGGACTGCACGCCGAGACCGTTGCGATGTGGAACGCCGCCCGATGACTCGTCGTCGCATGCTGGCGGTGGGTGCGCTCGTGCTGGTCGTTGCCGTGGCGGGCGTGCTCACTGCGCGGCGCGCACTGGCGCGCGGTCCGCAGGAACTGTTGGGCGACACGACCAGCGCGCCGACAGGCCAGCGCGTGGTGGTCGAGGTGCTCAATGCCAGCGGTGTGACCGGTCTGGCGCGTCGTGCCACCTTCCTGCTGCGCGATCGCGGCTTCGACGTCGTCGGCTGGGGCAATGATCCGAAGGGACGTCGCGGCGCGACGCTCATCATCGATTACACCGACAAGCCCGAAGCCGCCGTTCGACTGGCGCGGGTACTCGGTGGTGCGAGTATCGAACGCGGCAAGGACTCGCTCGACCGCGGTCTCGACATCACGGTCAAGCTCGGCAGCAGCTACAAGCCACCGGCGGAAGCCTTCCACCCATGATCTGACGAGGTCAGGAGGTCGTCAGCTCGCGACGGCGTCCGATCTTCTCCACCCGCAACTGCCCGCAGGCAGCGCTGATGTCGAGCCCACGACTGCGGCGGATCGCGACCTCCACACCGTCGTCGCGGATCCAGTTGGCGAACTGATGGATCTGATCGCGCGGTGTTGGATCGAAGCCGAGACCACCGCCCGGGTGCAACGGGATCAGATTGACGAATGCCTTGCAGTTACGCGCGAGCTGCGCCAACTCGTCGGCATGCACTCTGCGGTCGTTCACGCCACCCAGCATCACGTACTCGAACGTGACCCGACGGTCGAACGCGGCCGCAGCGGCAATCACCTCGGACAACGGAAACTTCGTATTCACGGGCATCAGCTGCTGCCGCAGCGCGTCGTTCGGCGCATGGATCGAGATTGCGAGGCGGAACTGCTCCGCGCGCTCACCCAACGCGATGATTCCCGGCAGCACGCCGACGGTGCTCACGGTGATGTGCCGGGCGCCGATGCCGAAACCTTCGGGGGAGTTGAGAATCGTGAGTGTCGGGCTCACTGCCTTCCAGTTCATCATCGGCTCGCCCATGCCCATGAAGACGATGTTGGTGGCGCGGACCGGCGGATCGAGCAGGGCGAGTTCGCGAATCTGGCCGGCAATCTCATGCACCGCGAGGTTGCGTTGGAAGCCCATCACGCCGGTCGCGCAGAACTTGCACGCCAGGGCGCAACCTGCCTGCGACGAAATGCAGAACGTCATCCGGTCGCCGTCCGGTATCGCCACCGTCTCGATCGACTGCCCATCCGCCATCGTGAACAGGAACTTCTCGGTACCGTCGGTCGACGCCTGGCGCACGGCCAGCGTGAGTCGGGGCATGACGAACCGCTCGGCGAGCGCGGCGCGCAGCTGCACCGGGAGCTCGGTCATGGCCGCGAAGTCCGGCGCTGGATTGACCCATAGACGTCGGAGGACCTGATCGGCGCGGTACGACGGTTCACCGAGATCCGCCAGCGCGGAGCGGAGCACCTCGCGCGCGTCGACTGGGGTCAAGTCGAGAAGGTTGAGCACGGTCATCGTCACCCGGTCAACTTAATGGCTTCAGGGGGGCAGATGGGGCTGCCGCTGCGTTCTCCAGTGGCAATTGTGTTTCCAACCTTTTGTCCGACAGGACGTTACCCACGCTCACGCTACCCCGGCTGTGATGCGGCGGCTAGATTTGACGTTCCTCCGACACCACCGAGCATTGCTGTTCGATCTGCTGACGCTTGAAAGCGTGACTGCCCCGCTCGCGAGCCGTTCCAAGGTGCGCGGTGCTGGGCACACGTGCGCGTCGAACGAGGAGTTCCGGCACCTGCCAGTTGGCATGGAGGTTTTCTGAGTTCGGCTCCTGCACGACCGCTCGAACGCCCTGCCATGACGGGTTGGACACGGTGGCTGGTCCCGATGGCGGTCGCCGTGGGCATCTTCGTCGCAACGTCCTGGCCGTCCCCGCCGGCGATGCCGAACAACAGCGACAAGCTCATCCACTTTTCCGCGTATGCGCTGCTTGGCGCTACGGTCGGTTGGGCGGCACGTACGCGATGCCTGCGCAATTTACTGCGATGGGCGTTCGTGTTGTCGATGCTTGGTGCCGTCGACGAGTTTCACCAGAAGTTCATTCCCAATCGCCGCATGGATGTGCGCGACTGGCTTGCAGACACCGCCGGAGCGGTGGCTGGTCTATCTCTCGTGACGGCGCTTGCACGGCGCCGGGAGTCAGTTGCGTGACCGTTGCTTCACTGTTCGCCACGTCCCGTCGCAGCCATTTGTGCGGAGAACTCCGTGATGTGCACATCGGCCAGATGGTGACGGTCGGTGGCTGGGTCCATCGCTGCCGCTCACTCGGCTCGATCGTGTTCCTCGACCTGCGCGATCGCGCGGGGCTGCTGCAGGCTTGTTGCGATCCGCGCTTCACACCGGCCGATGTGATCGCCGCCGCCGACAGGCTCGGTGCCGAGACCGTCGTCGAGGTCGAGGGCGTGATCGCGGCGCGTCCCGTGGAGATGGTGAATCATGATCTCGGCACGGGCAACATCGAACTGCATGTCACGTCGATGCGCATCGTCGGGCCGGCAGTGACGCCGGCGATTCCCGTGGCACGCGGCAAGGACGAGAAGCTCGCGGCAGAAGAGTTGCGCCTGAAGCACCGCATTCTCGACTTGCGACGGCCGGAACTGCAGGCGAACCTGATGCTGCGTCATCGCCTGCTGCAGGTGGCGCGGAATACCATGACTTCGCACGGCTTTCTCGAAATCGAGACGCCGATCCTGACCAAGACCACGCCGGAAGGCGCGCGTGACTACCTCGTGCCGAGCCGTGTCCACCCGGGCGAGTTCTACGCGTTGCCGCAGTCGCCGCAGATCTACAAACAGCTGTTGATGGTCGCTGGCTTCGATCGCTATTTCCAGATCGCACGGTGTTTCCGCGACGAGGACCTGCGCGCCGATCGTCAGCCGGAGTTCACGCAGATCGACCTCGAGTGCGCCTTCGTGTCGCAGGAGGATGTGCAACTGGTCGTCGAACGGGTACTGGTCGCGCTGTGGAAGGAAGCCGGGCACGAGATCACCGCGCCGTTTCCACGCATCGGGTGGGCCAAGGCGATGGAGCGCTTCGGCATCGACAAGCCCGACCTGCGCTTCGGCTTCGAGCTCGAGAACTGGACCGCGCACGTGCAGCCCGATGCCGCTGCTTTCGTACACGACGGCATTGCGGCTGGTGGCAAGCTGCGTGGCATTCGTGTGCCGAGCGGCGCAGCGATGTCCCGCAAGGAGATCGACGCGCTGGCAGCGGTAGCCAAGTCGAACGGGCTTGGTGGTCTGCTGTGGGCGAAGCGCACCGAGGCGGGTTGGGAAGGGCAGGGCACGAAGGCATTCGGTGTCGAGACGATGGAGCGCATCGGTGGCGCCGTTGGCGAGCTGCTGCTGGCGGGCGTGGGCACGGATGCTGCCGCACTGCCGGCGATGGGTCAGGTTCGTCTGGAGCTGACGCGCCGCCCGGAGATCATGCCTCACACCGCGCATGCTTTCTGCTGGATCGTGGATTTCCCGCTCTTCGAGCTCGACGCCGGCAGCGGCGAGCACATGCCCGCGCATCACCCGTTCACGGCGCCGCATCCCGACGACACGCACAAGCTGGAGTCTGCTCCCTGGGAATGTCGCGCCATGCACTATGACGCCGTCTACAACGGTAACGAACTTGGCTCAGGCTCGATCCGCATTACCGATCCTGCCGTGCAGGAGACCATCTTCCGGCTGCTGAAGGTGCCGGCCGACGAGATTCAGAGCCGCTTCGGTTTCCTGCTCGACGGACTTGCTGCGGGTGCGCCACCTCACGGAGGCTTCGCACTTGGCTTCGATCGCATTGCCATGTTGCTGGCCGGATCCACTTCGTTGCGTGACGTGATTGCCTTTCCGAAGACCACTGCGGCTCGCGCGTTGTTCGAAGGTGCGCCGAGCCCCGTGAGCGAGCGCGAGTTGAACGCGCTCAACATTGCGATCTTGATCGAGGAGCCGTCGTGACCGGAACGAGTCTCGTAACGCAGAAGGTGTCGACCGAGGGCGCCGACCTGCTGACGCTCGCAGGTGTGAATGACGCGAATCTCGTGGAGCTGGGTCGCATCCATGGCGTACGCGTCGGCATGCGTGGCGACGCGATGACGCTGGCTGGCGATCCCCAGGCCGTCGACCGCGCCATGTACACGGCGCAACGCATGGTGGAGGCAGCACGGCAGCGCTCGTCGTTCACGGCCGATGACGTGCTTCGCATGTCCGAGGACACGAGCGGCGGCGAATCAGGGCCACTCGACCCGGCACGCATCGCGTTGCCCGGCATGAAGCGCGTCGTGCAGGCGAAGACGCCAGGCCAGGCCGAGTACCTGCAGAAGATCGCAGAACACGACATCGTGGTGGGTATTGGGCCCGCCGGCACCGGGAAGACGTATCTCGCGGTCGCCGCTGCCGTCGATGCGCTGATGCGGAAGCGCGTAAAGAGGATCGTGCTCGCGCGGCCGGCGGTCGAGGCGGGTGAGAGCCTCGGCTTCCTGCCGGGAGACATGCAGGCGAAGGTCGATCCATACCTGCGGCCGCTGTACGACGCGCTCGACGAGATGATGCCACCGGAACGCGTGATCAAGGCGCTCGAGACGCGCGTGATCGAGATCGCCCCGCTGGCGTTCATGCGCGGCCGTACACTGGGTGATGCGTTCGTCATCCTGGATGAGGCACAGAACGCCACCAATGCGCAGATGAAGATGTTCCTCACGCGACTTGGCGTGAATTCGAAGATCGTGATCACTGGTGACAAGACGCAGATCGACCTGCCAGCGCGCGAGCAGTCCGGGCTGATGCAGGTCGAGCGCATTCTGCCGGGAGTGGAGGGCATCGCCTTCCACTACTTCAGCGAGGCGGACGTCGTGCGCCATCGTCTCGTGCGGGACATCATCCGGGCTTACGCACATGACAGTGGCAACTGATCCTCCACCGCGACGCCGCGCCGCGTTCGGCGGGTGGCGCTGATGGCCGTGGTCGTCGAGTCCAGTGCCCCCGGCCTGCGGGCGCCGCTCAGTGCGGCGCGCGTCGAGGCGCTCGTCGCACTGGTGCTGAAGGCGGAGCGGATTTCCGACGCCGTGATGAGCGTGACGTTCCTGTCGGCGCGCGCCATGGCCCGGATGAATCGCGAGCAGCTGGGACACACCGGTGCCACGGACATCATCACATTCGAGCTGACGCGCCCGGTGGCTGACGCTCCGGTGACGGGTGACATGTACATCTGTCCCGATGTCGCGCGCGGTAACGCCAAGGCGTGGGGAGTACCGGTGCGTCAGGAGCTGGCGCGGCTGGTGATCCACGGCACACTGCATTCGCTCGGCCTCGAGCATCCGGACGGAGAATCCCGGGTCGATTCTCCGATGTGGCGCGCGCAGGAGAAGTACCTGCGTGCCGCCATTCGTCGTGGCCTCGTCTGACTGGTATGACTCTCTGGGTTCTGTTTGCTGTCTTCCTGTTCGCCGCCGGCGCGTCCGTAGCGGCTGACGGTTTCGTCACGAGCCTGACTCCGGGCCCGGCCGACGACGTGCGTCGTACGTGGCTCGTGACTGATCGTGAACGCGTGCACCGATCGCTGAGCGCATCGCGGCTGCTCTGCTTTCTGGCCGCCGGTGCGTCGGCGCCACCGCTGTGGGTCGCGGAAGGGCCGGCCCCCTTCGCCTCCGTGGCGCTGCTGCTGCTCGCGGTCGCCTGCGCCGAGACCTTGGCGCGCACCATCGGCGCGACGCGTGCTGCCGGTCCGAGCGCGTGGCTCTCGGGGTGGGCGGCGTTCGTGACACTCCTCGCCACGCCGCTGGTGGCGATCATGGAGCGCAGCGAAGGTCTGGTTGCCTCGTTCTTCCCGAAGATGAAGGTCGATGCCGACGCCGAGGAGGTCGCATCGGAGCAGTTTCTCGACATCGTCGCCGCCGAGGCCGACGTGACCGGCAAGGAGAAGACGCTGCTGGAGGGCGCATTCTCGCTTGGTGAGACGCAGGTGCAGGAGATCATGACACCACGTGTCGAAATGATCGCAGTGGAACGAGAGACACCGTGGTCGGAAGTGATCGACCGTTTTCGTTCGTCGGCGCACTCTCGGCTGCCGGTGTACAAGGACCGCATCGACGATGTGATCGGTGTGCTTTACGTGAAGGACCTGCTGGCCGACATCCTCGCCGAGGCCGAGCCCGAGGCGGGATGGATCTCGCTGATGCGGCCGGGCTTCTACATTCCGCCCACCAAGCCGATCGACGCCCTGCTGCGCGAGTTCCGTGCACAGCGCACGCACATCGCGATCGTGATGGACGAGTATGGTGGCACCGCCGGAATCGTCACCATCGAGGACATACTCGAGGAGGTCGTCGGTGAGATCGACGATGAGCACGATGCCGAGGATGAGCGGCAGTTCGAGAGCCGCGACAATCGCGAGTTCTGGGTCACCGGACGCATCACACTCGACGAATTATCGGAAACGCTGGGCGTCGACATCGAGAGTGAGGAAGTGGGCACGGTGGGCGGATTGATCATGGAGCGGCTCGGCCGCGTGCCGCGAGCGGGTGAACAACTCGAGATCGCGGGCTTTCGTGTGGTGGTGGAGCAGGTGCGCCGGCGACAGGTGCTGCGCGTGTATTTCGAGCGGCTGGAGACGAAACCGTCCAGTGACGAGAGTGGAGCGGAGCACTGATGGGACCACTCGCGATCGTGATTCTGGTGATTGCAGGCGTGGCCGCGATGTCACTCGCCTCGCATTCCGTGCGCGCCGTCAGTCGCCTCTGGCTGCGTCACTGGGTCGAGCAGCGTCTGCGGGGCGCGCGCATTGCCGAGGCGTATCTGGAACAGCCGCAACGGCTGCAACTCGCAGCAGGGGCGGGCGCTGCCGCGATCGTCATTGCCGGCGGTGCCGCGCTGACGTTGGCGTTGAGGGAGACGCCGGCCACGCTGCTGCTCTGGCTCTCCATCGCGGGCGTCGGCGTACTGGTGCTCGGGATTGCGATCCCGCGCGCGATCGGGCAGCGGTGGTCCGTTGCGCTCTCGCCGTTCCTGCTGCCGGTGCTGCAGACCGTGGAGCTGGTGCTCGGCGTTTTCCTGCTGCCGGCGCGGTGGCTGGAGCGGCTTTTGCGGCCTGCGAATCACGCAACGCCGGCGGATGTCGAACGCGACGCCCTGGAAGCCTTGCTGAGCGAGGGGGAGAGGGAGGGGGTCAGCCTGCCGGGCGAGCGGGAGATCATCACCGGGCTGGTGCAGTTTGGCGACAAGACGCTGCGGGATGTATTGACTCCGCGCGACCAGATCTTCGCGCTCGACGTGCAGCTCACGCATGCCGAGAAGGCGCTGCAGATCGCGCAGTCGGGATACTCGCGCGTGCCGATCTTTGCCGTGACGCTCGACAACATCGTCGGGATGGTGCATGTGCGTGACGTGCTCACGAGTGAAGACGAGGCTGCGTTGCCACTTCGTCCCGTTGGTACCGCAGCCCTCGATCGCCGGTGCAGCGACCAGCTCTTCGCAATGCTGCAGAATCGCCAACATCTCGCCGTCGTGCGCGACGGCTCCGGGCCAGTACTCGGTCTGGTGACGCTCGAGGATCTTCTCGAGGAGGTCGTCGGTGACATCGATGACGAACACGATGAGCAGCACCCTGTTTCTGCCACACCATGACGGCGATGACTGATCCCGTTGCGATGCCGCCTGCGATCGCAAAACTGCTCGCGTCATTCGACGCGGGGCACCGAGCGGCCCTCGCCCGTGCCATTTCGATCGTCGAGAATCACCGCGTCGGCTTCGATGCCCTTCTGTCGGCACTGCATCCACGGCTTGGGCGGGCGCGTCGTATCGGCATCACGGGCCCGCCTGGCGCAGGGAAGAGCACGATCACGACGGCGCTGGTCGAGGCGATGCGCACCGAGGGATTGACCGTCGCGGTGGTCGCCGTCGATCCGACGTCGCCTTTTACCGG
>JBBSCZ010000005.1:0-36305 GCA_038249795.1 Gemmatimonadales bacterium | reverse complement strand
GCGCGCTTGAGCGACTCATGCTTGCGCTTCCCCTCTTTCTCCGGCAGCGCATCGACCGCCTCCTGCTGGCGCCGGTACTCCGGCACGTCGTGCGCCAGATCGATGAACGACACCGGCCGGCGACGGCTCAGCAGTGCGGCGAGAATGTCCACCCAGCGGTGCAGCCGCTCATTGCCGCCACCGCTGGCTGTAGCGGTGGCGTCGTCATCGTCAATCGGAGGCGCAGGGATCGGCATCGATGGCAGTAGTTTCGAGATGACGGCGCACATCGGAACGGCTCCGTTCCAAGACCTGCTCCGCAAACTGCAACGCGTAACGCGAAGGGTGTGCAAGGGCGCCAAGGCGCAAAGAAAAGCTTTGGGGTAGTCGGCCCGCTGATCGAGCGCAGTTCCCAATCTGTTGCAGTCCTTAGCGCCTTGGCGCCCTCGCACCCTTTGCGTTACGCAGTTGCGGTTGCAGTTGCAGTTGCAGTTGCGTGACGAAGCACAAGAACGACGAGCGAAGGCATCACGGCATTTCCCGTTTGCGCATCAGTCCTTCCTGCGCGACGGACGCGACCAGCGAACCATCTTCGGCATAGATGCTCCCGCGCACGAACCCACGCGCGCCGGCCGCGATGGGGCTGTCCATTTCGTAGAGCAGCCACTCGTCCACGCGGAACGGGCGATGCATCCACACCGAGTGATCGAGCGACGCCAGCTGCATGCCCGGAGACCAGAGCGACAGCCCGTGTGGCAGGAGAGCAGTGCCCAGCAGGCCGTGATCGGAGGCATAGGCCAGCACGGCCTGATGCAGGATGGACTCGTCGGGCACGGCGCCGTACGACTTGAACCAGACGTGGCGCACCGGCGCCAGTGGCTTCGGGTCGAACGGATCCAGCGGCACCACCGGCCGAAAGTCGATCGGCCGCTCCTGCGTGATGATCGGGCGCAGCGGCGCAGGGATGCGCGCCGCAATGCCCCTGATCAGTTCCAGCTCCGTTGCCAACATAGCCGCCGGCGGCACGATCGGCATCGGCGTCTGGTGCTCCACGCCTGTCTCGGCAATGTGAAACGACACCGACAGGTTGAAGATCGCACGACCGTGCTGAATTGCCGTCACACGCCGAGTGGTGAAGCTCGTGCCGTCGCGCAGCCGATCGACGAAATAGACGATGGGGGCCTTCAGGTCACCGGGCAGGATGAAGTAGCCGTGGACCGAGTGCGCCTCGCGCGGACCATCGACGGTGCGGCGTGCCGCCACCAGCGCCTGGGCGAACACCTGGCCCCCGAACACGCGGCCAGTGCCGATGTCACGGTTCTGTCCGCGGTAGATGTTCACTTCCAACGGCTCGAGATCGAGCAGCGACAGCAGTTGATCGACGGGGTTGGACATCAGACCGTGATCGCCATGCCACGATAGATGCGCGAGCGATAGCGCGAGTCTTCCGCATCGGGCAGCGGGGCTCCCGCCAGCAGCACTGCCCGCGCGAAGCGACGCACCTCTTCCAGCGTCTCCTCGTCGTTGCGCGGCTCCTCACTGCGCACGCGGCGCGTGAGGTTGATCTGGTTCACCGGCACGTCGTTCACCAGCCGTTCGTTCTCCACCGCCAGCGTGGCCGTCAGCGCATGCATGGTGGTCTTCACGAAGTTGGCCAGCGAGAACGCTTCCACATGTCCACCAGCCGGCACGTCGGGTGACACCAGCACCAGTTGCGTGTCGTCCAGCAGCGATGCCTTGCGTGCCACGCGGAAGTGATGCGTGAGGTTCACGTCCACGAGGTCACGAAAGGCGGCGGCATCCAGCACCTCGCCGTCACTGCTGAAGAGCGCCGACGGCAGTGGCGCGAACGGCGTCGACACCACCGTGGTCGGACGGCCGCACTGCTGCAGCGCTTCGGTCATCGCCGACTCGATGTCGTCGCCACATGGAATCTTCACCAGCACCCGTCGCAATTCGCGTGGCACCAGCGTTTCGATGCCATCGGCACCAGCCATCGTACGTGTCAGCAGCACCACCTTGCCCACATGACAGAGCTCGACCAGCTGGCGCACCGCTTCGGCGAGATGTGGCGCCAGATGTTCGCCGATCAGCCAGACGGTCTTGCCGCGCAGCTGATCGAGGCGCTCGCGCTTCGCGCTGCCGAACAGTTCGCGGTCGGTGATCGAGCGCTCGAGATTCAGTCCACCCGACGGCATGAACGTCTCGCCACTGACCGCACGGTCGGCGAGGAAGAACACCGTCGCCAGCGCAACCTCGGTCTCGGTCGGCATGCGACGCAGATGCAGCAGTGACAGCACGCCGCGGTTCACCTTCTCTGCCTCGCGCTCGATCGCCGCTGCCGGCAGAAACGGCGTGTCCTCGGGTGGGGTTCGACGCAGCCACGATCCAGCCCCCGGCGGTGTCCATCCTGGAATCACATCGAGAAACAGTCCGCCCCGCTCGAGCCGCCGCAGCAGATCGGTCGCGATCTCCGGCGTCATGATGTACTCACCCCACGTGGCGCCCTGGGCCGCCTCGCCGTGACAGGCCTGCGCCAAGGCGCGCAGCTCCTGCGGCACGTCGGCATCGTTCAGCAGAGACGGCACATCGTTCGACGCCAGCGCCGCCAGCAGTGCGTCGATCCGCACCCCGCGCCGCGTCGCCTTCACGACGGCGGCGTGCGTGGCGTTGAGTCGCCGATTCACGAGTATCAGCCGCCCACGCCGCATGAATAGTCCCGGCTTGCCACCAAGTCCGCGCAACCGGTCGCCATCCACCGGCCCGGGGGCGATGGCGTTGATCTGGATCTCCGGACCGAGGTGCCGTGCGAGCGATTCCACCAGCGCACGCTGCCCGGCCTTCGATACGGCGTAGTCAGCGCGGTTGGGGTACGCCACGGCCAGGTGCTTCTCACCGCCGAAGTAGCTCGACACGTTCAGGATGTAGCCGCTGCCCTGCTTGCGCATCACCGGCACCACTTCCTTCAGCAGCGCATAGTTCGACACGAGGTTCGCATCGAGCGTGTAGCGCCACGCATCCAGCGACATGTCCACCACCATCTCTTCCGCGCCCGACACGCCGGCGTTGTTGATCAGGTAGTCGATCCGGCCAAAGGCCGTCAGCGTTCCCTCCACCGCCCTGCGCAGCGTGGCGACATCACCCACATCGATGCCCGACATCGTGCGCACACGACGCTCGGCACCGCTGTAGCCCACGTCTTCGAGCTCACCCACGATCTGCGCGCGCATCACTTCCAGCTCGCTCTCGCGGCGCGCCACCAGCATCACGCGTGCACCACCCATCGCCAACAGCCGCGCCACCTGTCCGCCAATGCCCGCTGAGCCCCCGGTGATCAGTGCCACCTTGCCCAGGTGCAGGCCCGTGAGGTTCTCCATGAAACCGACCATCGACCGCTTCGCGCCGGTGGCGCGCACGATCGACTTCGGCAGGTAGAGATTCACCTGCGGAATACGACGGTCGGTGTAGATCAGCCGCGCTGCCTGACCGGCCGCAAACCGCCGATTCTCCGGTTCGGTATTGCCGTAGCGCACGATCTGGTTGCCCCACTCGATCCACTGCCGGCGGCCATGCTTCACATCGACCTTGGTTTCATCGCGCCACACGCGCGTCAGGGACTCGAGCGCGGCGCGCAGCAGATCGGCGTATGAATTCCACCGGCCGTCGCTGCCGTTGCTCATCATGATGAAGCGCGGGTTGCGCTGCAGGTCGGTGCGGGCGCTCCAGTAGCGGCTCAACGTGCGAGCCAGTGCGATGGCGCCGGTCAGTTCATGGTCGATGAACGCATCGATGTCTTCGTCGGGCAGCTCGCTCACCGGGCCCGTGAAACGCTGCGGCCCGTGCGCCGGCAGAATGATCGCGCCATGAATGGCGCCACCACCCGCTGGTCCTTCTTCCAACGCCTGCTCCATCGTCGCCGGGTTGGTGCGGTCAAAACGCGCGACGCGGATCTGTGTGTCATCGCCCGTCGTCGCGAGTTGGGCGGCCACGGCCGGCACATCCGCGTCACGCGGCACGCCCAACAGTACGCGTGCACCGACTTCCGCCTGCATCCGCGCGACGGCCAGACCATCCTCGAGCTCATCACCGCAGGCCACCAGCACCGACAGGCCGCTGCCATCCACCGTCCGCATCGTCGGACGCGAGACGAATTCGGAGCGGCTCTCCTTGCGCACCCACATACCGTGCGTGACCTCGAAATCGTGCCCGTTGAACGCGGCCGACTCGTCGCTGGCCAGAAAGACGCAGGTGTTCGCCACGTCCTTCGGTGTCGGGAAGGTGCGCCCCGCCGCCGGATCCTCGCCGGAACGCGTGAGTGACATCAGCGCGGTGAAGTTCTTCGCCGTGGTACCTGCGGCGTCACCACGCATCTTGTCCATCGAGGCAAAAACCGTCTGGATGCGCTCGGAGCGGATCGGGCCGGGGTACAGTGTGTTGACGCGAATACCGCGATCGCCCAGTTCGAAGGACAGCTGCTTCGACAGCGCGTTCAGTGCCGCCTTCGGCACCACGTAGGGCGACCGCGCATAGTAGTCGGTGCGCGAGAAGATCGTGGAGATGTTGATGATCGACCCACCCGGCTGCATGACACGCGCGGCGGCATTGGCCACGTGCCAGGCCACACCGAGAATGCTGCGCATCGCATCACCGACCGTCTCGCTGTCGGTGGACCCGCCGTCCCGCAGCGCCTCGAGTTCCTCATGCGTGAGCGGCACTGAGCGCAGCGGCTGACGCGGTCCGGCCGATCCGGCGTTGTTCACGACGATGTCGATCCGCCCATGTGTTGCCATCGCTTCGGCGATCGCCGCGCGCACCGACACCGGATCGGCACCGTCGAGTGTCACCACCGAGGCGCGATCGTCGGGCACACCGGTCATCTCCACGGCCGCAGCACGCGCGGCCTCGATGCGTCCGCGCTCGCGGCCCGTCAGCACCACCGTCGCCCCCTCGCGGAGGAAATGCCGCACGATCTCGCCGCCAAGATTGCCGGCGGCACCGGTCACCAGCGCGACCTTGCCCGACAGTCGGCCGTCACGTGATGTGCGGGACATTGCTGCTTCTGCTTCCGGTAACGTGGACATGGTCTCAGGGAATGCCGTCATGAAGAATGCTCCGTTGCCGCCCACGCTTCCAGCAGGGCGTCCTTGCTGCGCAGCCCGAGTGCAGGCAGCGCGTGATTCACGAGATAGTTCGCACCGGCGTGCCGGTTCTCCCACATCGCCTGGTGCGCCATCGGCAACCCGTGCCACGGCACGACCATCGGCGGCGTGATCTCGAGCAGTCCAGCCGAGATCATGTCGTTCATGCGCGTGACTTCGTACGCGTTGGTGAGGTGCGTGCCGAGGATCGAGGCCGTCGGCATCAGGATCTTGCGCTGGCGCGTCCACACCTGCGGCGCATAGAACGCGTAGCGACGGCCGGCCATCTCCTCGCAGTACACCACGCGACCGGTGAACGGTTTCACCAGCGACGTGCTCACGCCCAGTGCATCGTGCCCCGCGCGCTCAATCACCACGTCGGGTGCTCCGCGCGGATTGTCGGGGGACCGCAACAGCTTGCCTACCGCCGCACCGAACGGCTTCAGCGTGTGATCCTGGAAGTCACGCACCGCCTGACGGAACGTCTCCGTGTCCTGCTTCGCATCCGGTAGCCGCGGCATCGTGTGCGGCCATTCGAACTCCGCGCTGCGCCGCCCGATCTCTTCGAGCGAGACCACACCGGCCACTGCATCCTCGAAGCCGAGTGATTGCACGAATTCGCGCTGGCCATCGGTGCTGGTGGCCACCACGCAGCGACCGTGCATGGCGCGCACCGCCTCGATCATCTCGAGTCCGAGGGTGTCGACCAGCTCCGTGGTGCGCGGTCCGTAGAACACCAGCACCGCCTCGCCGGCGCGCAGTCCCGCCTTGCGCAACATGGTCTCGGGCGACGCACTGCCGTCCTTGCCTACGAAAGTGAAGTGGTAACCGCTCGACGCGCCGTAGAAGGTCAGCTCACCGTGTTGCTCCAGCAGCTGGAACGAGCGCGGAAAAGCCGTCTCACCGGCATGCGATACGACGTAATCGGCAAGGCGTCCGCCATTCTGCGAGCGATACTCGGCGCAGAGCGTCTCACCCGCCTGCAGCCAGGCGCGCGTCTCCGCCTCGCCCTCCGGCACCACCGTGAACAGATCGGCGAATCGTGCATCCTTGCGATCGAGTGTGCCGGTTGCGCCCAGTGTCCGCACGAACGCCGCACGCTCCTCGCTCGAGACGAGACCCGTCACCTGCAGTCCTGACTTGATCGCCGTCTTCAGCGCCTCGAGCCCGGTGCCCGTAGCCGACCCCTCGACGAACATCGTCTTCCCCGATTCGATCCGCAGCGTCGTGAACAACGCACGCACGATCGTGCCGAGATTGAGGATGTATGAACCGGCCTGCTCCAGCGTGAGGTCGCCCGGCACCGGGTGCAGCTGTGGCGCCTGCGTGACGAGGAACTGCGCATGACTGCCGAAGTCCGTTTCGTATCCCTGAATCGAAAAATCGGCGTACATCGGGTCGCGCGCCGCGAGCGGTGAGAGCAGGTCGCTCTGGCCGCTGTAGATCGCCACCAGATCGCCAACCTTCAACCGTCCCTCAGCCTTCGCGTCCGTGCCGAGCGACACCACCAGGCCGAGGCCACCCGATCCCGTTACCTGGACATCGAGATCGTGGTTGTCGAAGCTCGACACCGGGATGCCGGTGATCGCCCAGATGTCATTGAAGTTCACTTCCGACGCCAGCACGTAGACCAGCGCCTCCATCGCGCCGGGCTCGCCCACCGGCACGATCAATTCCTGCTCGGCCACCTTCGGCGGGCCGAATTCTGGCGCACCCGTCGCCTGATCCTTCGGTACGCCGAATGCGAACTGCCAGCGCGGCAGCTGCGTGACGCCGGGATAGAACGGCGCACCCACCGGCAGCAGCTCACCCGCCGCCAGCTGATCCGCGATGAACGTCTGCTGCTCCCTCACCAGCCGCACACCGTCGCGCTTGATCGGCAGCGGTGCGCTCTGCTTGTCGAGAAACTGACGGATGCCCGTCTTGCCACCCTCCGGATCCACCACGCCTTCCGCGAACAGCTCCGCTTCGCGCTCGAGGCCCACAGTCACTCCGCGTGCCCAACCGGTGCGCACCGCGTCGAGCACGCGCTCGCCGGCGCGCTGCCGTCCCGCCCACGTGAGTTGTGCGAGAATCCGCTGCAGGTGCGCATCCTTCAGCACCAGATCGAGATCGATGTGCGCCGGCTCGTTCCATTCGTGCGTCTCTGCCAGGCGCCTCGCATGCGCCTTGCCCAGCACGCTCGAGTCGCCCTTGCGATACCAGGTGCGGATCTGCGCATGCGCCGCCGACAGCACGTCGCCCGACGCATCGCTGAGTTCATCCACGACTCCCATCTCGTGCGCCCGCACACCATCCACGCTTCGCCCACCGAGAATCATTTCGAGAGCATCGCGCAGACCATCAGCACCGCGCCGCTCGGCCAGCAGACGTGGCAATCGCTGGGTACCGCCATAGCCCGGCAGCAGGCGCAGGCGGATCTCCGGCTGCCCGAACTGCGAGTATGGTTCAGCAATGCGATAGTGACAGGCGAGCGCAAATTCCATCCCTCCGCCAAGCGCCACGCCCTGAATGGCGGCGATGCACGGCTTTCCCATCTGCTCGATGCGGCGGAACGCGAGCTGCGCATTGTTCGGCAGCACGCGGGCCTGATCGAGCGTGTGGATCTCGTCGAGGAATTGCCGGATGTCGGCGCCCGCCACGAAGCTCGACGTCCCCTCGCCAGTGAATACCACTGCCTTCACGTCTGCGCGCCGCGACAGGTGATCGACGACGATGTTCAGCTCGTCCAGCGCCCGCTCGTTCAGCGCATTCACCGGCGGATTGGTGACGTACACCGTCGCCACCTTCGCGCCGCGGGCGAGACTGTTGTATTGCACGCGGAAATAGCGGTAGCGCTCGAAGAGCTCCTGCTCCTCGCTCAGCTTCTGCCGACGCTGCCAGTCGTCGATGGCGCGCTTCAGTTCCGGAATCGACTCGGGATTGCGCAGCGTGCTCATGTCGCCCACGTCGGTGCCTTCCACCAGCGCCCGCACCATGCGACGCACGTACTTGCCGCTGCGCGTCTCCGGAAATTGCGTCACCGCGATGAAGTCGGCCGGCACGGCCACGGCACCCTTCTCGAAGCGCACCAGCTCCGTCAGCCGACGCTTGTCGTCCTGCGTCAGCGTGCGGCCGGCACTCGGCTTCACGAAGGCCAGCGGCGTGAGGCCCTTCTCGCGATGCGGTGCACCGACCACGATGACGTTGCCCACCGGCGAGTCGGGATCGAGCTGCCGATGTCGCAGGATCGCGCCTTCGATCTCCTCGGTGCCCATGCGATGGCCCGAGACGTTGATCACGTCATCGCTCCGGCCATGCAGCGAGAACGAGGCGTCGTCGTAGCGCACCGCGAAGTCACCCTGTGTGTACGCCCACACACCTTTCCAGCGCGACCAGTACGTGCTCGTCCAGCGCGACAGGTCGCCCTTCCATTCCGGCACCACGCGTGCGCCGTCGACGCGGAAGTTCTCGCTGTCGCCCCAGACGGTACGCGCCAGATACGGATACGGCGCCGAGATCACGATCTCGCCCTTCTCGTCGAGCGTTGCTCGGCGCAGTGCCACGCCATCGTCACCGGTTCGATGGTGCAATGCCAACGGCACTTCAGGCTCCACATCATCGTCGGTACGCTCGACCCACACATCCCCCATGATCCAGGGCAATGGGTAGGTATGCGCGTCTGCCCGCAATGGGAAGTCGCCGTTACCGTAGAAGTGCGTCCACGCAATGCCACCATGCTCGGTGGCCCAATACGAATTGATGTACCATGGCGCCAGCAGATCCATGCCGAACTGCTGAACCGATGGCGACGTGGGTTCCGCGCAGAATGTGCACACGCGCAGCGAGCTCAGGTCGTAGCGCTTCACGTCCTCGGAATTCTGACGATCCTGCATGATGCTTTTCAGGAACGTCACACCGGCCTTGAAGATGCTGACCTTGTGCCGCTCGATGATCGACGCGAATCGTCCCGCGTGCGGGAACGTCGGCGCGCCTTCCGTGAAGATGCTCGTGACGCGTGTCGTGAGCGCCGCCGAGATCATGTAGCTCTGGCCCGTGATCCATCCCGGATCGGCGACCACGAACATCACATCGCCAGCCTGCGCATCGAACGCCACGCGCATGCTGTGGGCGACACCCGCCGTGTAGCCGCCATGCACGTGCACCACGCCCTTCGGCTTGCCCGTCGAGCCGGAGGTGTAGATGAAGAACAGCGGGAACTCCGCATCCAGCGGCGCCGGCGGGCTCGAGGCCCAGATGGCGCGCACCAGTGTGGCGTCGTCCAGTGCCAGCAGCTCGGCCTCCGAACGCACGGCGATGCCGACATCACGCGCCGCAGCCAGCAGTGTCTCCATCGCGGCATCGGTCAGCTCGTCGCTCCATCGGTCGCGCTCCGGCCGCCAGACGATGTCCTCGATGCCGCTGTGCCGCACCACCACCACCGTGTCGACCCGTGCCGGCACCGACACCAGTGCGGCCGCGATCGCGGTGCGCACCCGGCTCGCCTCGCTGGCCGGAAAATCGTGCGCCGCCGACAGCGTCTGCAGTGCACGTCCCACGCCGCGCATCACGTCGCTGCGCTGCACCGTGATCTCGCCACCCAGCGTCTCGTCGATCGCGTGCAGCAGCGTGGCGACGCGCGAGCCATTGATCTCCAACGCCTGCAGCGTGTTGGCCACCACCGCGCGGGCCGATCTGAGCGGCACGTAGTCGTCCAGCGCCGGATCGGTGTAGGCAGTCTTGAACGGGACGATCTGCGCGTTGCGATAGCCGCCGTCAGCCGTGATCACGACGCGGGCACCGGCGTCTTCGATCCGATCGCTGAGCGTCTTGTCACTGAAGCCACCAAATACCGGCGTGTAGACCACGCCGATGCGCTTCGCCCCTTCGGTCCAGAACAGCTGCCCCGGAATGTTCGGCATGTTCAGGGCGATGCGGTCACCGCGCCGCAGACCCAACGCCTGCAATGCCAGCGAGCACTTCGCCGACTCCACCAGCAGCGTACGACGCGACACGGGGTAGCAGTCCACCGGCCCGCCGCGCCCGTCGTCCACCGACATGTCCCAGCGATCGCCCTCGAAGATCAGCGCGGCCTCGGCGCCATGTCCCGCCAGCACATGGCGATCGACTTCGTTGAAGCCGGCATTCGTCAGTGCGCCCTCGAACCAGCGCCAGAACGGAGCATCGTCGCCATTGAAGCCGCGGCTCCACGGCGTGAAGTCGGCAGCGAGCGACGGCTGCACCGGTGCGCCGGTGACCGCATCCCAGCCGGTCCACGCCTGCGCTGCGTCGTCCCACGTGATCCAGGCGCCGGAGGGGCCGGTGTCGGCGTGGAACCAGTGCAACTCGCGCTTGGCGATCTCCCCGTGAAAGTGTCCCGGATCGGCCAGGCACTCGGCGCGCATCCGCTCCCAGTCGGTGCGCGTACGGATCGGGTTGCGGCGCGCCACCGGAGGTGACACGACTCGAAGTCCCGTCGGGTCGACGCGGGACGGATCTACCATGACGGCCATCCCGGCTACTCCGGTCGGTGGCAAGAGGATATCTGACGAGAACGACCGCGCCGGCTACCCCGACGAGGCTGGTGAAAGCAAGCCGGGAGCCCGTGGTGCTGGCAAGGACGAAAATGTCTGATGTACGGTTACACGAGGGTCGTGACCGGTTACACCGACACCGAGATGACGGTAGGTGAGAGTATTGCGTCCGTACTGCACGAGCTGTTCCGCCTTGCCCGATGGCGCGCCCTCGGGCGGCTGTGCATGTTGCCCAGACCGTGAGTGACAGTGCAATCATCCTCCTTGGCGACCGAGCGCTCACCGTCGACGTGCCAGGCGCCGACGGGGTCACGCCACGCACGATGGTGCGCTGCCTGACGGCGCGGGTCCGGGCCGACGCGCCGCCCGGCATCACGGCGCTCGTCCCGGCGATCGAGTCGCTGACGATTCACTACGATCCGCTGCGGACCGACTTCGACTCACTTCGTTCCTATCTTGCACACGCTCTCGCGACGCTCGAAGTCACGCCGGAGCCGGTCGTGGAGCCAGTCGTGATTCCCGTCTGCTACGGAGGCGAGTTCGGCCCTGACCTCGACGATGTGGCCGTGCTGCACGAGACCACCGCCGAGGCGATCATCGCCGCGCACAGCGGAGGCCTGTACGTCGTGGCGATGATCGGATTTCTGCCGGGATTCCCATACCTCGAGGGACTCGCGACGGGCCTGCACACGCCGCGCCGCGCCACGCCGCGCACCGCCGTGCCGGCCGGCAGCGTCGGCATCGGTGGCAGCAGCACCGGCATCTATCCGTGCCAATCGCCCGGCGGCTGGCAGATCATCGGTCGCACGCCGCGAACCCTCTTCTCGCCGCAACGTCAACGCCCCGCCCTGTTGCAGGCCGGCGACCGCGTGCGCTTCGCAGCGATCTCTGAGACCGCCTTTCGCGCGATGGTCGAGCAGCCGTGATCCGCGTCCGACAACCTGGCATTCAGACCACGGTGCAGGACCTCGGCCGACCTCACTGGCAGGAGGCCGGCGTGCCGGTCGGCGGTGCCATGGACGCGCAGGCACACCGCATTGCCAACCTGCTGGTCGGTAATGACGCCGATGCCGCCGCCCTGGAGTGCCTGCTTGGCGGCGTGGCGCTGCAGTTCACCTGCAGCGCCCTCGTGGCATTCGCCGGACGTGACATCACGGCCTCGCTCGACGGCACGCCGATCGTGCCCTGGCGCGCCTTCCGCGTAGCCGAGGGCGCATTGCTCGCGTTGCACACCGGCTGTCGTACGACCATCGCGGTTGCCGGCGGCATCGACGTGCCGGTCGTCCTCGATGGCCGTGGCACCTCGCTGCGCGCCGGATTCGGTGGCTGGCAGGGCCGCGCCATCCGCCGCGATGACGAGTTGCCCCTCGGGCAGCCCTCTCCACTCGCCGATCGCATCCGCGACCACCTCGCCAACGCGCGACTGATCGTGGCACGATGGGGCGCCGGACCCGATCTCCTGCCGGCCTACAGCAATGCGCCCACCGTGCGCATCATCGAGGGCCCGCAGTTCGCCGAACTGGATGATGCATCGCGCGCCCTGTTGCTCGGCGACAGCTTTCGCATCGCGCCGGACTCCGACCGGATGGGCTTCCGGCTCACCGGGCATACGCTCCGCCTCACCACTCCCCGCGAAATGCTTTCGTCCGGCGTAACCGCAGGAACCATCCAGCTGCCACCCGGTGGCGCACCGATCGTGCTGATGGCCGATCGGCAAACCACCGGCGGCTATCCACGCCTCGGTGACGTGATCGCCGTCGACCTGCCGCTGATGGCGCAGCTGCGGCCTGGCGACAGCGTACGTTTCGCCGTCACCGGTCTGCAAGACGCTCACGATGTGTACCGCCGCATCGAGCACGATCTCGCTCGCGCGACCCGCGCACTCCAGCTCCGCTTCGCTCCGGGATCCGATGGATCGTATTGATATCAATTGCGACATGGGCGAGAGTCACGGCGCATTCGTGATGGGTCACGATGCCGACGTGCTGCCATTCGTCACCTCGATCAACGTCGCCTGCGGCTTTCACGCGGGCGACCCCACCGTGATGCGTCAGACCGTCACATTGGCCGCCATGCATGGCGTGGCAGTCGGCGCGCACCCGGGCCTCCCCGACCTGATCGGCTTCGGTCGTCGCGAGATGGCAGTGAGTGCGCAGGAGGTGTACGACATGGTGACCTATCAGATCGGCGCACTCGAGGCGATTGCCTCGGCCGTGGCCGGCATCCCGCTGCAGCACGTGAAGCCACACGGTGCGCTCTACAACATGGCCGCCGTGCGTGACGACCTCGCTGACGCGATTGCGCGCGCCGTGCATGACGTGGACGATGCGCTCATCCTCATGGGCCTCTCCGGCAGTGCACTCATTCGCGCGGCGAGCGCGCACGGGCTCACCACCGCCAGCGAAGTCTTCGCCGACCGCGCCTACCTGGCCAACGGCACGCTGGTGCCGCGCAGCCGAGATGATGCGATGATCACGAACGTCGACCTCGCCGTCACTCGTGCCGTGCATATGGTGACGCTGCACGAGGTGATCGCCGTCGATGGCACGGCCGTCACGCTCGACGTCGAGTCGATCTGCATCCACGGCGATGCACCGCAGGCCGCACTCTTCGCGCATTGCATCCGTGCCGGACTCGATGCCGCCGGCATCTGCGTGCAGTCGCTCGGCGCCCCCATCTCCGCCTGATCCTGCATGCTCGTCCTCACTGGACTGCTCGTCGTCGTCCTCGGCTTCGCCTTCCGTCTCAATCCGCTCCTCGTCGTCACCTGTGCCGGCATCGTCACCGGGCTGGCCGGTGGGCTGGGACTGGTGAAGACACTGTCAACGCTCGGCCATGCCTTCACTGAAAGTCGCTACGTCGCGATCGTCTGGCTGGTGCTGCCGGTGATCGGTTTGCTGGAACGCGCCGGGCTGCGAGAGCGCGCGCGTGCCGTGGTGACAGGCATGCAGTCCGCCACTGCCGGACGGGTGCTGCTCGCCTATCTCGCTCTCCGACAGATCACGGCCGCGCTTGGCCTCATATCGCTGGGCGGCCATCCGCAGATGGTGCGTCCGCTGATCGCACCGATGGCCGAAGGCGCGGCCGAACGCGATCTGCCGGATCTCGACGACGTCACGCGCCATCAGATCCGGGCGCACGCGGCGGCAGCAGACAACATCGGTGTCTTCTTCGGCGAGGACATCTTCATCGCCATCGGGTCGATCCTGCTGATCAAGGGTGTGATGGAGCAGGCGGGCTTCCGTGTGCTGCCGACGGAACTCGCCATGTGGGCGATCCCGACCGCCATTGCCGCCTTCGTGATCCACGGAACGCGTCTGCTGTGGCTCGACCGACGCCTGCTGCGCCGCACCGGCCACGCGTCGTGATCACGGTCGACTTTCTCTATCAGCTGATGGGCATCCTCACCGGTGCCGCGGCAGTCATCAATCTGCGCGATCGCGCCAACCCGAACCGCATCGCCAACGCGATGTTCTGGGGCCTGTGGGCCATCTCGTTTTTCTTCGGCACATGGCTCCCCGATCTCGCCAACGGCGTGTTGATCCTGGCGATGGTCGCGGTCGTGACGCTGCGCGGAGTGAAGGCATCGAGCGGCGAAAGCACGACACCCGCCGAGCGGTTCGAGAGTGCGAATCGGATCGGTAATCGACTCTTCCTGCCGGCGCTCGCGATTCCGGCATTCACGCTGCTGGCCAACGCCACCATCGGACGCATCACGCTCGGCGGCACACCGCTGGTCGATGCGAAGGAAGTCACGCTCGTGTCACTCGGGATCGCGACGGTCCTCGCGCTCGCGATCGCCATGCTCATGCTCCGCCCGCCGCTGCGTGCACCGCTTGGCGAGGCTCGCCGCCTGCTCGATTCGGTTGGGTGGGCCGCCATGCTGCCGCAGTTGCTGGCCGCCCTGGGCGCAGTGTTCGCCGCTGCCGGCGTCGGCTCGGCCGTCTCGACGCTCGCCGCCAGCTGGATTCCCGGCGGCGCACCGCTGCTGTCAGTCAGTGCCTATACCATCGGGATGGCGCTGCTCACGATGCTGATGGGCAATGCGTTTGCCGCCTTCCCCGTCATGACGCTGGGCATCGGGATTCCGCTGCTCATCACCGGCCTCGATGGTGACCCCACGATCATCACGGCCATCGGCATGCTGTCAGGTTTTTGCGGCACGCTCATGACACCGATGGCCGCCAACTTCAATATCGTGCCCGTGGCGCTCCTCGACCTCCCCGACCGGTATGCCGTGATCCGTGTGCAGGTGCCCACGGCGCTCATGCTATTGGCCGTGAACACGATACTCATGTATTCCTTCGCCTTCCCGCGCTGAACACGATGCTTCCCACGCTCACTCCAGAGATTGCATCGCGGTTTGCGGCGCTCGCACTGTCCCACGTGGCGCGCGAGTACCCGAACAAGCTCGAACATGTGCTCACCGGCCCGGGGGATCTGCGATCGCCGCGCGAACTGCATCCGGTGTTCTTCGGCAGCTACGACTGGCATTCCTGCGTGCACGGCTACTGGCTGCTGGCGCGCCTGCTGCGCCGTGTTCCCGACCTGCCGGAGGCCGCGGCGATCCGGGCGCTCTTCGACGCGCAGCTGACGGCCGCCAACGTGGCGGTGGAAGTCGCCTATCTCGATCCGCCGCAGCGCGCCACCTTCGAGCGGCCCTACGGCTGGGCGTGGGCACTCATGCTCTGCGCCGAGTTGCGGGAGCATGACACCGATGACGGACGGCGCTGGTCGGGAGCGCTGCAGCAGCTTGGCGACAGCTTTGCTACACGCTGGCTGGCGTTCATCCCGCGCGCCACGTATCCGATCCGTGTCGGCACGCATTTCAACAGCGCGTTTGCGATCACGCTCAGCCTCACCTACGCCGAGCGGTGCGGCAACACTACGCTGGCCACCACGTTGCGTGGCGCCGCCGCTCGCTGGTATGGCAACGACGCGGGCTGTCAGGCCTGGGAGCCGGGCGATGATGAATTTCTGTCACCGGCGCTGATGGAAGCCGAATGCATGCGTCGCGTGCTCCCCCCTGCGGTGTTCGCATCGTGGCTGACGCGATTTCTCCCCGACATTGCGCACGGTTCACCACCGACGCTGTTCACCCCCGTCACCGTCAGCGATCGCACCGACGGCAAGATCGCGCATCTCGATGGCCTGAACCTGAGCCGCGCCTGGTGCTGGCGTCATCTCGCCGGCATGATGACCGACGATGATCCCCGCCTGCGTGTCGCGCTGACTGCCATGACGCACCATCTCGACGCCAGTCTTCCGCAGGTCGCCGGCGATTACATGGGCGAACACTGGCTCGCGACATTCGCACTGCTCGCACTCGACGAATAACGGCGGACGTCGCGTCGCTCTGCAGTCGCTCGCTCGATCGCAATGGGCTCAGTCCGGATCCACCACCCAGACGGTTCGCTCGGTACCCGAGAGCCGTGCCGCCGGCAGCAATGCGGCGTCGGCCGCACCACTGAGGATGCGCTGCCGCACCGGCTTCTTGTCATCCGAGGTGCAGAGCACCACCTGCAGCCGAGTCGAGTTCAGCGCCCGCAACGTCAGCCCGACACGATCGCTGATGGCAAACGGGGCCGGCGCCACTGACCGCATGGCCCAGCCGGTGGAATGATCCACCATCGGGTCACCGGGAAACAGTGACGCCGTGTGTCCGTCGGCACCGACTCCCGACAGCACGATGTCGAACTTCGGCTCGCCGCCCAATGCGTCCAGCATCGCGTCGTACTCCGCCGCTGCGGCAGCGCCACCCAGTTCACCACGAAGGCGGAAGATTCGATCCTCCTCCATCGTGACCACCGACAGCAGCGTATCGTTGATCATGGCGTAGTTGCTTTCGGCATGGTCGGGCGGCACGCACCGCTCATCGCCGATGAATGCCGAGACCTGCCCCCACGGCACCGTCGCATCCGCGGCCAGGACGCGATACACGGCCGCCGGTGTACGACCACCCGCCAGTACGATCCGGCACTTGCCGCGTGCCGATACCGCAGCACGCAGTGCGTCACCAATCAGCGCGGCCGTCGTCGCCGAGAACGCATCGGCCGCCACCGTCAGCACCTCACGCGGTGCACCACCGGTCGCGATCATCGGGACGAGAGCTTCCCCGCCTCGAGCGGACCATCGCTCCCGGCCGGATAGGGCAGCACACCCACGGCGCCATCGAGCAGCGGCGTGAAGAGGGTCCACGCCGCCTCCACCTCGTCGGCGTGAACGAACAGCGTCTGGTCACCGCGCAGCAGGTCGAGCAACAGCGTCTGATACGCTTCGGGAATCGTGTGGAACGCCTCTGCATAGTCAAAGTGCAACGGCAGTCGCTGCACGCGAAACGGTTCGCCGGGCGCTTTCACGTCGAAATACAAACTGAATCCTTCGTTCGGCTGCAGCGTGAGCAGCAGCGTGTTGCGGTGCAGTTCCTCCTGCTGCATCGAGCGGAACATCCATACCGGGGCACGGCGAAACTTGACCTCGATCTCCGTGGTGAGCTTGTCGAGTCGCTTGCCCGTGCGCAGGTAGAACGGCACGCCCTGCCAGCGCCAGTTCTCGATGTGCAGACGGATCGCGGCGAATGTTTCGGTGCGCGAGTTCGCGGTCACGCCGGGCTCCTCGCGATACCCCGGGACATCCTTGCCATCGATCTTGCCGGCATAGTACTGCCCCAGCACCGCATCCGACGGTGAGATCGGCGAGATCGCTCGCAGCGCCTTGATCTTCTCGGCGCGGATCGCGCCTGCCTCCATCGAACCGGGTACCTCCATCGCCACCAATGCGAGCAGCTGCGTGAGGTGGCTCTGCACCATGTCGCGCAGCGCACCGGCACTTTCGTAGTACTCGGCGCGCCCCTCGACGCCGAGATCCTCGGAGACCGTGATCTGCACGCTCTCGATGTGGTTCCGGTTCCAGAGATTCTCGAACATCGCGTTCGCGAACCGGAATACCAGCATGTTCTGCACCGTCGCCTTGCCCAGGTAGTGATCGATGCGGTACACCTGCTCCTCGCAGAAATACTTGTGCACCAATGCATTCAGGGAACGCGATGACGGGAGGTCATTCCCGAACGGCTTCTCGATCACGATGCGCGTGCTCGCCGCCGGTTCATGCAATCCGGCCTCGCCCAGCCCGGTGACGGCGGCGGGAAAACTCTCCGGCGGCAGCGCGATGTAAAACACCCGTACGGCGAAGGCGCCGAATTTTGCCTCGAGCTCCTCGATACGAGCGCCCAAGGCCGCATAATCCTCAGGTGTCCCATCGCCGATCGACTGTCCCACGAAATTCTTCTTCGTCCACGCCTTCACCTCGGCCGCCGGCGCCACCTTCTCGGTGATGGCCGAGTTGCCGATCGCACGAAACGCCGCGTCATCGAAGTCGGGCTTCCGTGAGAGGCCGAGGAGCACGCAGCCTTCGCTGGTATTCCCTGCCGCGTGCAGCTGGTACAGCGCCGGCAGAATCTTGCGTCGCGACAGATCGCCCGACGCACCGAAGATCACGAACAACGACGGTCCCGGAGTCGCGTCCGTCACGATGCAGGCTCCGTCTTGACGGCATGCCCGCCGAATTGATTGCGCATTGCCGAAAGCAGCTTGTCGGCGTATGAGTCGGTATCGCGCGAGCGGAGGCGCTGCAGCAGTGCCAGCGTGATCACCGGCGCGGGCACGTCGAGATCGATCGCCTCGGCCACCGTCCAGCGACCCTCGCCCGAATCCGGCACATACGGCGCAATGCCCTTCATGGCCGGATTCTCGTTCAGCGCCCGCGCGGTCAGGTCGAGCAGCCACGATCGCACCACGCTGCCGTGACGCCACAGCTCGGCCACCTGCGCCAGGTCGAGCTGCATCTCCGTCTTGTGCTGCAGGATCGAGAATCCTTCGGCGTACGCCTGCATCATGCCGTACTCGATGCCGTTGTGCACCATCTTCGTGAAGTGGCCCGCGCCACTTGGCCCGACATGCCCCCAGCCGCGATCGGCAGCCGGCGCGAGTGTCTCGAAGATCGGGCGCAGGCGTTCGACCACTGCCTTGTCGCCGCCGATCATCAGCGCATATCCCTCGGCCAGACCCCAGACACCACCGCTGGTGCCGACGTCGAGGAACGTGATCCCCGAGTCGCGGAGCGCGATGCTCCGCAGCATGCTGTCCTTGTAGTTGCTGTTGCCACCGTCGACGATCGTGTCGCCCGGCGCCAGCAGAGCTGCCAGTTCGCGAATGGTGCTCTCGGTCGCGTCTCCCGAGGGAACCATCACCCAGATGGCGCGCGGGGTGTTCAGCGCTCCGACGAGTTCGGCCAGCGACGCCGCACCGACGGCGCCGGCTGTAGTTGCCTGCGAGACGGCCGGCGCATGCTGATCGAACACTGCCACTTCGTGCCCGCCACGCAGGAGACGGGTGGTCATGTTGGCACCCATCTTCCCCAGTCCGATCATGCCGAGCTGCATTGCCGCCTGTCTGCCTTTTTGGATGTGAGTGTCGCCGGCGTCACCTGTCATGCGGAGGTTATCCCGACGCCTGTGATCCCTCAAGCAAGAAGCTGTCCCGACGGCCGACACTGTTACCGGGGCGCTTTTGTACCGATACTTGAAGGCTTGCCGCAGGTTCATCGCTACGACCCGCGCGGGGCCGATCCGGCTTCGCGCGCCGCCCCGTGCCGAGCACAATGGCCCGTCCTTCCAAACGTACGTTGATTCCCATCCCGGAATCGCCCCAGACCGCGCGGGTCCATGTCCGGGACCCGCTGGCCGTTCTCCGGCGCCTGCCGTGGCGGCGCATTCTCATCGCGCTGCTCATCTTCGTCGTGCTTCCCATCAGCGCCCGGCGGATTGCGTTCCGCATGGTCGAGCTCACCGGGCTGATCTCGCGACCGGTCGGTCCGGAGACGCCGCTGACCTTCGGCGCTCCGTTCAGCCGCGTCGAGGTTCCTCGTGGGCCGTGGCACCTCGACGGCGTCATGACGAAGGTCAGCGACCGCGCGCCGGTAGTCGTGATCTTCCACGGAACGGCCGAATCCGTCTCCTACTGGGCCGACGTGCAAGCGCTGTTCTACAAGGCCGGCATTTCCACGTATGTCTTTGATTACTCCGGCTTCGGCAACAGCGGTGGCGAACGCCGCGCCACGGTGATTGCCGAGGATGTGGAGCAGGCGTGGCGAGATGCGGCGATCCGTTTTCCGTTTGCAGAGCGGCGCATCGCGCTCGCCTACTCGCTCGGGTCGGGATTTCTCGTCAAGGAACTCCCCTCGCTGCTGCCGGAACCACAGGGCATCGCGCTCGTCGCCTCGTACTCCTCGGCCCGCGAGGCCGCCGTGGCGTTCGGCACCATTCCGCAGTGGGCGGCACCGCTCCTCCCCGACTTGTGGAATTCCGTCGACAACATCGGCGCCGTGCGTGCGCCGCTGCTGATCGTGCACAGCGAGTCCGATGAGCTGTTTCCAGTGGCCATGCCGCAACGGATCTTCACCGCTGCCAATGAGCCGAAGGCGTTCGTTCGGGTGCGCGGATATAAGCATGCGGATGGACATCTACGCCCCGACAGCGCCTACTGGGGTGGCGTGATGCAGTTCGCTCGCATCGGCGCATTGCCGCCCTCGACACCCGCTCGTTGACGATACGCAGCACGTCGAGATCGACGACACCGTGCTCGTCCACCGATTCGCGATGACATGAAGCGCCTTGCCAGCAATCTCACGGTGCAGGTGCTCGTCGCCATCGTGCTTGGCGTGCTCGTCGGCGCGCTGGCACCCGATGCCGGCAAGGCGCTGCGGCCGCTCGGTGACACCTTCGTGAAGCTCGTCAAGATGGTGATCGGCCCGATCATCTTCCTCACCATCACGCTCGGCATCGCGAACATGGTCGACCTGAAGAAGGTCGGGAAGGTGGGAGGCAAGGCGTTTCTCTATTTCGAGATCGTGACGACGTTCGCCCTCGCGATCGGACTCGTGATCGTCAACGTCACACGCCCCGGTGATGGTGTCGATGTCTCGGCCATGACCAAGGGCGACATCTCGAAATACACGACCGCCGGCGAGAGCATGGGCTTCGTCGACTTTCTGACGCACATCGTCCCCTCGAGCGTGGTCGATGCCTTTGCCAGGGGCGAGATCCTGCAGATCGTCTTCTTCGCCGTGCTCTTCGGCGTGGCACTCACCTCCATCGGCGCAACGGCCAAGCCGCTGATCGACGTGCTCGATCGCACGCAGCACGTTTTCTTCCGCATCGTGACGTTGATCATGAAGGTTGCCCCGGTTGGCGCCTTCGGTGCCATGGCCTTCACCGTGGGGTCGTTCGGACTCGCGACGCTGGTGCCCCTCGGCCGGCTCATGCTCGACGTGTATGCCACGATGGCGATCTTCATCTTCGTGGTGCTTGGTGCCATCTGTCGGCTGTACGGATTCCGGCTGCTGGAATTTCTGCGCTACATCAAGGACGAGATCTTTCTCGTGCTCGGCACCAGTTCCAGCGAGGCCGCCCTGCCGCGCATGCTGGTGAAGATGGAGCGCTATGGCTGCGATGGTACCATCGTCGGGCTCGTGATCCCCGCCGGATACTCGTTCAATCTCGACGGGACGTCCATCTATCTTGCGATGGCGACGATCTTCCTGGCGCAGGTGAATCGCATCGAACTCGACATTGCGCAACAGCTCAGCATCCTGCTGGTGCTGATGGTGACGTCGAAGGGTGCCGCGGGTGTCACGGGCTCCGGCTTCATCGTCCTGGCCAGCACCCTCAGCGCCATGAAGGTGATTCCGGTGGAGAGCATCGCCCTGCTGCTGGGTGTCGACCGATTCATGTCGGAGGCGCGTGCCATCACGAATCTGATCGGCAACGGCGTCGCCACACTGGTCATCTCGCGCAGCGAGAACGCGTTCGACGAGGACCGCCGCATCGAGGCGGTCGCCGCCATGCGCGCCTGACCTTCGACCGAGACCGAGAATGTCGATGCAATTTCTGGATGCCTCGCGTGCGTACCTCGTCGACGAGTACCTGCCGAAGATCCGGCTGGCCGTGCTGCCGCTCACCGAGGACGACATCTGGTGGCGGCCCATCGAAGGGTCCAACACCATCGGCAATCTGCTGCTGCACATCGAGGGCAATGCGCGACAGTGGCTCATTGCCGGCGTCGGCGGCCACACCGATGGCCGCGACCGCGACGCCGAGTTCGCAGCGCAGGGCGGTCACGGCAAGTCCGCGCTGCTGGAACGGCTCAGCCGCTGCTTTCTGCAGGCCGACTCGGTGCTCGCCGACCTTGGCGCCGGCGCCCTCGACGCGCCGCGCGTCATCCAGGGAAAGCAGACCACGATCTTCGCCGCGATCTACCACGTGGTGGAGCATGTCAGCATGCACACGGGCCAGATCATCCAGATCGCGAAGTGGCGCGCCCCAGGCGCCGTGAAGCTCTATGAAGCGTCCAGCACCTCGTTCACTCCACTCTGGTCACCGAGCCCGCGAACCTGACCCCTGCGCCGTGATCAGTCAGTACGTGAACTGCACACCGGTCGTGAGCAGTCCGTCGAATTTCTTGAAGCGGTCCGTGAGGTTCGCGACCGTCGTCGGGTTCAGCGGTGGCGCGTTGTTGAAGTTGATCAGGTACGCCACCTTGATGCCGATCCGCGCCGAAAGCGGCGCCACCACCGACGACTTCGACGTGAACAGCCACGCGTCGGTGGTGGTGAAGTTCGGGATCACACCGGCCGTCTGCTCGAAGTACGATACTTTCGAGAACATGTGACGGTACATGCCGTCCACGTTGCCCACGAAGTCGCTGGTGCCGGGGGCCGTGCCCACGAACGTCCGTTGCAGCGCACCGACGCCGGCCGAGAGCGAGAACTTGTCGGTGTCGGTGTCCAGGAACTGGTAACCCACGCCCACACCTTCCGAGAACTGGCTGGTGAGGCCTGCCGGGGTGTTGCGCAGCGCGGCGGTGGCCACATACAGCGACCACGGTTTCGTCAGCACACGATCGAGGCGCAGCGTGCCTTGGAACAGCTCTGCGTTCCGCACGCCGTTGGCGGTGCCACGCAGCGCCGATGCCGACTGCGCGAACTTCCAGTTCGGGAAGGCATAGCTGTATCGCTGACCGAGCGAGACGGTGGTGACTTCCTGGTTGCCCTGGCTCGCAGCCAGCGCGAAGTCGGCAACGAATTCGTACGGCGGCTTGACCACTTCCTGTGCGGTCAGCGTACCGGCGGCCACGGCGAGCACTGCTCCTGCGCGAACGATGCGAATCATGTCGGAAGCTTTCCTTGTTCCTGACTGTGTTGACGGAGTACCCAGCGAAGCACCCGAGCGATTAATTGGAGCGAACTTACACGCCTGCCGGCATGCGCGAAGAACAGATCGTATCCCGGCGCGGCCGCGCCTCCCGGCCCCTGCCATATTTGCCACGTGACCACTTCATCCGAAACATCCACGCCACTGATCGGCGTCGTCATGGGCAGCCGGAGTGACTATCCCGTGCTTGCCCCGGCCATCGCGATTCTCGAGGTATTCGGCGTGCCGCACGAGGTGCGCGTCGTCTCGGCGCATCGCACGCCTGACCAGATGTTTGCCTATGCCGAACAGGCGCGCTCGCGCGGGCTGCGCGTGATCATCGCTGCCGCCGGCGGAGCGGCGCATCTCCCGGGAATGCTGGCCGCCAAGACGCTGGTGCCCGTGATCGGAGTGCCGGTCGCCGCCACCGCGCTCGGTGGCATCGATGCGCTGCTGTCGATCGTGCAGATGCCGAAGGGCATTCCGGTGGCGACGGTCGCCATCGGACAGCCGGGCGCTGCCAACGCCGCGCTGCTCGCGCTGCAGATGCTGGCCACCACCGACCCGGTGCTGCACGCGGCCCTCACCGCCTGGCGTGCCGCACGCACGCAGGACGTGCTCGATCATCCCGATCCCCGCCCCACCGCATGAGCGCCATCCTGCCCGGTGCCACCATCGGCTTTCTCGGCGGCGGTCAGCTCGCCCGCATGTCCGCACTCGCGGCACGTTCGATGGGATACGAGGTGCACGTGCTCGATCCCGATCCGGAGTGCCCCGCGCGCGCGGTTGCGTCGCACACCGTCACGGCGCCCTTCGACGATGTGGAGGCCGCGACCGCCTTCGCCCGCACCTGCGACGTGATCACACTCGACATCGAGCAGGTCTCCACCGCCAGCATCGCCGCCGCCTCGCTGCATGCGCCGGTGCATCCCGGGGCCGCGCCGATCCACATCATCCAGGATCGTGGCCGACAGAAGGAATGGCTGCTGCAGCACGGCTTTCCCGTCGCGCCGTTCCGTATTGCCCGCACCCCGGTGGAAGTGGTTGCCGCCTACGAGGTCCTCGGCCGCAGCATCGCGAAGACCACCAGCGGTGGCTACGACGGTCGCGGGCAGGCACGCATCCGATCCGCGCACGACCTCGACGCCGCCGGAGCGCTCACGCATGCCGGCACCGTCGTGGTCGAACAGTGGATCGAACTCGCCGGTGAGATATCCGTCATGGTCGCGCGCAGCAGCAGCGGTGAGGTGCGCACCTTTCCCGTCTCGTGGAACCATCACGACAATGGTGTGCTGACGTGGGCCATGACTCCGGCACCGGTCAGCGACGTCACGAGCGACACCGCCGTTGCCCTCGCCTCATCGATCGCGGCGAAACTCGGGATCGTCGGACTACTGGCCGTCGAGCTGTTCATCACCGCCGACGATGCACTGATGATCAACGAACTCGCGCCGCGACCGCACAACACCTTTCACGCCACCGAACGGGCCTGCCTCACCAGCCAGTTCGAGCAGCAGGTGCGCGCCGTCTGCGGCCTGCCCCTTGGCGGCACTGCATTGCACACCGCTGGCGCCATCGTGAACCTGCTCGGCGATCTCTGGCGTGCCGACGGACAGGATCCGGCATGGGAACGCGCGCTCGAGGTGCATGGCGTCCGACTGCATCTCTACGGCAAGAAGATCGCGAAGCCGGGCCGGAAGATGGGGCACCTGTCTGCCGTCGGACCGACCGCGGACGCGGCGCGCGATGCGGTGCTCGACGCCTACTCGCGCCTGCTCCCGCACTGAGATCGTCGTTCGTGCGCACGGCTCGGAGCTGCACATGATCGGATCGACGACCCAGCTAGCGCGGCGGCTCGTACTTCTTCGGCGGCACGTCGGTCTGCCGCAGCCGAGACACCGCCATGCCCAGCATCGTGCCGAGCATCGCCGGCACCACCGCGAGCAGTGTCGAGTAGGGATTGTCGACCGTGTAGGGCAGCGCATGCCCGGTGAGCTGCGACACGATCTCCGCCAGCGGCACCGACAGGCCCAGCATCAGTCCACGGCGCCACGCGCCATCCGGATGCCAGGCGGCCAGAAAGAACGCCGCCGCAAACAGCACCCCGACGGGGCCCTGCATCGGATGCGAACGCAAATCGCTGATGCCGACGATCATCCCCGTCGTGACCGTCAGCAGCAGTGTCGTCGTCCCTGTCATGCGCACCCTCCCCGGTGGATGCGGTGAAACATTGCGACATGCGTCGGAATGCGACACGGCACCCTGTTCGCCACCGTCCCAGCCACCCACCTTTCCCGCATGGCTCTCTCACCACTCATTGGACACGATGCGCTCCGCCAGCGACTCGGCGATGCCATCCGCCGCGGCACCATGCCGGGATCGCTGCTGCTCCATGGCCGGCGCGGTGTGGGGAAGCAGCGACTCGCACTCTGGCTGGCACAGGCGCTGCTATGCTCGGCTGAGCCCGCTCCTTGCGGCATCTGCCAGGGATGCCGGTACAGCACCGACCTCACGCACCCCGATCTCTACTGGTTCTTCCCGGTGCCGCGGGCCGACATCACCGACTCGTCGCCCGCGGAGGCGCTGTCCCACATGCGTGGGGCGATGCGCGACCGGGCGCAGGCCGGTGGACTCTGGGTCCAGGGCAGCGGCAGCGACGGCATCTTCATCGAGATGATCCGCAGCCTCGTCCGCACCGCTGCCAGTTCGCCGGCCATGGCGAAGCGGAAGGTGATGATCCTGGGCGATGCCGACCGGATGATCGCACAGGAAGGCGCCGACCAGGCTGCCAACGCACTTTTAAAGTTGCTCGAAGAGCCGCTGCCGGATACGACGCTGATTCTCACCACCAGCGAGCCCGGCGCGCTCCTGCCGACCATCAGGTCACGCGTCGTGTCGGTGCGGGTCGCACCACTGACCCAGCCCGAAGTGCGGGAGTGGGCCGCGCAGGACGATGTCCGCCACGCCGTCGGCCCAGTGGACGATGAGGTGCTCGATCGTGCCTCGGGCGCCCCCGGCATGCTGCTCGCCTTTACCTCGCACGCCTCGGCGGCCGCGCACGCTGCCGGCTGGCTCAAGGCACTGCGGGGCGACGCCGCTGATCGGCTGGTGGCGGTACTATCGGAGAAGCCGGCTGGTGCCCGCGGCGGTTTCTCCGACGCCCTCGACGCACTCGAAGGCCTGCTCCACGCTCGGCTGCGCCCAGCGGTCGAGTCCGGTTCGCCCCTGGCCCTCCCGATCGCCCGGGCGCAGGATGCGATCGACGCCGCCCGGGAGCGGGCGGGCCATAATGTGAACCCCGCCCTCATCACGTCGGAGCTCCTCCGCGACCTGCACCAGCTCGGAGTAAACGGATGAATAGTGGCGAGCTCAGCCATATAGATGGCACCGGCACGGCGCGGATGGTCGATCTGTCCGGCAAGGCAGAGACCGCCAGAATCGCCGTCGCGATCGGGGCGATTCGGATGGCACCCGCTACATTCAACCTGATCCTCCGGCAGGCGCTGCCGAAGGGTGACGTGCTGACGGTGGCGAGAATTGCGGGCATTCAGGCCGCAAAACGAACTGCCGATCTCATTCCGCTCTGCCACCCTCTGTCGCTGCGCGGTGTAGATATCACACTGGCGATGGACGATGTGCTGCCCGGGATTCGTGTGACCGCAGAAGTTCGGACGGTTGGTCCGACTGGTGTGGAGATGGAAGCGCTGGCAGCGGTCTCCGTTGCGCTGTTGACGGTGTACGACATGGCCAAGGCGGTCGATCGGGATATGGTCCTGACCGACATCCAGGTCACTTCAAAGGATGGGGGGCGCTCAGGTTCGTGGCGCCGTTCGTCTGCCGGGAGCGAGAACGCGCCGCAAGGTGAGTCGTCGCTTCCTTGATCAGCGATGCGTTCCGCCGGCAGACTGGCGGAGTGTTTCGCGCCACTGGCGCTGACGTGCCGGAGCGAATCGAGCCATGGTCTCGAGCATCTCCGGTGTGGCGCGCCCCTGACGCGAGGGTAGCACTTCATGCACGACTTGAAAGGCACGTACGTACATCGTGGGGATGCCGAGCGCTTTCGACGCCGGTTTCGACACTGGATCATTGCAGGTGGAGTCGTCGTTGCCGCACTCGTCGCCGGCCGCCGGCCGCTGGTGCTCGATGCCCGCGCGGACACTGCCCGCACGACATCGTCACTGTCCATTGCCCGTGTGGCGACCATCGGTGACCGGTTGCGAGCCGCTGAGACAGCGAAAGTCGCCACGCAGCGCCTGCAGCGCTGGAACCGGATCTACGGCTTCTCGCGGCGCTGGATGGTCGACACGGAGTTGGCCCGCGCCATCTACGACGCGGCACTCGACGCGGGCATCGATCCGGAGCTTGGCTTTCGGCTCGTGAATGTCGAGAGTCAGTTCAAGGAGAAGGCGACCAGCAGCGTCGGCGCCGCTGGGCTCACCCAGGTCATGCTGCCGACCGCTCGCTTCTACGATCGGAACATCACCAAGCAAAAGCTCTACGAGCGCGAGACGAATCTCAGAATCGGGTTCCACTACCTCCGCGATCTGATCGACGAGCGCCGTGGAAACGTGAAGCTCGCGCTGCTCACCTACAATCGCGGTGGACAGGCTGTGCAGAACGAGCTGTCGCTGGGCCTCGATCCGTCCAACGGCTACGATCGCAAGGTCATGCGTGGCTACAACGGCTCGGCACGGGTTCGCGCCAGCACTGCGTCCCGCAGCGAGGACTGAACCGCAACCCGCGTGAAATCTGTCGTCCTGTGGAAAGAGCGCAGCGAGGATGGACGCCACGACGTCACATCGTACGACGGGTGCGTTCCTTCGCGGAATGCACCCGTTGTCACATCTGTCCCATCCAATCGACAGGGCCAATAGGCCACTGACTCCCTGACACCCTCAACGCTGCCGAGTCTCGGATGCCGCCCGAGGTTTTACTTTCGGTGTCGTCTTCGGTTTTGACTTCGGCGGTGGTTTGGCCTCGACCCGTGGCGAAGCGATTCGCCGTGTGCTGGCAGCGCTCCGTCGATTGGCGGAAGCACCCGACGACCGTGCCGTCGCGCTCCGGGAGCGTGAGCCGGACGCCGGACGCCTGGCGGCGGATGCCGTCTTCGCTGCCGGGCAGGCGGTGACGGTCCGGCGCTTTCCCTTGATCGTCGCCACCCGAGCGGCGCACTGCGGTCCGGCCGAGGCCGACACCGACCGGGGATTGCGGGCCGCTGCGGAGCGACGCGCGGCGAGCACCGCGCTCCGCGACGGGCGGCGCACCACCAGCATCTGTCCGGCACGAACCCGGGAACTCTTCAGGCCGTTCATCGCCCGCAGCTGCGCCACGGAGATGCCGCTGCGCCGAGCCACGCTCGACAGAGACTCTCCCGACCGGACCCGCACCCGCTTCGCCACCAGCGACCCACCAGACGAGCTGGTCCGCACCAGGGACGGGTCTGGCACGTCGCGCGCCGCCACCACAGCCAGGGCGGTCGGAATTCGCACCATCACACCGGCTGGGATTCTCCCGCGACGATCGATCGAGAGCCTGGGATTCATCCAGCGGATGGCCTTGGCCGGAACTCCCGCCATGTCGGCCACGGCCTGCAGACTGCGCGGACTGCTGTACCGTGCCTCGCTCCAACCGAGACGCTCCGCAGCGGGCACCAGCGCGAAGGCAGTATCGAATGTTGCCAAAACGCCGACCGGAAGCCTCACTTCCGAAATGCCGTCGGGAGGCGTGATGCCCCGCAAAAAGTGCGGATTCAGATCCGTGATCGTTTCCACCGGCACACCGGCGGCACGCGCCACCACGCCCAGCGCCGTCCCGGCCGGGACGTTGACTGAATCGTACGAAAACTCCGGCAGCGTGTCGACGCGCAGCCCGTAGCGGACCGGTTCCTTGGCGACCATCGCTGCAGCGATGAGCTTGGGCACGTATTCCTTCGTCTCGCTGGGCAAATACTTCTGTTCCGCCAGTGCGAAGAACCGATCCTCGCCTTCCGAGCCATCCATTTCATCGGAGAAGCGTTTCAGGCCACGCGATACGCGACCCGGACCACCGTTGTACGCCGCCGCTGCGAGATACCAGCTGCCGTATGCATCGTGCAGATCCGTGAGGAAGTCGATCGCCCCTTGGGTGGAGCGCATCGGATCGCGGCGCTCGTCGACCCACCAGTCCACGCGCATGCCGACGCCGCGTGCGGTGGGCGCCATGAATTGCCACATCCCGACCGCCGCCGCGCGCGAGTAGGCATGCGGCATGTAACTGCTCTCGATCAATGCGAGATACGTCATGTCCTCGGGCAGGCCCGACTCGCGGAACTTGCGCCGCAGCATCGCGTCGTACCGCGTGCCGCGGCTCATGCTGCGCTCCATGTAGCCGCGCGCCCGACCGGTAAAAATGCCGATGTACTGCGAGACCATCTCGTGGGTCTCGTAGCTGCGCACGTCGATGTCCCAGGTCGCGCGCCCAGCGGCGTCCATCGGACCGCTGCCCGGGGACGCCGGTGCCGGGAGCTCAGCGAAGATCGACGCGGCGCGCTGCACCAGTTCGGAGTCCGAGACGGGCACCGGCAGGTCCGTCGCGCGCGCATCGGTCGTAGCGCCTGCCGTCACGGTGGACGATGCCCTGCCCGCCTGCGACAGGACATCAGGCAGCGCCCCCGGCGCGAGTACCGGGGCCGGTGTGCGCGTGGCACACCCTACGGCGGACAGCAGCAACAAAGCCGCGATCGAAGTGTGACGAAGTATCACAGGCACCAGAAACGGGACGGAGGAACGGCAGGCGCGAATCTTCGAGTCTAGCGATCACTCGCCAGAGGCGATACCGACCTCGGCGTCGAAGTGGGGCGGCTCCTGACCGCTTGATCGCTGTCGGCCTGCCCGGACCGATCCCCACGGCCGGGCGACGTCGTTGCCACGGCCGCCTCCGCGAGGTAGCCTCGCCACATGCCACTTCTGCACCGAATTGCCCGCTGCACCATCAGCACCCTCGCACTCGCCGCCTGCGCGGCCCGTGTCACGAATGCACCCGGCGCCGGCTTGGATTCAGTCGCGGCTGCGATATCCGCACGCGCCGAGCGCACACCGGGCGCGGTGGTCCGCGTGGTCGCCGCGCGTCTCGACGGCCGAGGGCCACGAATTGCGATCCATGCCGATTCGCTGGTGCACGCGGCCAGCACGATGAAGGTGCCTGTCATGATCGCGCTGGCCCAGGCCGCCGATCGCGGTTCGCTCCGCCTCGATGATGCCGTGCCGCTCACCAACCGCTTCGCCTCGATCGTCGATGGATCGCTCTACTCGCTCGCGCGCAGCGACGATTCCGACGACTCGGTCTACGCCCGGATCGGGGAACGCGTCCCGCTTCGCTGGTTGGCGACACGCATGATCACGCACTCGAGCAACCTCGCCACGAACCTGCTGCTCACCGTGGTGCGCGCCGACTCGGTGACGGCGGTCACGCGCACGCTGGGCACGACGCGCATGGTGGTGCGCCGCGGTGTGGAGGATGGGCCCGCGTTCCGTGCCGGACTCAATAACGTCACCACCGCTGCTGATCTGGCGAGGCTGATGGTCGCCATCGCCACCGACCGCGCCGCATCGCCCGAGGCGTGCGCCTGGATGCGCGAGGTACTGCTCGCGCAGCACTGGAACGACGCGATTCCTGTCGGCCTGCCCACCGGCACGCGCATCGCGCACAAGACCGGCAACATCACCGCCGTCGAACACGACGCCGCCATCGTCTACCCCGTCGACGGTGCACCCTATGTCCTGGTCGTCCTCACCAGCGGCGTCGCGCGCGCGGAAGATGCCAGAACCCTCATCGCCGACATCGCCCGCCTCGTGCACCCAGCCATGCGCTGAGCGCTTTCTGCACATCGCGGACAGCGACATTCAAACAGCAAAGAGCAAACAGCAAACAGCAAACAGCAAACAGCAAACAGCAAACAGCAAACAGCAAACTCCCCTCACACGGAGCCGCGGATCCACGGAGGGTTCGTACGCGCTGCGACTCTCTGCGTTGCAGAGAAGCACCGAACGGCTGTGGGAACTGCGCTCCCGAGACGCAGTTCCCACAGCCGTTGCAGTTTTCCGTGATTCCGCGGCTCCGTGTGAGGGGAGTTTACGTTTTCGAAGTGCACACAGATGGATGCGTTACGCGCGCGGCCCCGTGTGAGGGGAGTTTGCTTTTCGCAAATTCACACCGAGGGATGCGTACCGCGCGCGGCTACCAGAGTCGCAGCAGCCCCGCAGTGAGCAGTGCGATCGCCTGGCCCGCGATGACATCCAGCGGGTAGTGCACGCCCAGCGCCACGCGGCTGTAGCCCACCAGCACGGCGATCGGCAACAGCCAGATGCCGAGGGAGGGGAACGTCAGCGCGTACATCGCTGCCACCGCCATCGCGGCGGCGGAGTGGCCGCTGGGGAAGCTGAAGCGATCGGGGGCCTCGATCACCGTCGTGCCGCGTGCCGAATCGGCGGGGCGCTCGCGATTGACACTCCGCTTGATGATCTGCGAGATCAGGAACGCCACCAGCAGTGCCACGGACGTGTGTGCGGCAGCGTAACGCGACTGCGGAAACGCCAGACCGATCAGGCACGCCGCGATCGTCACGCGCGCACCGCCGATGTGCGTCATCGTCAGAAAGAAATTCCGCCAGACGCGCGGAATGTCGGGTCGCAGGCGCAACCGGTAATACCAGAGCAGATCGCGGCGCAGCAGCCGCGTGATCAGCGATCCATTCATGCGCAGAAAGGTAACCTCCACTGGTGCGGCTCATGCCACGATGCGGTCGCGGTGACGTCACGCTCCCGTACGCTCGCATTGCGCGCCGGGTTACAGCGCGAACCACACATCGGATCGGACTGGCTCGAGACGACCGCCTCATACGTCGGCCGCGTTCGTTTCGTTCCTGCATGACGCTGCCAATCAGCTGCAGAGATCGCTCTGTCGCCGCCGGTGGATCGGCCGGTGGTTTTACCGCGTCAGGCCGCTTGCGTCAGACGGCCTGCGTCGCTGCCCGCCCTTCCACATGCGACATGTGCACCCGAAGCATCACATCGCGATGCGGCGTCGGATCGCCGTCAGCGAACGCGGCGGGAATGAGCCGCCGGAAGGTCTGAACCGCATGCTGCCAGCGCGCGTCGGCATCCGGACCGTCCAGCGGATCGAGCACCTGCACACTGCCATGGACCACCACGCTTTCCCAGTCGAAGATGTCACGGATCTCGTCGATCTCGAGCGCCACCCACGGCTGATGCTCGAGCATCGACACCTTCGTGCCGCGCGCGGTGCGCAGGTAGATCCACTCGCCATCCGCCACGAAGTGCAACGGCTCGATGTCCACGCGCTGCTTGTAGGCATATGCGAGGCGGCCGACGTGATGCTTGGCGAGCAGCGCCTGGCATTCATCGGGAGTCAGATTGCGGATCGTGATCGCCATGACGGATGTGACGTCGAGGTGGGGCGCAGCAGTGACCCGAAATCTATGCGCGGCCGCGAGCTGGGGCGTCGAACGACGCCTACTCCGCGTCCATCAACCGCAGCTTCATCGCCAGCCGCACGTAATCAGGACGATGGTGCAGACCAAGCTTCTCGTGAATGCGATGCTTGTACGTGTCCACGGTCTTCGCGCTGATCTGCAGCCGTGCACCGATCTCTGGCGCGGAGAACCCCTGCGCCGTGCCGACCAGCACCGCCTGCTCGCGCTCCGTGAGCCGTTCGAAGCGGCGGCGGTCGAACTCGGCGGGATCGGGCACGGCACCCAGATTCCGCGGCGGCGCAATCGTGGGACAGCGGTACAGCGCACCGCGCGCCACCGTCCGGACGGCATCCAGCAACTCCAGCGCATCGGCGGAGCGCGTCAGGTAGCCTCGCGCACCGGCCATCAGCAGCGATTCCAGCGCGTTCACCGAATGCAGCGACGTCATCACCAGCAGATTCGTATGAATCATCGCCTGTGACACCATCTGCGCTACGGCGGCACCATCCTCGCCGCCCACGGGCCGACCGACCAGGAGCACCTGGGCCTGCGTCTGGCGCACCAATGCCACCCCTTCGCTGGCGTCGGCTCCTTCTCCCACGACGATCATCTCGCTCCCTGCTTCGAGCAGGGCCCGAAGACCCGCCCGCACCAGAGCCTGTTCGTCCACGAGCACGATCCGGATCTGCTGCGCCGAGTTCATGAGCCCTTCCCCGTCGGGGGTCGCGAGGTCAATCGCCTGCCTCCTGCAAGCGCGCCGGGAACGGAACAGCCGTCTCGTCAGCTTCTTCCTGACACGTAATATACCGTCATCGCCGATTCCATCCGCTCTGTGCCTGTCGTGCCCGCTCCAGATGCGCTTCTCCCGCCCCGGCTCGCTGAGCGCGTGGCGATCACGCCTCCGGACGCCAGCTTCCCGGCCGATGGACACTTCGTGCTCTACTGGGCGCGCACCGCAGTCCGCGCCCACGAAAACCCGGCGCTCGATGTCGCGATCACCATCGCGGCCTCGCTCGGCCTTCCCGTGTTCGTCTATCACGCGCTGTCGGAACGGTATCCGTATGCCAGCGACCGGCATCACACCTTCATTCTCGAGGGCGCGCGCGACTTCGCTGCAGAGCTGACGGCGCGCGGGATCGGTACCGCATTCCATCTCGAGCGCGACGGGCATCGCGGCTCGCATCTCGCGACGCTCGCAAGACAGGCGGCACTGGTCGTCACGGAGCTGATGCCGGTGGCACCGCTCGACGAGTGGACCGAAGCGCTGCGTGAATCGATCGCCGTGCCGGTCTGGCAGGTGGACACGGCCTGCGTAGTGCCGGTGACGCTGACGACGAAGGCCTACGATCGTGCATTCGTCTATCGCGACGCCACCGCCCGAATGCGCCGCGAACGTGTCGGTGCACCATGGCCCGACGTCGCGCCCGTGAGCGCCGCATTCGTGCCGCCGCTGCCGTTCACGCCGGTCGATCTCGCCACTGCCGACATCGCGCAACTGGTCAGCGAGTGCCACATCGATCACAGCGTGGGGCCGGTGGCCGACACCCGAGGCGGCACCGTGGCCGGCTATGCACGATGGAACGAGTTCGTCCGCTCGGGTCGCATCGATCGGTATGACCGGACGCGCAATGAACCGGCACGCGGCGACGGTGTTGGTCGCATGTCGGCGTACCTGCACTACGGCATGGTCTCACCGATGCGCCTCGCACGTGAAGCCGCCGCGCGCACCAGCGAGGGCGCGGTGAAGTGGCTCGATGAGCTGCTCGTGTGGCGCGAACTCGCCTACACCTTCTGCCATCACCGCGCCGACCACGGGACGCTCGACGCCATTCCAGCCTGGGCGCGCGAAACGCTGCGCCAGCACGAGGGTGACCGGCGCACGCTGCTCGACTGGGAGCAGCTCGCACGCGGGCGCACGCCCGACAGCTTCTGGAATGCAATGCAGCAGTCGCTGCTGGCGCACGGCGAGATCCACAACAACGTACGCATGACGTGGGGCAAGGCCTTTCCGGGATGGACAGCCGACGCCGAGCGAGCGCTGGGCCTCTCGATCGACCTCAATCACCGCTACGCCCTCGACGGTCGTGATCCGGCATCGTACGGCGGTCTGCTCTGGTGCCTTGGCCAGTTCGATCGCGCCTTCACGCCACCGAACCCGGTGCTCGGCACGGTGCGCGGCCGGAGCACCGAGGCGCAGGCCGAGCGGATCAACGTCGAGCGATACACCCGCCATGTGATGCGGCCCGTCTATCGCTCGCCGAGCCGCGTGGCGGTGATCGGCGCCGGACTGGCTGGACTCACCTGCGCCCGCACGCTCGCCGATCACAACATCGACGTGACCGTCTTCGAGAAATCGCGCGGCCTCGGCGGTCGCTGCGCCACACGCCGCGACGGCCCGTGGCGATTCGATCATGGCGCACAATATTTCACCATTCGCGACGATCGCCTGCTGCCCTGGATCTACAGCTGGCAGCAACAGGGGCTGATCGCACCCTGGCAGGGTACGTTCATGGTGCGCGAGAACGGAGCGTGGCAGCCAGCCAAGCCCGGAGTGCGCCGCTATGTGGCCGTCCCCGGCATGAGCGCACTCGGCGCACACCTCGCCACGGATGTCACCGTGACGCACGAGACCACTGTCACACACATTCAGCGTGAGGGCCGTCAGTGGCGACTCGTGGCCGACACCGGCGCCGACCTGGGCGTGTTCGACGCCGTGCTCACCTGCGTGCCGGCACCGCAAGCGAAGGTGCTGCTCGATCCCATCGCACCGGCGCTGGGGCAGCGCACCACCGAGGCCGTGATGCATCCCACGTGGGCCACCATGCTGGTGCTGCGCGATCGACCCGCCACATCGTTCGATGCGGCGTTTCTCAATGACGATCCTGTGCTCAGCTGGATCAGTCGCGATGCCAGCAAACCCGGTCGCGGCAGCGATGAGACCTGGGTGCTTCACGCCACGCGCGCATGGACCGTCGAGCATATCGCCGACGAGAAGGCCGATGCGGCGGCGGTCATGGTCGCGGCATTCTCGCAGGTCGTTGGCGGCGAAGTGGTGCCGGTGCATTCGGTCGCGCACCGCTGGCTCTACGCCCTGCCTGATCCCGTCACCAGCGATGCCGCGCTGTTCGACGCGACGCTCGGCATCGGCGCCGGTGGCGACTGGTGCGGCGGACCGCGAGTGGAAGGTGCGCTGCTCAGCGGATTCGCTCTGGCGGGGCGCGTGCTCACTTCCGCACACGCCGCATCGGTGTAAGCTGTGGCGTTTCCTCACCTTCACGATCTGACATGACGTACGCACGCCAGCGGCTCTGGCTCGGCATCACCGGTGTTGGCTCTACGGTGCTGCTCTGCACTGCCGCCGTTTCCTTCGGTCTGCCGCATCGGCTCATCCATCCACTGGCCGACTCCTCATTCGGTACTGCGCTGGCCAGCATCGCGCTGGCGTGGATGCTGCACGCGCTGTTGCTCCTGCCGGTGGACATCGCGGGTGGCCTGTTCGTGGTCCGCGAGCGGCGTGGTGTGCTCACGTGGATAGCGTCGTGGCTGCGCGGCGTCGTGGTGCAGTGGCTGATGTTCGCGCTCGCTGCCGCACTGCTGCTGCGCACGGGCCAGCAGCTTGGTGTGACGTATGCCATGCTCGTGTTCCTGCTGCTCCAGCTCGTACTGCTCAGCCGACAGAAACTGATCGCGTGGATGACGGGCGGCATCACGCTGCACGATCCGACGCCGGAACTCGAGGAAGCTGCGCGCGGCGCGGGCCTCGCACCCGCGTCGCTGCGCATTGCAGACGGCGCCGATCCCGCCTTCATCGGCGGCTGGATGGGTACATCGGCGCAGCAGCTCTGGCTGCCCGCGCGTTGGGTGGAGGAACTGAGCGCCGCACAGTTGGCGGTGGTGCTCACCCGTCGCGCCGCCGCGCGTGCGCTCGGACTGCGCCGTCGCGGCCTGCTCGTCGCGCT
>JBBSCZ010000004.1:0-38898 GCA_038249795.1 Gemmatimonadales bacterium | reverse complement strand
CTCGTACTGACCGCGCTCGGTGGCCACGATGCCATCGAGCGTGAGGCCGCCGGTGGCCGGATTCAGCGCCAGGGCGAGTTCACCATCGGTGAACACCTCGACGTTCGCCTCGTCGCTGCGCACCCACACGTCCCGGTCGATCCGCGCCACCACCCGCGTCGTCAGTCCGCGCACGAAGTCCGACGGCGGCGCAACCAGGCCGCGCTCCAGTGCCAGAGTGCTGTCCACGGCACCGAGCACCGCCGGATCGTTGGCGCTCAACACCTCGGTGGCCTGACGCTCGTTCTGCAGGCGGTAGACACCATCGCGCACGCGCACGCTGCCCTCCACCGTGGTGCTGGTGAGCGGGCCCTGCATCGTCATGTCGGCCAGCACGCGAATGCGACCCTTCTTGCCGTCCAGCACACGGGCGTTGCGCGCCACCAGCGCCAGGTCGAACACGGGGTTGCTCAGCGTGGCCAGTGAAACGCCGCCCTTGATGTTGATGGTGCCGTCACCGCTGACCACATGCACCGAGTCCACCACCACCGAATCGCCCTTGAACTGCACGTCGGCCGCCATGTCGCGTAATGGCAGCTCGGCATCGACCACGTAGGCCTCACCGTTGCGCAGCCGCATGGTGCCGTCGAAGCGCAGCTTGTCGGGCAGCGTGCCACGCACCTGCACGCGACCCACCGTCTCGCCCTTCACGTTCGTGATCGCGTCGCTGAGCTGCGGGATGATGTCCAGCGGCAGCGAGTCGAGTCGGATGTCGGCCACCATCGGCAGATCGAGCAGCCGCTTCGGGTTTCCCGTGAGCGCCAGATTCACCGGGATCGTGGCATCGGCACGGGCATTGGGCTGCTGACCCTCGCGCCGCACTTCGGCATACGCGACCGCCTGGCGATCGATGTAGTTCATGCGCGCGCGAAATTCCGGCAGTGGCAGGCTGTCGTACACCACGTCGCGCACCGCGCCGAGAAAGCTGATCTTCGGATTGGCCGCCGCGCCGTCCACGTAGAGGTCGGCCGAGAGACGGCCATCCACCGGCAACACCGTCTGTGCGAGGTCGGCGAGATCGAACAGCTGCGTATTTCGGATCGCGAGCGTGACCGTGGTGGATCCGGCCGTATCCACTGCCGCGTCGAGCTGCAGACGTGCATCGCTGTCCACCGCCTCGAGCGCCAACGAGTCGACGCGCAGCTTGCCCTCCGCCCATGACGCGCGCCATGCGTACGGACTCGTCCACTGCGACGAGCGCAGGAGCAGCGCGGTACTGTCCACGCGTGCCTGGTAGCTGTCCGCGTCGAGCACCAGGGCACCGCGCATCGCGATGCCGGTGCTGTCGATCAGGTGCACGTCGATGTTCAGGTCACCGGTGCCGGTGGCCAGGTTGTTCCCGCGCCAGTCGTAATTCGCGGCGAGACGCAGCGAGTCCACATTGTAGCCTGACGCGCTGATGGCGTCGGCATTGCCGATCATGCGTGCGCTGGCGCTGTCGGTGCGCAGGTGGTTCCAGACTGGCGTGATCGACAGCCGCTGCACACTGTTGCCGTTCACGAACAGATCGGTGCCTTCCACCGACCCGCTGCCGCTGATGTCGCCCACCCAGCCGTCCAGTCTGAGGCCGAGCAGCATCTGTCCGGACAGCTGGTCGCCGCGCATCGGTGCCGGTGCGGTGATACGCAATGCCAGTGGTGCAAGGCCGCGCGCGGCCCGTTCCACCTCCGTCCGTCGCGCCAGCGCGAGTGAGTCGGCGCGCTGACGCCGAAGCGAGCGCTGAATCGCGGCCTTCGTCAGCGCGATCTGCGCGCTGTCCCCTGGGAGATACGGGCGCAGCCGCTGCAGCGAGTCGATCTCGATGGCCACGTTCAGCGTGCCGCGACGTCCGTCCCGCAATCCGAACGTGCCGGAGCCACCGCCCTGTGTGCCGCCGATGCGCAGCAGCAGCGTGTCGAGCTGCAGCAGCCCGTCATGCGCCTCGGCCACCATCGCCACCGTGTCCACGCGCACACGATCGAAGTCGGAGGCGCGCAGGTTCATCACCAGCGTGCCGTCGAGATCCTCGATCGTGGTCCCGCGCACGTTCACATTCGCGAAGCCGACGAGAGTCGTCTTGATCGCCGACGGTACGAGACGCTGCAGATCGATCGAGTCGCTGATCAGCTGCACGTTCGCGAACGATGGACCTCGCGCCGGCACACCGATGCGTCCGGACAGGCGCAGCGCGCCGGCGGTATCCACGCGCAGCACGCTGTTCACCGCCATGTCGGACACGACTCCACGCAGCGTCAGCGTACCATTCGCCTGGCCGCGCAGGTCGAGCGCGGGCGCGAAGCGCCCCATCGCGCGCAGATTGAGCGGCGAGAAAGAAAGCTGTGCATCGATGAGCGGCTCGGCGCCGGCGAGGTTCATGCGCGCGATGCCGTTGATCCGCGATTCGAGCCCGGCCACGCTGTGCGCCAGCGCGAGGCGGGTGTCGAGCCAACCATCGGTGCGGCCGCTCACTGTCACGACACCGCCAATGCGACCGCCGAGCGGCTGCAGCGCCTCGCTGGCCAGCGTGACCGGTGCAGGAGAGATGTCGAGTCGCAGGTTGCGCGTGACCAGCGCACCGTCGCTGAAGCCGGCCACGCCGCGCATCGTCACGGCGAGTGGTCCTGCCTCGCGATCGGCAAATCGGAATGCCCCGTCGATCGTCGAGCCTTCGAGTGGACCCTTGGCCACCAGCGTGCCGTTCAGCACACCGGAACGCGGCACCTCCACGTCGGGCATCGCCCGTTCGAGAGTGCGCGTATCGAGGTTCGCGATGCGAATGTTCACGTCGTTGAAGCGCGTGTCGTCCTTGTCGAAGCCGAAGTCGGCGGTGCCATCCAGCCGTGCATCTTCCAGCGTCAGCGACAGGTCGACGAGCCGGATGTCGCTGCTGGTGCCGTTCATCACGTAACGCACATCCGCGATGCTCCCGGTGGCGCCTGTCGGCAGCGTCGGCACCAGCCAGAGCCAGTCGTCGGTGAGCAGCTTGGGTGCGGTCGCCACCAGCCGCGTGTTGCCGCTCTCGATGTTGTACGATCCTTCGGCCGTCGCTCGCGACTGCGGCAGCCGCGCGACGATGTTGCGGAACCAGATGCTGTCGGAGTCCACGAACACCGTGCCGGCCACGTTGCGCAGGTCGAGCACCGGCGGATGGAACGGCTTCACGATGGCCGAACCACTCGCGATCTCGAACTTCTGCGCCGTCGCACCGGGATACTTGATGCGCACGTACGGTGCGCGCATCGTCACGTGCTCCAGTACCGTCACACGCTGCTGCCCGCCCGGCACTTTCACCACCACCGGCCGCAGTTTTCCGGCCAGCGCCAGCGCCAGCAGTGAATCGCGTGCGCGTTCCGGCCGCCACGCTTCCACTTCGTAAGGGCTGCGCGCCTCGATGCGGGCATCGATCAGCGTCACGTTCTTCAGTTCGACCCAGTCGCCGAATTGCGGACCGGTGCCACGCGGTGTGCTGGTCGTGTCCGGGAACAGAATCGCATCCCAGTTCCACCGCTTCCCCGGCAGCCGGTTCAGCACCACCTCGGGACGTTCGGCGCGCACGTCGGTCAGGATGACACGACGATTCCAGAGATCACCGAGCGACCATCGGGCGCGGATCAGCGGTATCTCGAGAAACGGTGCGCCGGCGGAATCGGTGATACTGATGTCATGCACCGTCGCGCGCGTGAACACGGGCAGCTCGATGCGGCCGATGCTGACCCGACCCGCGAACTGATTGTTCAGCGCATTCTCGATCGTGGAGCGGATCTTCTCGCTGCCCCACTTCGTCCGCGGCAGGAACACCACCGCTGCCACGGCCAGCAGCAGTGCGCTGCCGGCAAACGCTGCCGTCAGCTTCGCGATCTTCGCCTTCTTCAGAACGCCTCCCCGATGGAGAGGTGCAGCGTGAGCCGGTTGAAGATGCCGGTGCCGGTGGCCGGGTTGAAGCTGCGCGTGTTCCGGATTTCAAACAGGCCGGACGTGCGCGATGCATTCCATGAGGCATCGCGCGGATCGAGCTCCGTGATCACGCTCAGCTGTTCCCGGGCGCGCGGATTGTAGCCCAGGTCCACGCGGATCGGACCCACGGGGCTGAGGTACCGGATGCCGATGCCCGGTGTGAAGACCGTGGCCGTGCTGCGGAACTGCGCGCCAACCGATCCGGCGTCGATGAATACGGCGGCGGTGAGCGGGCCCCATACCCGGTAGCGAGCCTCGATCGAGGCCTCGAGCATCGCCTCGCCCCCCAACGGCTTCGCGAGGAAATCGTTGTCCACGAAGTTCGAGGTCACCCCCGCACCGGTGGTGATGCGCTCGGTGGGGCAGTCCGGCAGTGCGAACACACGGGGATCGCACGGCAGACGACCATCGCGCAGCGATGGGTCGGCGAGCAGCGAATCGAAGGCAGCCACTGTCGGCTGGAAGACTGAGCGGGGGATCACGAGCGTCCGCGGACCGAGCTGGTTTTCGCCGTAGCCGCGCACCGAGCGTGCACCACCGGCGTAGAAACGCTTGCGAGGAAGAATGACTGTTTCACCTCCGGCTCCCCTTGCACTCGTCGTGCCGCCGAAGCCCCGGACCAGGCCGCCGCGACCGTGCACGGCAACGGTGAGCTTCTCCGACATCCGGAAGTACTTCGCTCCCTCCACCTCGAATCGCGCATACCCGAACTGCGACCCGGTCCATCCATCGGCAAATTCGAGCTCGGAGCGCCACGAGTAACCACGAGTCGGGCCGATGGGGTCGTCGCGTCGGTCAGTGGTGGTCGAGAGTGCGATCGGGGCCAGGCGCTGCGTGCTTTGCAGCACCGCCAGCGATCGCTGATCGCAGACGCCGAAGTTCACGCAGAAATAGGTGTCGGCGGCGCTGGTGGCGGTGAGCTCGACCCGATACTGCAGCGTGACCGGCAGGTACGGGCGCACGTTTCGCGTGAAGCTGGTGGCGGCACCGCCGCCGGTCTCGACAAACACGCCCGGCGACGAGCGCCGGAAGCCGAAGAGGCTCACGCCGCTCTGGTTCCGATAATCGCTGAGCCAGCGCCGGCGAAGATCGGCATTCAACTGAAACGTCGGCTCGAGATACTTTGGCGAATCATTGTCCTGCGTCCCGACCAGCACGTTGTTGAAGGGACGGTTGCCCACCAGCTGCGGCGCCAGCAGGTTGCCGATCGTGGCCTGCACCGCCAGCCGGCTGGCGTTGTTGCGGAAGTTCGCGTTGACGAATCGCGCGTCGGCCTGAAAGAAATCCACGGTGCTCACGCCACCCGTCACACGAAACAGCCGTGGCGGAAGTTCCTCCACCGACACGATCAGCCGCTTCAGCGAATCGACCTCGCCAGCCGGTTCGGAACGCACCACGGCGCGACGGAAGAAGCCGGCCGCATACAGCGCGCGTTGGCTCTGGATCAGGCCGGCGCGCGAGTATTTGTCGCCCTTCTTCACGTTCATCAGGTTTGCGACCAGCCGCGGGTCGTACAGTTCGGTGCCTTCCACACGCACCGAATCGATGATCGTCCGGTACAGCCGAATCACTTCCAGCTTGACGGTGGCACGCGGACTGCCGGTATCCGTGACGGCCACCGGATTCAGCCTCGCGTCGCCATAGCCGCGCGCATCGAGCTGCGCGGCAATGCGCACCGCAGTCGAGTCCAGCGCGATCAGGTCGAGTGGATCACCGGGGCGAAGCTCCAGCAACCGCCGCTTGTCGCGCGCGCTGAGCAATGAATCCAGTTCTCCGATGTCGAAGGTCCCGACCAGCGTCGCCGGACCTTCTTTCACCGTCACCGCTATCGTCACTTCGCCGTCCGCATTCCTGTCGATCACCGGCGTCACCTGTGCCGACCGCCAACCGCGCTTCCAGTACAGCACACGCAGGCGCAGCATGTCACGGTCGAGCTCGGCGCGGTCGAGCGTGTGCCTCTTTCGTAGCCAACTGAGTGGTATGTATTTGCAGTAGTTCGGCACTCCGCGACACGCCGATGGTACCGTCTCCATCGCCGCTCTCAGCTCATCGTCGCCGATGTTCTCGTTGCCGTTGATCTGCAGCGCATTGATCACCGGCTTCTCCACCACACGCCTGGCCGGCGGCGCGCTCTGCGCCTGAGCCGAACTGAGCATCATACAGCTGAGCAGCACAACGCCCGCGGCGCATGATGCGCGACGGGCGTTGTACATCAGACGTGCCGGCAGACTCAAAGGCCAGCCAGCAGCGCGTCGTTGTTGGCCGTCGCCGAGATGCGTTTGATCAACCATTCCATCGCACCCATTGGTGGCATTTGCTGTAGACCTCGGCGGAGCATGTAAATACTCTGCACCTGTTCGGCCTTGTACAGCTTCTCCTCGCGCCGCGTTCCGCTCGCTGGAATGTCGATGGCAGGGAAGATGCGACGCTCGGCCAAGCCACGATCGAGCTTGATTTCGCAGTTGCCCGTGCCCTTGAACTCTTCGAAGATCACGTCGTCCATGCGTGAGCCCGTTTCGACGAGCGCAGTGGCGATGATCGTGAGACTGCCGCCACCATCCTCGGTCGCCACGTTGCGTGCCGAGCCGAAGAAGGCCTTCGGTTTTGCCATCGCGTTCGCGTCGAGGCCGCCGGACATCGTGCGACCCGTACCGCGATTCGCGGTATTGAATGCACGACCCATGCGCGTGATCGAGTCGAGCACGATCACGACGTCCTTGCCCATCTCCACCAGACGATGTGCGCGTTCGGTCACCAATTCGGTCACGTCCACGTGACGCTGTGCCGGCTGATCGAAGCTCGATGCAATCACCTCGCCCACGTCCCACGAGATCGCTTCGCTCACTTCCTCGGGACGCTCGTCCACGAGCAGCAGCATCAGCACGGCGTCGGGATGATTCAGGTGCACGCCCTCGGTGATCGCCTGCAGCAACGTCGTCTTGCCGGCCCGTGCGGGGGCGACGATGAGCGCACGCTGGCCGTAGCCGATGGGCGCGATGAGGTCGATGGCGCGACGCGTGATCTCCGGACCGACCTTCGCGGGACGACCCGTCTCGAGCGTCAGCCGCCTGTCAGGATACGACGCCGTCAGACTCTTGAAATCCTTCCGGCGCCCGTTCGGATCGGGCGCCACCTCGTTGATCGTCGAAATCTCGCAGACCGTCGGACGACGACGCTGGTCATGACCCCACTGCGCGGTGAGCAGGTCGGCACGACGCAGCTGGAACTGACGCGCCATCCAGCCGGGAATGAACGGGTCACCCGGTTGCGGCAGGTAACTCGCCGCCGCACGGCGGATGAAGCCACCATCACCGCGCGCCGGATCGTACCAGCCGGTGATGCTCGCTTCGGCCGTGACGATGCTCGATCCGGGCTGCTCCACCGCTTGCTGCCGCTCCGGCCGCTCCGCACGTTCCGGTCGAGGGCCACGTTCACTCCGGGGCGGGCGACCTTCGTTGCGATCCGGGCGCGGGCCGCGCTCGGATCGCGGTGCGTGTTGCTGCTGCGGCGTCGGCGCTGCCTCGCTGCCCTCGCCATCACGTCCTTTGTTGCGGCCACGACCGCGGCGGCGCTGAAAGCGTCCGCGGCGTTCGTTGCGGTCGTTGGTGGAGCGCTCGGCATTCCGCTCGGCATTGCGATCGGGATTGCGATCAGCATTCCGATCGGCTCCCTGACGCTCGGGCCCGCGTTCCGGGCGCTCGCCATGCGTGCGCTCGGCCGGTGCCGCACGTTCGGCGGTATCGAACAGGTCGGGCGGTCCCTCGGCTCGAGGCGACTCAGCGCGCGCTGTCTCGGTGCGTGGTGTTTCTGTGCGGGGCGCTGCGTCGGCGCGCGGGGCGGCCTCGGCGCTGCGTTCGGTTTTCTCGGGTCGCTCCGCTTTCTCGCCGCGTGGAGCACGAGGGGCTCGTGCTTCGCGGGGCTCCCGTGGCTCCCTCACGGTTGCGGCGGCGGCAACCGGCGCTGGTGCTGTTACGGCGACTGATGGCGCCTCGGCCGGTGCGGCGTCTGCAGCGGCGGACTTCTTCGGGCGACCGCGCGGCTTCTTCACCGGCGCATCGTCCTGAGCGGCAGACGGATTCGGTGCGGTGACGACCGCCGCCGGTGCATCTCCACTGTCCTTGTACGGATTGGGCTCGTCACCCTGCGCAGTCGTGCGCGGGGAACGCGGTCCGCGCCCCTCGGCGGGGCGGCGACGCTCGGTCATGGAATTCTTGTGCTGCGTGGTTACTGGGCACGACTCGGTGCGAAATCACCGGCGCGCAAGGCGCACGCACGGCGGCGTGACCTCTTCGGGCAATCATGACTTCACCTGCCACGCCATCTGGATCGATGCGCGGGCATGCAACAGTCAGTGATGAAAAAATCTGATCGGGTCTGACCCGGGGTACTGCGATAAAACACTGGAACGCTGCGACGATACGTCGGACGGACGATCGTGGAGAAACGGTCACCAACCGCGACGGAACCGACACACTGCGATTGGATGGGGCATTCAGGCGGGCGGGCAATCGGCCACACCGACCTCGGATGCGCACGTTCGGGGGAGGGACCCGCATGGACTCGCAGGGCTTCCAGCTCTCAAACGCTTGTGGCAGAGTATCGTCACACGCTCGCTCGAGCGCAACCCATGAAACCCCGCCCGCATCAATTCGTTGCATGATCGCCCGTCACGCGTGACGCTGCTGCCCTTGGGCCGCGTCCTAGCTTTCACGCATGACCACGCATACCGATCCGCGAACGGCCGTTGCGAACGCCGTGACCGAATACCAGGCCACGGCCGATACGGGCGCCCTCTTCGCCACGCTCGACCGCATCGCCGCATCAGCCATGCCCGACGCGCTGATCGAGGCCGCCGAGCCGTATCGCACCATCCCCGAAGTCGCCGGTCCGCTCTACGAAAAGGTGGTGGAAGCGCAACCGGAGAACGCCCGGGCACTTGTGATCCTCGCCAATGCTTATTGGCTCAGTGGTCGCGGACCGGTGGTCGTCGGTGAACTCGCCGAGCGTGCCATCGCCGCCGATGCCTCCAATCGTGGTGGGTGGCACATGTGGGCGCTCAGCGAGAGCGATCCGCGTGACCGCACCACACGCTGGAAGCAGATCGTGGATCGCTTTCCGGACGACGAACTGGCGATGGCCAACCTTGCGGACAACGCCGCGGCGCTGGCCGGAGCGGAGAAGGATTATGACGCACTGGACCTCGCGGTCTACACCTACGAAGCGCTGCTGGCCCGCGCCACGCTTCCCGAGCAGCGCGATGCGCTCGATACCGCGCTCCGCTCACTGCGCGGCTGGAAGTTCTGAGCCGCACCCGCAACTCTCCCTGCCGCCCGCCTGACCGTGTCCCACTTTGATTCGTTACCACCATCGACCCCGGCCGAAACCCGCGCGTACTGGTACCCGCGGCTTCGCGGCGGCCTCACCGTGATCGGTGGCACGCTGGCATACGTCGCACTCGCCGCCGCCTTCGGCAATGCGCCGAGCTTCGTGACCGCGCTGGTCGGGATGCTTGGCTCGGTCGCGATGATGTCGTGGGTCTGGTATCTCGAGTCACGCCGCGCCGCGAAAGCGTACCCCTCGCCCACCCCGCCGCGCGACCGCTGATCCTGCGCGCGGACGCCAACGCCGCGAACTGCCTGACGCAAAGGTGCAAAGGTCGCAAAGACGCAAAGGACTCTGCGGCTCACGCTCCTGTCACTGAGATTTGAGGGCGACGATGTAAAGGGAGCAGCAACTGCGCCTGCAGGTCCTATTCCCCAAAGTTCGTTGGTGGTGAGGCGGCAGAGTGCACCGCTCGCGACAGCGCTGACTGCACACCACTCTTTGCGCCTTTGCGAGCTTTGCACCTTTGCGTCAGGCCGTTCGCAGCCTGCAGTTCAGGCGCGTTAGGGCTTCACAGCCGCCGGCTGCGTCGCGCCGCCGACCACGTAGCCGGTGCCGTTGCGCTCGAGCCGCGCGATGAGTGAATCGACGGCGTCGAAGTAGACGTTGAAGCGTCGGATGCGCAGCGGATCGAAGGTCGGGTCGAACGGACTCACGCTCGGTCCACCGGCCACTTCCAGAATCGCGTCGTGATCGTACCTCGTGACGATGCCGCTCTTTGAATCCTTCCACTCACCGCGCCGCGCCAATACGCGATTCTTCGGCCACACGCCCAGTGGCAGGGCGAAGGTGCGCACCTTGTAGCCGGGCACTGCCGAATCGATGGCGAGCTGGCCGCGCGCGATCTGCTCCTGCACGAACGCATCCGGATACTTCGCCAGATTGGCGTGCCACAACGTGTGATTGCACAGCTCGAAGCCCTGTGCGTGCAGAAATTGCACCTTCCGGAAACGCCACTCGGTCTTCTGCCCCTCGATGTTCTTGTTGCCGAAGAAGCTCCGCCCTGCCTCGGCGCCGCTCAGCATGCAGAATGTCGCGCGCGGCTTCCAGTCCGGATGCTTTTTCGCGAACGCGAGCCAGATGCCGACGGCGCTCTCGGGGTCCACCTCGAGCTGCCCATTGCGCTCGATGTAGCGGAAATGCGACGCTGAGGCATCGTCGAAGGTGAACACCACGGGGCGTTTGCCGGCGGGGACGTCGATGCGACGATCGATCATCTGCGCCACCGTGATCGGGCGATAACCGTGCGCGTACAGCGTCTCGAGCGTGTGACGGAAGCGCGCCTTCGTGATCGTCCAGACGGCGTCGGTGTCGGCCACCAGGTGCACCATCAGCACCGGCACCTTGCCCATCGATGCGGCGGCCGCCGTGGTCACCGGGCCCGACGACGTGTCGGAAGCAAGTGATGCGGCAAAGGTGTTCGTCGCACCGGCAGCCTGCGTGTTTTCGACCGCAGCAGCAGGGTGTGCGCCAGCAGCGGTGGTGGTTGCGCTCTCGGGGCTGTCAGACGCTGGCGAAGAGGGAGAGCAGGCCGTCAGCAGGGCGACGGCAAGAGTGAGTACGACGTGACGCGACGTGGACACATGACCTGTGGCGGAAAGCAGTGAACCGGAACATCGGCGCGCCGGCTCACTGCAATAGTACCACGAAACGGAATCGATTACCCGCGTCGTACCGGCACGGCCGATGAGGCCGTCGAGTCGATGATCCGCAGCCAATCTTCTCCCGAACCCGCGTAGCCCGGAAAGACGCGTGACATGTCGGTGCCGCCCAGATGCGACGTCACCACTTCGCTGAATACCGCGCGAAAATCGGTGGTCAGGGCAAGGTCCCGCCCCTCGTGCAACAGTTCGGGTGCAAGTCCCGGCCAGCGCCCATGCACATCGCGTCCACGCACGTCGCCACCGATCACGAACATCGAGCCGGCGTGACCGTGGTCGGTGCCTCCGTTGCCATTCTGCCGCGCAGTGCGGCCGAACTCGGTCATCGTCAGGATCACCACGTCGCTCATGCGGTCGCCGAGATCCTGCACCAGCGCTGCCACGCCGTCGCCGAACTCGCGCAGTCGGTTGGCGAGCTGGCCCGTTGCCCCACCCTGATTCACATGCGTGTCCCAGCCACCGATGTCGGCAAAGGCGATCTCGAGGCCGACCCCGGCCCTGATCAGCTGAGCGATCTGCTTCAGCCGTCGACCAAAGTTCGTGGTCGGGTACTGCGCACCATTGGCTGCGGCGTACTGCTGCGGGTTGGCGGACCGCAGCATCTTCACCGCGTCGAAGGTGTCGCTACCGGTGGCGTGAATCACGTCGGCGCGACCGGTGCGGTACAGCGCCTCCAACCGGTCTGACTGCGAGCCGGTCGCACGCACGGTGAACTCCTCCAGCGAGTTCATCGCCACCACCGGGCTCGGCCCTTCGAGAATTCGCGGCATCTGCGCCGTCAGCGATACCGCCTTGAATGGCGTCGGAGCGCAGGTTGCCCCAGCCTCGCAGGTGCCGGAGACCGCGAGATAGCGGTTCAACCAGCCATCAGCGGTGCCTTTCCGGTCGGGCGTGCCGCTTTCGAGATAATCCTGGGCGTCGAAATGCGAACGCGTGCTGCTTGGGCTCCCCACTGCCACGATCGGCGCCAGCAGACCGCGATCGTACAGCGGCTTTAGCGAACGCAATGCCGGATGCAGCCCGAAACGACCATCCAGCTCCAGCGCCCCCGCGTCACCCGCTGCCAGCGACGGCCGCGCGATCGCGATGTTCGGACGCAGCGCGTAATACGCCGGGTCACCATGTGGCACCACCACGTTCAGCGCATCGGCGGCACCACGCTGGAAGATGCAGATCAACACCTTCCCCTTCGCCGCTCGTGGCAACGTCATTCCGAATGTGGTGCGACGCAGAAACGATGGATCGAGCCCCATCGTCACCAATGCCATCGCGCCCGACCGCATGAACACGCGTCGATCCATGATCCCGCTCCCTGTGCCTGTGAGCGCGCCTATCGACGCTGAAATTCCGGTGAGCCGAGCGCCAGGCCGACGATCTGCGCCAGCCCCTGTGTTTCGTTGCGTCGTGCCTGCTCCAGCATCGGGTGATCGCCGCTGAGCAGAATGCCACGCATGTCACTGCTCACATCGCCACCCAGCAACGCGCGCACCACGCCATCCACCTGCTGCGCTCGTGGCAGTGCGCTCAGCGACGCGTATGGCGTCCATCGCGACAGTTGCACGCCCGGCACGCGGCCGCTGGCCAGCGCGATGCCGAAGTTGATGCGATTGAGGATCGCCCCAGCGTTGATCCACCCGTCACCCGTTTCCGGCCAGCCATTCGGCGCCTGATGCTGATAAATGCCCTGGCCGAGTCGCGACACGATCGCTGCAGTGCGTGCCGTCGTGTCGGCTGGTGCGTTCAGCGCACGCAGGGCGCTCACCACCACCTCGAACGGCGACTTCACCTTCGCGCGCCAGGCTGCCGCCGCGAAGAACTCCTCGCTGGTGACGATCGTCCGCACCACCTCGCGAATGTCGCCATCGGTGCGGGTGAATGTCGCCGCCGCGCGCTGCACCAGCGCTGCGGGTGGCGTGTCGCTCACGAATCGCTGCACCAGCTTCGTCGCGATGAACCGTGCCGTCGACTGATGCCGCGCGAGCAGGTCGAGCAGCTGCTCCCCTTCCTTGACTCCCTGACCGGCTTCGAACGCGGTGCCAAGCACGATCTTGCCGCCGGCATCGTGCTGTGCTGGATTGAAGCGAAATACACCCAGTTCGTTCGGCTGCTGAATGCTCCATCCGGTCAGTATGCGCGCCGCTTCGGTCACGTCAGCCTGTGTGTAGCCGCCATCCACACCCAGCGTGTGCAGTTCCATCAGCTCCCGCGCATAGTTCTCGTTCAGGCCACGCCGGCGCTGCTGCAGATTCGCGATGATCGTGTCGCGCCGCGCCGTCGTCTGGCCGGCTCGTTGCGGTGCGCGCTGCGCATACCGACGCTGTGCGGCCTGCACCGCACGCGGCGCAATCAGCCGTGGACGGCTGCTGTCGGCACTGCTCTGCCAGTTGTCCAGGTAGAAGAGCATCGCCGGACTGTGCGCCACTGCACCGAGAAGCGTGCGGAAGTTTCCAAGCACGTTGGGTCGGATGGCATCGCGCTCGTACGCCACCAGGTAGTGCCGCATCGACGCGCTCTTGCCGGCGAACACATTGAAATGATTGAGCCAGAAGTCGGTCATCACTTCATCCAGCTGACGCTCACTGACCACCGCTCGCGCGACCCGTGCCGAGCTCAGCTCCTGACCCACCACGGCCGTGCGTCGCCGCAGCATGGCGTACTCCAGCGAGTCGGCCTGCGACGGTGCGCTGGCACTGTCGCGCATGGTCGCGAGGTTGCCCTGCCGCGCCATCTTCCGCAGGACGGGATTCGGCGGGAACTCGTCCAGCAGCTGCGGAAGCGTCAGTGCCAGCGTGCGGTACCGCGACACCAGCGAGTCGGCCGCCGGATCGGCGATGCGTCGTGGCTCCAGTTGCAGCGCGATCCACCGATCCACGCCCATCGCGCGCACCGCCTCCACATCGCCCGGTCGCGGGCCGAAGGCCAGACGATGCAGCGCGTGCAAAACCTGCTGGTCCGCCGTCTGCTCACGGGCCATCACGATAGCCGCCGTCGGCATTGGCCGCGCCGGGAGATCGAGTCGCTCGGTCGCGGTCGATGCCGTACCGCCGGCACAACCAACCGCGAATGGGACGACCAGCAGCAGCGACGGACGCAGTGACATGACCTGTGACTCCAGTGAGAGGCTCTGCCACGCAGACGCAGCCCGGCCCGTCATGTTAAGCCACCACCTCGGCTGAACGCTGTGTTCGGCCCCCGGTCCGGCTTAGTATCACTTCTCCGAACAGCTGTCGGCGCCGCGCCGACCGGACCATCGTTCAGCAACACGCCAGAGCCTTCGTTGAACGACCAGCCCGTCGATGAGCTGACCCGACTCCCGCTGCGTGCGGCGTTCGTCGCTGCCGCGGCCGATGCCATCGCCAGCGCGCGGGCGTCGTCGGGCGAGTGTGCCCTGCTCGTCATCGACGTCGATCAGTTCAGGTTCCTCAACGACACCTTCGGAACGGCCATCGGTGACGGGGCGCTGGTGCTGATCGGTGAACTGCTGCGTCGCACGCTCCGCAGCGGCGACATCGCGGCACGATGGGGCGGTGACGAATTCGTCGCCCTGCTGCCGGGCGCACCGATCTCACGCGCACGTGAAGTCGCCGAGCGCCTCGCCACCGCCGTCCGCGGGCATGGCGGGCTGACTGACGAGGCCGGACAGGCGCTGCCGATCACCGTCAGTGTCGGAGTGGCGTCGTTCCCGGCGCACGGCGGAGATCCGGAAGCACTCTTCGCCGCTGCCGATCGCGCCATGTATCAGGTGAAGCGTCGCGGTCGCGATGGCGTCGCCGTCTCCGGCGGCGCGCAGGGCGCCGTCATGATGCCGGCGCTCGACCGCTTCGTGGGCCGCAGCGATGAACTGCGCGGACTGGTCCGCCTGCTCGACGAGGCGGTCCTCGGCACCCCGCACACCGTCGCCGTGCTGGGTGAGTCGGGTGTCGGCAAGACCGCCCTCCTGCGCCAGCTCGAGCCGGAGATCCGGCTTCGCGGCGGCTCCATCGTCGTGGGACGCTCCGTCGACGCCGTCATGGCGCAGCCACCATACACCCCGTGGATCGAGATCGTCGAGGCGCTCGAGCGGCAGAGGCAGCAGGGCGACGCGCGCACCGGCGCCACAGCACCGTCGCTCGACGATCACGATCACTGGCCCGAGCTCTCGCGACTCGTGCCGGCTCTCGCCTCGGCCGTCACCGGTGCACCGCCGCCCGCCGGCAGCACGTCGGCGCTGCTCGCCGAACTGGCGTCGTACATCGCGCAGGCCGCCATACGTCGCCCGCTCGTGATCGTGCTCGATGATCTGCAGTGTGCCGATACCGCCAGCTGGGATGCACTCGAGTATGTCATCACCCGGCTCGAGACCGAACCGGTGCTGCTCTGCCTCACCCTCCGCATGGAGGACATGACACCCGAGGTTCATGAGCGGATGCGGACGCTGGTCCGCAACCGGCGCATCCATGAGCAGGCCCTCGCACGCCTCACCCGCGATGAGCTGCGACGCTGGGTCGATACTGCCTTCCACGGTCAGGAGGTGGAGCGCGAGTTCCTGGGCTACCTCTACCGCCAGACCGAGGGGAATCCGCTGCTGGTGGTGCAGACACTGCGCACGCTGGTGGACGAAGGCGACATCTGGTGGGACACGGATCGCTGGTACTGGCCGCCGGTCTCCGAATTGCGGCTGCCGAATGCCGTCCTCGATCTGATGGGCCGTCGGCTCGCCAACCTGAACGACGCGGATCGCGATGTGCTCACCGTCGCTGCCGTCGTGGGCCGCGAGTTCGATCTGGGCGTGGTGCAGGATGCCTCGGAGGTGAGCACCGAGGCGCTGCACGTCGCCATCGAAAGCGGTGTGCGCGCCAGTGTCATCCAGCCGGCACACGGCCGGGGCAGCGATCGCTACCTCTTCGTGCACACCCTCCTGATCGACGCGCTCTGCCAGCCGCTCGAGATGGAAACCGTGCAACGGATGCACGCGCAGGTGGCGCAGGCGCTATGCCAGCGCTCACCCGAAGCGGTGTCCGAGATTGCGATGCACTTCGATCGCGCCGATGACGCAGTGCAGGCGCATGCCTTCGCCCTCGCCGCGAGCGAACGGGCGCGTCGCATCCATGCGCACGACGAGGCAGGGGAATTCCTTCGGATCGCCGAGCGGCACGCTCCCGATCCGGCAACGGTGGCGGCGGTGCGGGTGTCGATCGCTGAAGTGCTCGAGTTGCGCGGCAAATACGCCGAGGCCGAAGCGACCTGTGCGATGGCACTCGAATGGTACGCGTCGCACTCCGACCCTCGGCAGACACTCCGGCTCCGCCGCATGCGGGAGCGTTTGCGCGCGCTGCTCGGCGAACCGGCGCCACAGACGCTGCTCGCGTGCGAGGCAATGATGGTCGACGCTGCCGCACTTGGTGCCGACGATGAGCGCGTCGCACTGCTCGGCATGATGGCCGGTACGCACCTCCGGCTTGGGCGTCGCGCCGATGCCGCCGCCACCGCACGCGCCGCCGTCTCCCTTGCAGACAATCTCGGCGACGATGGGCTGCTGGCCGATGCGCTGGTGCGGCTTGGCATGGCTCTCGATGCCGGCGATGCGGTCGAGGCGGATCTCAGCACTCGCCGCGCGCTCGCGCTCCATGCGCATCGGCAGGACGCCCGCGGTCAGGCGCAGTGCTGGCATCGCATCGGCGTGCTCGCCGCACGACGCGGGCAGTGGACCGAAGCCCGCACCGCGCTTCGTCGCGCCATCGATCTCGGGCGCACAGCCGTCACCCCCGACGAACGGGGCCTCGCTGTTCTCGATCTCGGTGTCGTAGCGTGGCGCACGGGTGACATGGAACAGGCGCGCAAACTTTTCGGTGAAGCGCTCGCGCTCTTTGCCGCCGTGCAGAACAGTGAGCGGCAGTTGCTGGCACTCCATCACCTCGCGCACCTCGACCGCGAACAGGGCGATCTGAGTGCAGCGGCCGATCTGTATGATGTGGCCGCCTCGCTGGCGGAGCGTGTCGGCCAGCACGATGTGGAGGTTGGCGCCATCGCCGGAGCGGGACTCTGCCGCCTCCGGCTGGGCGACCTGTCATCGGCGCAGCAGCGACTGACGAAGGCGGAGTCGCTGATGGCCGGGCGTGATGGCTGGTACCCGGGCCGCGAGCTGCAGGATGCGCTGGCGCTGGAGCTGCTGGCCGCGATCGGCGACGTGAACGCGGTCGAGGTCCGGCTGGGGGAGTCCTGGCATCAGGCGCGTGAAGCCGACACCTGGGCCGCCAGTTGGCTGCTTGCCGAAGTGGCGCCGACGCTGGAGCGGGTCGCACCCCACCTGCTGCAGCGGCTCCTGAGCGAACGGGATGACATGAGTGACGACCTGCCGCGCGCGGTCACCGGCGCGATGTTTCCGCTCGAGTGACCCCACGCATGCTGCGCGCGGGTCAGGCGCGCAGCATGTATCCCGTGCCGCGCACCGTGTGCAGCAACTGCGATCCCTCGGCGCCGTCGATTTTCTTGCGCAGATAGTTGATGTACACGTCGACGATGTTGGTCGACGGGTCGAACTCCGTCTTCCACACATGCTCGGCAATCTGCTCGCGCGTCACGGCACGACCGGCGTGGCGCATCAGATACTCGAGCAGCGCATACTCCTTCTGCGTGAGCGAGATCGGCGCGCCGTCGCGAGCCACCTCACGCGATACCGTATCCAGCTGCAGCGTGCCGACACGCAGCAGCAGCTCTTCATCGCGCAGCGTGGAACGGCGCAGCAAAGCTCGCACGCGGGCCACCAACTCGTCCACGTCGAACGGCTTCACCAGGTAGTCATCGGCGCCGGCGTCCAGCCCGGCAACGCGATCTCCGATCGTCACGCGGGCGGTGAGCATCAGTACCGGAGCGCGGAATCCGCGCTCTCGCAGCTCGCGCGCCACGTCGAGACCATTGGCCTTTGGCAGACCGATGTCGAGAATGAGCAGATCGGGTGCCTGATCGATGGCCAGCGCCAGTCCCGTCTCGCCATCCTGCGCCGTCAGAACGTCATATCCGCTTTCGGTCAGCGTGCGGGAGACCACCTCCAGCACCTCTGCACGGTCTTCGACCACCAGGATCGTCGCGCGTGTTGACTCGCCAATCGTTGTCATGTTCTGCAAGGTAGGGAGCGAGTCGCTGTGAGCAAGCTGCTACATAAGAAAGACGTAGCATTCGCAAAATGTTCTCATATGCCCGTCACCATGCTGTACCGGGGGGCCTGCCGAGGCTGGTGACTGAAACGGTTCGGAGGCAGTATCTGGGATGGTTCGACGCTTGCTGGCGTTACTTCAAGCGGAACGGCGAGGAGAGAAGCGTCCCGTTCCGCCGACATGCCGCCGGCGGCAGGCTTTTCCACTGTGGCGGAACGGTCCGCACCAAAGTCATGTGAATTCTCGGAGGGATATCGATGATCGATGTGTTCGTTCGGATGGCCACGACGCCGGTGCTGGCTGGCGTGGTAGCCGAATCTGTGCGCTCGTCTGCGGGTGAGCCGCTCGAGGACGAACTGGCCGCCTGAGATCGGACACTCGTATTCCTACTGCGCCTTTCCTGTCTCACGTTGCGCCATCTTCACCGCCTCGAAAGCGTTGATGATCCCGCCCGACGCGGAGAGCGAGGCGAACGGCACCCTTGTCCCCCCGTCGCCAGGCAGCAACACCTGCCGGTCGGGGAATCTGGTCACCGTCGCCATCAGGATCCGCTTCACGTCGGCCGCCGTCAGCGTCGGGAACTGCGACATCAGCAGCGCCGCCACACCGCTCACCACCGGCGCCGCGATGCTGGTGCCGTCGGTGCGCGAGAACGTGTTGCCCGGCAGTGCCGCGAATACCCGCACGCCCGGTGCGAACAGATCGACGGTTGCGCGGCCGTAATTCGTGAACTCCGCCGCCAGCTTGTCGTCTGCCCGCCAATTCGACGCACCCACGTCGATCCACGTCGCAGCGCGCCCACCTGAATTGGCATACGTCGCATTGGGATATGTTGGCGCTTCGTCCACGTTGGTGCTCTCGTTGCCCGCCGCGTGCACCAGCAGCACCCCCTTCGACACCGCATACTGCACCGCGCTGTCCACCGCCGCCTTCATCGGCGAATACGCCTTCCCGAACGACATGTTCAAAATCTGTGCGCCGGCATCCACGGCGTACCGAATGCCATTTGCCACATCCTTGTCGGTTTCGTCCCCGTTCGGCACCACGCGCACCGGCAGGATGCGCACACCCGGAGCGATACCCACGAACCCGCTGTCTCCACTGATTGCGGCGATCACGCTCGCCACCGCCGTCCCATGCGACGCGTCGGGGCCGGTCACGTTCGCGTTGCCGTAGCGGCGTCCCATCGCGGGGGTGTCGCCGACCACCTTCCGGCCGTTGAAGGTCAGGTTGTAGCCTACCATCAGCATTCCCTCGACCTGCTTCCGCGCCGCCCGAGCCGCGCTTGGCGTCAGGCCGTTGGCCCCAAACATATTCACCTTCTTCATCGCGTCACGCGCGGCGGCGCTGGTTGGCGCGGCAGCCGAGAGCGTCTCGTCGGTGAGCGCGGAGCGCGCTACACCGCGATCCTTCGCCACGATGTCCAGCAGACCGTCATATTCGGCGAGTACCGGACGCAGCCCTTCCCACTCCGAGGTCGCTTCGGCCAACCCTGACATGTACTCCCGCTCCAGCGTGGCGCACGGCGTCTCGATCCGGCTCTTGCCGTTATTCGCGCGGCATGCGGCCACCAGTCGCGTCAGCTCGAGCTGTTCGTCGTCGATGTTGCCGTTCGCTCCACCGATGAAATTCCAGCCACGCGCATCGTCGACGTAACCGTTGCCGTCGTCGTCACGGCCGTTGGCGGGCGTCTCCTTCGCGTTCAGCACCAGCGTCGCACGCAGTGCCGTGTGCGACGTGTCCACGCCACCATCGATCACGGCGATCGTGATCAGCCGCTTCGGCGCCGCATTCCCGAGCAACTCGGTGAGGGCGCGCCGGGCACCGACACCGGCGACGCCATCCGTGGCGAAATCGAGCAGGTGCCAGTCGGCCGGCGCGGTGCGATAGGTGGTGCGAGGTTGCACCGCCGCCGAGGGTGGCGTCGGTGCCTGCGCCGCGACCGTCACCGGTGGTGCAATCGTCATCGGCATCGGCAGCGGCACCGGCGCCGTGGACGCGCGCTGAGGCGCGCAGGCCGTCAGCGCCAAGGCGCCGAAGGTGAGCGCAGACGTGACGCAGAAACGACCAGCGATCATGATGTTCTTCTCTCGAACCGTGTGAAGGCAGACTGACCGGGATTCGACGACCCGACGTCAGACCTTGTGGAAGCTGATGCGGGCCGCCTCGCGGCGATCCTCGGCCATGTAGATCTCGAAATCGCTGAAAAATGCCGGTGCCTCGACCTGCAGCAGCCGCAGCGTGGTCACCGCCATGCGGCGGATCTCCAGCTCGGCCGCCTCGCTCGAACGCAGCTCCAGCATCGTGCGCCAGGCGCGCGCGTTGGCCGTGACCACGATCTTCGTTTCGGTGGAATTCGGCAGTACACCGCGCGCCGCCTCGCGAGCCATCTTCCGGCGGTGGACCTTGTCGGCCACCCAGCCGTAGCGCTGCATCAGCTCATCGACGAGATGGATGTACGCCGCCTGTGCCGACTCGATCTGCGACTTCCACGCCGTCTCCAGCGCCGCATCGCCAATCATCGCGGGCGGTACCACGAATGCCGCCTCACTTTCGTCCACGTAGCGCTGGCTCAGCTGCGAATAGGCAAAGCCTGCGCGATGACGCACCAGCTCATGCGTCAGCGAGCGGCTCACGCCTTCGACGAGAAGGCCGTAGTTCGCGTGCTCCAGCACGCTGCCATGGCCCTGCATCTTGATGTTCTCCAGATATTCGCGCGTGGTGCGGCCGGCCGGGTTCCGCTGGCTCATGTAGCAGAGGCGGCCGGCAAACTCCGCCAGCTTCTCGCCATCCGTCGCCTCGCCCAGCCAGGCCACGCCGAGGTGCTCCGGCTCGAGAAACTGGGGGCGCGAGAGCAGGGTGAGGCGGGGCTCGGTGAAGAACTCGGGCACGGTCAGGGAGGCTGGGATGAAAACGCATGGGCGGCGGCTTCGTGAAAACTATCAGGCCCCACCGGCTCCCCCTATGCCGCAAGGGTTCCTTTACGTTTCCGCTGACGGATACGCGCCGGCTCGGCGAACGTGCCGCTGATATCACCCTCACACTTGCCCGGAAGGGCTGACATCCATGCCGACCCGGTTCACGCCGTCGATTCACTCGAGCAGCCGCTCACTGCTGTTCCGATGCCTCCGCGCTGCGATCGCCGTCGCCGCGACGATCGTCACCGCCGCTCCGGTGCCGGCGCAAGCCGGTCGGGATGCACCTCCCACGCGCATCGGCATCATCGACTCGCGCAGGCTGCTGCAGGAGATGCCCGGCCGCTCGCGCGCCGAATCGCAGTTTGCGCTGGAGATGTCGGATGCCCGCCTCCTGGTGCGGACCGCCAGTGATTCGCTGAAAATCTCGATCGATGCACTGGCCGCCATCGAGGCCGACCTGCGTCCGCAGCAGCGGGAGTCGTCCATGATGCTGGTCCGGGCGCGTGAACTGGCCCTCGAGGACATGGTCGCGCAGCTCAACGTGCGTGCCGACCGTCGCCTGCAGGAGATTCAGGCACCGCTGCTGGCCCAGCTCACCGAAGCCGTGCGGGCGGTTCGTACGCGTGAACGGCTCGCGATGGTGCTGGATCTGGCTGGAGGCGCCATGATCATCGACGCCGATGCAACCCTCGACATCCACACACTCGTGCTGGAGGAGCTGCGGCGTCGCGCGTCAGATACACGCCCGCGTTAGCCGCTCGTGAGCAGATCGAGGCGAAATCTTCCGTAGGCGCGCGCCTCGGTCACATGCGTCAGCGCGCGGCGTGCCGGCGCGGTGAGGGGAGGCAATGTGGGATCGTACTTGATGTCTCCGATTGCCTGCTGCCCCGGCACTGCCACCTTCACCCCGGGATTGAAGATGCCGCGCGGGTCGAAGCACTTCTTCACCAGGTCGAACAGCACCAGGGCATCATTGGCCCACACCCGTGGCATGAACGGGGTCCGCAGGCGACCATCGCCATGTTCACCCGCCAGCGTCCCACCCAGCACCGAGGTCAGCGTCACCACCTCGTCCAGCGCCGCCGAGATCCGGTCGCGCCAGCCGGGTGAGGTCACGTCGACCAGCGGATTCACGTGCACGTTCGCATCACCGGCATGACCGAAGATCACGCCGGCGAAGCCATGATGCTCCATGATGCTCCGCACCCCGCGCACGTACTCCGGCAGTGACTGCGGCGGCACGCAGCCATCCTCGATGAACTGCATCGACACACCGACGTGCGTCATGGTGTTCAGGATCGGACTGGCGGCATGCCGGATGTGCCAGAGCGCCTCGATCTCCGCCGGATTGGTGGCCTGCGTCAATCCCACCGCACCGAGCTGCTCGAACGCCGTCACGATCGCCGCCGCCAGTGCATCAGCCTCGCCCTGCGTGCCCGCCTCGGCGTCCAGCAGCAGCAGCGCCTCGACATCGTCGGCAATCCCGCTGTCGCCGGATGCCCCGCGCACGAGGTCGAGAAAGGTCCGGTCGAGCAATTCGCAGGTAGCCGCGCCAAGTGCGGCGGCGCGGGTCGAAGCGCTGACCGCCGCTTCCAGTGACGGAAAGCCGGCACAGATCGCCGTCCGTCCCAGCGGTACGTCGGCCAGCTGCAGCTCCACACCGGTGATCAGCGCCAATGTCCCCTCGCTGCCCACGAACAGGTCCACCAGATCGCCGGTCCGCGCGAAGTCGACCAGCGCGTATCCCGACGATTCCTTGCGCACACCGGCATGTCGGATGCGCGCGACCGGCTCGGCCATCGCGGTCGTGAAGATCATGTTCATGCACTGCGTCGAGAAGCGGCGGATCGCGGCGACCGTCTTCGCCTGCGCTGGCAGCTCGGCTCCACGGCGGATCGTCGCCAGCGAACCATCGTCGAACACGCACTCGAGCGCGGTGACCCAGTGCCGCATGGCGCCATGCTTGAGCGTGTGCGGACCGGCGGCGTTGGTGGCGACCATGCCGCCGATCGTCGCCCACGCCCCACTCGACGGATCCACCGGAAACCAGAGGCCGTGCGCGTTCGCGGCGCTGTTCACCGCATCGCGCGTGGCACCCGGACCAACCCAGAGTCGCTTCGTCACCTGATCCACCGCGCCGATGGCCGCCAGTTGACTCAGGTCCACCACCACGCCGTCGCCGATCGCAGCACCCGCCATCGAGCTCCCCGCGCCGCGCGGGATCAGCGGGGTGTGCGTCGTCTGCGCCCACGCTGCCAGTGTCACCACATCGGCCACGTCGGCCGGCACCGCCACGGCGCGCGGCATGATTCGCGCAATACCGGCTGCTTCCGAGTACACACCGCGTGCATCGTCATCATCGCGGTACGTGCCGCGGAAATCTGGAGGTGTCATCACGCCGATAGATGCACCCGCCGAGACTCCATGTGTAGAGGGGACGTCGGACTTCGTGTGACGTCGTGTGCGCATCGCTCTCATATATTGAATCGTGCCATTACACGAGTATCGAGGATCGGCAGGCGCCGATCATCCTGCGGCTCGACTGCCGCACTTCGAACACCATTCGCTCCACCGTGATGTCGAGCGGTGGTGCCGCGAGCTGTTGCCGCGTGTGTCACGAACGTTCGCGCTGAGTGTGAAGGTCCTGCCGGGCGAGCTGGGCCGCGCCGTGCTGGCGGCGTATCTGCTCTGTCGGATCGCCGACACCATCGAGGATGCCCCACAGCTCGACGCGGAGCTGAAGGCCGCCACCCTCGACCGGTTTCTGCACTGTTTTGACGATCCAGCGAGCGCGACGGCACTAGCCGCCGACCTTGCAGTCTGGCCCGGCGACGCTGCCCACGTGGAGCTCAGCGGCGGCACCGATCGGGTGTTTGCACTCTTCGGATCGCTGCCGGTGGCCACGCAGGTGCATGTGCATCGCTGGGTGGCCGAGATGAGCCGCGGTATGCGGAAGTTCGTGCTGCTCTATCCGAACGGTATCCGCATCCAGACCATCGAGGAGTACAAGGAGTATTGCTATTACGTCGCCGGGACCGTGGGCTACATGCTCACCGACCTCTGGCACGAGCATTCGCATGCGGTGAGCGAGACGGTCTACCGGAAGCTGCGGGAAAAGAGCCGGCAGTTCGGCGAGGCGCTGCAGACGGTCAACATCCTGAAGGATGTCGCGACCGACGCCGAGCATGAGAATTCGATCTACATCCCCGAGCATGCACTGCGTGCGCATGGCAGCGGGCACGCCACGATCCTCTCGGCGGCCCACTCGGAGGGCAACCACGCCGCCCTCACCGATCTGGTGAAGCTGGCCTGGGCCGACCTCGAGGATGCGGTCCGCTACCTGGTCACGGTGCCGCGCCGCGCCTGGAGCATCCGCACCTTCTGCATCTGGCCGCTCCTGTTTGCCTTCGCGACGCTGCGCGACCTGACCCAGACCCGCGCCATGCTGCAGCACGGCGGCCTGGTGAAGATCACGCGTGCCGAGGTGAAGTCACTGCTGTTGCTGGCGCCGTTGCTGGTTGGCAGTAACCGCGCGGTCCGCTGGCTGGTCGAGCGGGTGAAGTTGCGGGCGTTCGTGCTGGCTGGCGCCTGAAGCCACCTGAGTCAGCGCGCCGGAAGAACTCCGTTCACGCGCAGGCGCGAAGCAACGCAAGGTGGGCAGGGCGACGTCGCGTCGCGCAGCCGTTTTCGTATCCGGCAGGATCTGTGTTCAGCGAGTCCGCTTTGTGTTTGCGGCATCCGACACTGCCCGCGCCACATCACGAACCCCCTGCGCTACCGCCGAGATCGTTTCGGTCAGTAGCGGCGACTGCCCCGCGCCGATCGCCTCACGTGACAGCGGCGCATGCTCGAGCCGGTCCAGAAGCTGTTCAAGCGCCAGCTGCACACGTTCCGCCTGCTTTCGGTGACCCTTGATCATCGCCCAGCCGCCGGCGCTCATCGCCGCGAACGGCACCGCGCCGAACGCCAGAAACAGCGGCAGCATCGCCAGCGGGGCCAGCACGCTGCCGATCACTACCGCCGACGTGCCCAGCGTCAGGCCGGCGACACCGAGTCCAACACCTCCCGTGCGTCGCTGACTGCGCAGGTTGCTGATGTCGGCATCCAGCCGCACGGCGGTGCGACCGTCGCCGATCGCACTCACCGTCGCGGCCACCTCGGTGGCCCGCGTCAGCGCTGCTGCGGCCTGATTGCCTCTCAGGCTCCGGTCCAGCTCGGCAAACACACCACCGCGCTGCTCCCAGGTGCGCCGGTTGCCGAACCGGCGCTTCACCTGCATCCGGTAGTCGGCTCGCATCCACTCCTCGAGCGCCGCCAGAATCGCCTCGGCCGAATGCGGAATCGCCCGCGTCACCGACACCGCGGCCGGACCCATGACCCGCGCTTCGAGCCCGGTCTCCTCCGCCAGGACCACCCGCGTACGCTCCTCCGCCAGCGCCTGACGCAGCGTGGCCGACGACAGACCCACCTCCTTTCCGATCTCGATCAGCTGCGCTTCGGACATGCCCTCGGGCACATCCGAGGCCAGCGATGACAGCTCGGACGCGCGCGCCAGCACCCGCTCGAGCGCAGCGCGGTCGAGCAGGGCAGGCGAGGCCGGCACGGGAAGCAAGTCGTTCTCGTCAGGCACGGGTCACAGTCCAGCGGGAGAGAGCAGCGGGAAAGAGCGAAGAACCTGAGCGTTGTATCAGATACGCCGATGACGACCGCGCCGGCACGGACCTGCGGCAGCTTCGTGTACGGTCTGATGACGGCAAAGTGTCACCAGCACCGATACCTCCTGCCGCAATCATGCCAGCGATCCGAACACCATCGCAATGCCCTGGACACTGCGGGCACACGCAGAGCCAAGGGCGTACTTCTTGCTCGTCATCGAGCCTGGACGCATCGCCGGCCGAGACGACGCCATCAACTGTGAACACCGGGTGCAGCGTGGCCAGCGACTCGATGATGCTGTCCGAAAGGGCGTGCTCGTTGCGCAGTGTCCCACCAAAAGGCCAAAACGGGGTACGTATGGCCGACAGAATTCCGGTGGCGGTGCCTTGGATGCCCATGGAGATGAATTGGTGAGCAGACGAAGCAGGAATCGACGCGCCGCAGACTCTGGCTGGTTAGAGATGTCTGGCAAGCTGCGCCCGGTGGCGAAGGGCAGCAATGCTTGCGCCACTCGCCCTGCCGCTCATACCCGGGGCGGAGCGGCCGGTGCCTCGCGCGGCTCCTCCCGATGAGCGCGGTACTCGACCCGACCTTCCTCACCGCGCTCGGCGCAGTACCGGCGATTGCCTGGGCACAGTGGTTTGACGACGTCCCTGTCAAACCGCCCCCATCGCCGTCGACTCCGGCGCACAGACTCGTCGCGACCTTCCCACTGCCCTCGGCACGCGGACACGCCGCGATCTGCCTGTTCGAACTCACCGGCGGCCCTGATCAGGGGAGGATGCATCAGGCAGTGCTCCGTTGTTGGGCAGGGGCGGCGCCAGATGGAGCCGAACTGCTGCACGAGGAGCTCGACACGGATGGATCGGTAGTCTGGTCACTCGCCTCGGCCTGGGCCGACGACGGAATCCGCGCCTGGTTGCGTGAGGCGCTGTCGGCAGGGGCGTCCATCCGTCACGACGGCTGGGAATGGCTTGCTGCACCCGAACAGCCGGCGGCTGCCGGCGAGTCGTCGAGTTCGTCGCGCCAGGTCTCGGCCCGCCGTCACGACGTGGTGTTTTTCTCGCCCGGCGCCATCGGCATCTTCTATCGACGACTGACGCGGGGCGCATCCCCGGAGCTGGACCTGCTGCGGCATCTGGAACGAGTACCCGGAGTCCGCGTCGCTCCGAGCCTTCTCGGATCTGCCATCATCATATCACCAACCGGCGAGCGAACTGCCAGTAGCACACTTGAAGATATCGTGCCCGATGCTGACACCGTCCAGACGGTGCTCACCAATCGGCTGCGGCGCGCTCTCGAAGGCGACCCGTCGCTCCAGGCCGTCGCCCTCGACGACGTCCGCGCCGTCGGCGTCATTACCCGGGAACTCCACGCCGCGCTCGGCCGACCCTTCGCGCTCGGCGTCCTCGAAGGCGCCATGCCTGCCACCATCCGGGACGTGGAGGTCTGGGTGGCTCGGGCCTGGTCGACGCTCACCACCGCATCGCTGGCGCACGCGCGCGTGGCGGAGCCGCAGGACAGCCTCGCCGCCGCCATGCAGCTTCTGCCGGGCAAGCTCCAGCAGTTCGGCGCGGCGGCCGAACTCGATCCCGGACTGATACAGCGGATTCACGGCAGCTTTCGTCTCGACAACGTCCTCGTGGCACCGCCGCGCATCCTCAGTGTGATCGAGTTCGATGGCGATGCATACCTCTCCGACCTCGAGCGCGTCATGCCGCAGTCCCCGTGGCGGGACGTGGCTCGGCTGCTGGTCTCGATCGCCGAGTCCGCTGCACAAGCCGCCTGCGACGTCGGCAGGGATGCCGAAGCGCTGGAAATCGCCTGGCTCTGGGAACGCGAAGCCCGGAAGGCGTATCTCGAGGGATACGGCTCCGGCGGCGGAGCGCTCCACGCCCTGCTGGGCATCTTCGAGGTCGAGTTTGCCTCGCGCCTCCTGCTCGAACACCTCACCAGCGACGGCTGCCAACGTCTCGTCGCCACGCATACCCTCGAACGCCTGAGCCGCAGCGTCGTCTGAGCGCAGACGCCTTTTGACTTCGAAACTGCAACTGCAACTGCAACTCCCATCACACGGAGTCGCGGACACACGGAGCGTTCTGGCGTCAGAAAGGCATTGACGCCTCGCCGAGATCGTGAAACATGTGTTGGAACTGCGCTTGCGAGACGCTCTTCCCACAGCCTTTGCAGTTGCTGTTCCTCCGTGTATCCGCGCCTCCGTGTGAGGGGAGTTGAATGCGTCGATCCACGCAGACCCCGACTCCGCACACGGGTGAAGAACCGACTACGGCTCGCGCGGAACGGTCCCTTGCACCATCGGCAGTGCACTTACATCGCGCCCGCAGGTCACGCAGAAGTGCCACCCCGGTTCGACTTCACTGCTGCAGGCCGGGCACTGCGCCACGGTCACGTTCATGCCGCAGTGCGGGCAGAAGGTGACGGCGCGCCCTTCCGGGAGCAGGTTGCTGCAGAACGGACAGGGTCCGCCACGATCGACGGCTGCGGTGTTGGCCATCGTGTCTACTCCCGTGCGAGCGTCGGAAGGATGCGGTCCAGCGCCAGCACGTCGAGCGTGGAAGGACGGTCGGGCCAGGTGTCACGCCAGCAGACGATCAGATCCACCGTGGACGCATTGCGGCCGGCGTCGCGGAACTGCCGGCTCTCCAGCTCGAAGTCGATGCGCAGCCGCGCCCACTTGCCCGGCGCCAGCTGGCGTTTCGCCTCGCAGCGCGGCGAGCCACTCGAGAGCGCCTCGACGCGAAAACCCAACTCGCGCGCCACCATGCCGAACAGAAAAATCACGCCGCCAATGTCCACCGGCGCGTGGCGCACGCCGCGAAAATCGATCGGGTCACCGTAGACCGACGGCGAACTGAGTGGCGTGATGCGCGCGAGGGTCGCGGCATTCGCGATGGTCACGCCCTGCATCGACTGCAGCGGTGAGATGGTCGGCGGTTCCGGCGAGACCAGCGCCACCAGATCCGCCACCGAGGGCAGCGGCTGCGACGGAGTCGGTGCGGCGACCGGCAGCACGGGCTCGGGCAAAGACACATCGGCACCCGCCCGTGCGACCGCCGCATCCTCGCGATCCATCGCCGCCCCGATCGCGATCGCATCGGAGAGCACGACGGTCGGCTGCGCGCCCGAGTCGCGCACCGCCCGCTCGCTTGCAGCGTGCTCGATCACGGCGTCCTCGCCCGCAGCGTGTTCACTCGCTGCGTCCTCACGCTCCGCATCATCACTCTCTGCGCCGGCCGACTGCTCGTCCACGAAGATCGGCATCCGCACCGCGCCCAGCCGAGCCTCGACGTGCTGCATCCGGTGCAGCATGGCGGTGTCGGGGTCGGGGGATGCGAGTTCCTTGCGGATCGCCACCACCGTGTCGGCATCCACCACCAGCAATCCGCGTTCGCCCGCCAGCAGTTCGAGCACGGCATGCTCGTAGTCCTGAATGGTTTCGACACCCAGCTCGCCGCGGTAGGTGCGGTAGGGCACCAGCGCATGCACGATCTCCGACACGGTGAAAGCCGCCGACAGCTGATCGGGGCCCCCCGCCGACAGTGTGCGGACGAGTCGGTTGAAGATTTTATCGAGAACGGTCGGGTCGGCGGTCATGGCTGCAGAGTATCGGGAGGTCAGGCGGCGGGAAGGGCTTTGGCAGCCTTGAAGCTCGCCGCATCCGGGAACGGTGACGGCAGACCACTGCGCCGCACCGCCAACGGCCGTGAGTCGATCCACGGCGCGAAGCCCGACTCGATCAGACCTCCCGACTGCGTCTGCTTGGCCGCAGCGCGTGTCGCGAGCTCGTTGGCCCATTCGTTCTGCACCTGCCCGGCATGCCCCTTCACCCAACGCCACTCCACTTCATGTCCGCCCGCTGATACCGCCTGCAGCGCCTGCTGCCACAGCGCGATGTTCTCCACCGGCTTGCCATCGGCCTTCCGCCACTGCTTGCGCACCCAGCCATGCACCCACGACGACATGCCGTCCACGAGGTATCGCGAGTCGGTCGTGAAGACCACGCTCAACCGTTCACCCTTGGCCGACAGGTGCGTGAACGCCTGGATCACGCTCTGCAGCGCCATGCGGTTGTTCGTCGTGTCGGGCTCACTGATCCAGAAATCGCGCAGCACGAGCTCGCCGCCGCGCAACTGATACTCCACCAGTCCGCCCGCACCACCCGGCGTTTCGCCCTTCTTGCCATTGCCCAGACAGCTCTCGTCGGCGTACACCGCCACCAGCGGATACCGAGCGCTCAACGCACCACCTCGACCCGATCGATGTCGTCGATGCTCACGAGCAGCGGCAGTCCGCTCGACGGGTTCTGCGTCAGCAGCATCTCGCGCCCATTCTTCAGCTGGATCTTCTCGGGAATCACGACCATCTCCGCGCCGTTGATGCGGATCGCGACCCGCGAGCGATCGACGATGGCGCGCTCGAGAGCGTCATACTGTGCTGCAGTCACCGGCAGGTCCGTGTCATCAGGGTCAGGCGCACCAGTCGAGCGCAAAGGCGGTGAGCACTGCCGTCGCTGCGTCGATCTCGTCCAGCGGCACGTACTCGGTGGCCGCATGCGCGAGGGCAATATCACCCGGACCGAAGCAGACGGCAGGGATGCCGGCATCATTGAGCAGCGCCGCGTCGGTCCAGGCGCTCAGTCCTTCCACCGGCGGCACGCTTCCGCGCACCGATGCGTGTGCCGCCGACAGCCGCTGCACGAGCGGCGCATCCACTGCCACGTCGCTCGGTCCCTGCGCCGTATCGATCCGGACCGTCACCGCCAGCTGCGGCTCCGACGCGCGCAACGCATCGAGAATCACTTCAATCTCGCGCAGTACCGATGCCGTCGTCTCGCCCGGCACGGTGCGCCGCTCCACGCGCAGCGTGCAACCCTCGGGGTAGGTGCTCCACCCCACGCCGCCGGCAATGGTCGACGCATGCAGCGAGGCGCGACCGAGCAGCGGATGCGTCCGCGTCGGCAGCACCGTTTGCTGAAAGCGATCGAGGGCGGTGAGCACCATCGCCGCATGCTGGATGGCATCGATGCCCAAATCGTAGCGACTGCCATGCGCGGCTCGGCCGATGAAGGCAAACTCCAGCCAGACGAACCCGCGATGCGCGGGACAGATCGCCAGTCGCGTCGGCTCGGTGACCACTGCCACATCGGCACGGGTGCCACGCTCCAGCATGGCGCGCGTGCCAAGCGACTCGAACTCCTCGTCGATCACCGCTGCGACGAGTATCTCACCGCGAATGTTCTGCTGCGCCGCCTGCCAGGCGGCGACACACATGGCGGCCACGCCGGCCTTCATGTCGCAACTGCCGCGACCGTACATCCGCCCGTCGCGGATCGCCGGAACGAACGGCGGGTGATCCATGCCGTCGGTGCCGACCACGTCGAGGTGGCCGTTGAACATCAACACCGGCGCACCAGCTTCGGGACGGCCGATGCGGGCCAGCAGATTGGCACGCCCGTCACGCACGTCCTGCCATTCGAGCCGGAAGCCCCATCCGCCAAGCACTTCGGCGAGCACGTGGGCGACCCCAGCCTCACCCGGCGCCCCCGACACGAGGGTCGGATTGCGGGAGTCGACCCGAATGAGCGTCTCGGCAAGGCTGCGAGCATCGCCCGGTCGGATCGGCATCAGGGCAGGTCGCCAGTGACGTGAATCTGAACGCCGGTCCGCGCCACGCGGAACGGCAGAATGGTGGCGTGCCTGGCGACAGCCTCGCGCACCGACGCGACGCGATCACGTGCGGCCACGACCAGCACACAGCCGCCACCGGAGGCGCCCAGCGCCTTCGTGCCCAGCGCGCCGGCCAACTCGGCTTCCGCCACGATACGGTCGATGAGTGGAGTGGTGATGCTCGGGTGGAGGGCTCGCTGCGCAGCCCACTGCGCTGTCACCAGCGCGCCCAAATGATCGATGTCGCCCCTCGCGAGCGACTCGGCCATCAGCGGCGCGAGGTCGGCCATCTTGCGCAGCGAAGCACAGGTATTCGTATTTTTGTCGCGATACGCATGCAACACTGCCGTGATGGTGTTGGACGACATCCGCGATTCGCCGGTGTACGCGATGAGTGTGCGTGACTCCAGTTCTTCCACTGCGGCGTCACTGAGACACACGGGCGACGCGACTGTCTCCGCTCCGCAGGTCAGCAACAGAGCGCCGCCATATGCCGCCGCATAGTGATCCTGGCATCCGCCTGCGAGCCCCATGGTCTCCGTCTCGGTGCTCCGGCTCAGCTCGGCCAACTCCTGCGGTGCGAGCCTCTGACCGCGCCACGCGCCCAGCGCCGCCGCCAGTGCGACTCCCGCCGCCGACGAGCCGCCCAGCCCGGAACCGATGGGAATTTCGGATGTCAGCCCGATGCTGACCGCCGGCATCCCAGCCCGCTGCCACGCCGCGCGCAACAGCGGATCGTCGGGTGCCACCGGCGACTCTACGGCGCGGACGATCGCGACCGCGCGCAACTCGATCGCCACGTTGCACACCGCCCCGCCGACTTCGGTCGTGTAGGGCGCGACATCGGTCCAACCTCCGGCGAGATCGATCCGGGCCGGAGCACTGGCGGTGATGACGCGGGTGGTCACTGGTGCGCGCGTTGGCAGAGACACATGGCCGCCGAAGCTATCACGACGGGTGGTGGGATGCATGGTCGAGAGTGCGAGAGACATGAAACGAATCGCCCGCTGCACCAGAAGGCACAGCGGGCGATCAGATCGGCCAGACAATCACTGACGCGATTTACTTCTTTTTCGCAGCCGTCTTCGCGGGAGTCTTTGCCGCCGCCTTCGTGGCCGGAGCCTTTGCCGCAGCCTTCGCCGCCGGTGCCGCTGCAGACTTGGCGGTGACAGTCGCATCCTCACCCTTCTCCGCAGCCGGCTTCGCGTCAACCTTCGGCGCCGCGCCCTTCGCAACCGACGTCTTGGACAGCGGGATGACCTCAGGCTCCGGAATCGGAGACGGCGGCGCAACCTTCACCGGTGCCGGGGCCGGCGACGAAATCGTCGGCGGACCAGCGGTCGGACGTCCAGCATGGTTTTCCGGCACGGCGGGCAACGAGAGTCGCTCGGCCAGACTGGCCAATGGCGTCACCTTGGCGGCGTTCGGCTTGCCAGCGGCCGTCTTCCCCGTCGGAGGAGGCTCGGGCGGCCTGCGCTTCGCAGCGTACTCGGCCACCTCATCCAGCAGACCCTGTGCGTCCTCGGTGGACATCAGGGCGCGACGGCGGAAGTAATCCACCACGTCCCGGGTGCTCTCTGGGCTCAGCTCAGTGTCCGCAATCGCCGCGCGCACGATGTTCTTGAGCGCATTGGCCATCTTGCTGCCGGCCTCGAACTGGATTTCGTTCGCACGAGCGGTCATCTCCGCGACGGTGTCGCGAATGTCAGTGCCACGATGACCTGGGCTGCGCTTCACGGGCGCCGCTGGAGCGGCTACAGCTTCCGTGGGAGCAACGGGCACGTCGGGAGTCATGGGTTCCATACAGATTGATGGGCGCCTTCGTTTCGGTAGCACGACCCGGATCGGCGCGTCAGAAACAGCGATGCGCCACGCACGCACCCATGGGTGCGACGCGGCTGCGTGACAACAACGAAACAGTAAACCCTGATGATGAAAAAGCAAGGTGTCACCGATGGCTCAGCGCAGCGCCAAGGTGCAGAGTCTGCGCAAGCAATGTTTGCCATCAAAGAGACATTGAAGTGACATCATTGCCACTGCAAGGCATCAAGGTGCTTGACCTGAGCCGAATTCTCGCCGGACCGCTCTGCACGATGCTCCTCGGAGACCTGGGCGCGAACGTCATCAAGATCGAGCGGCCCGATCGTGGAGACGACACGCGGGGATGGGGGCCGCCCTTCGATCAGCGGGGCGAGTCCGCCTACTTCCTGAGCTGCAACCGGAACAAGCGCTCGCTCACGGCCGATCTCGCCGACCCTGGTGATCTGCGACTCGTCAGCGAGCTCGCGAGTGCTGCCGATGTCGTGGTCGACAATTTTCTTACCGGCGCACTCGGCCGACTTGGGCTTGATGCTGATCAGATACTGGCGCGAAATACGCAGCTCATCTGGTGTACGATCGGTGGGTTTCCCGGCCAGCCCATGCGTCCCGGGTACGACTTCGTGGTGCAGGCGGAGTCGGGGTGGATGAGTGTCACCGGCGAGCCCGAGGGACAACCGTTGCGGACGGCCGTGGCCCTGATCGATGTGTTGACCGGCAAGGATGCGGCGATCGCGATCCTCGCGGCGCTGGTCGGGCGCGAGCGTCGCAGCGCGGTCGAGCGGCGGCTCACCGTCACGCTGGCCGGAACCGCTGTCGCGGCGCTCGCCAACGTGGCGCAGAACGCGCTCGTGTCGGGGCAGGAAGCGGCGCGATGGGGTAATGCACACGCCAACCTCGTTCCGTATCAGCTCTTCGACACCGCTGACCGTCCGATCGTGATCGCGGTCGGCAGCGATACGCAGTGGGCCGCGTTCGCCGCGATGCTCAATGATCCGGCGTTGTCGGGAGACGAACGGCTCTCCACCAACGCCGGGCGGGTCGTCAATCGCGATTCGTGCGTGCGTGCCGTCCAGGTCGCGCTTCGCACCGCCGGCGCGTCAGAGTGGACAGCCCGGTGCCAGCGCGTCGGCGTGCCCATCGGTGAAGTGCGCACCGTGCTGGAGGCGCTGGCGCGGGTGGATGCGTCACCGTTGACTGGCGTGCCATCCAGTGTCGGCGGCGCTGTGCACCGTCCCCCTCCGCTGCTTGGCGAACACTCGGCGGAGATCCGCGCGCGCGGCTGGGGCTGAGCGGGCAGCGACCTCGTGAGTGTCGGTCGCATCCGGGTGATTCGACACCAAAGTGACGTGGATTCGTGACGCGTGACCCGCTCTGTCGTCTCCCTCGTGCCATGGGAACACTCGTCATGCCGGACCGGATGTTGTGGGGGGCCTCGTACGGTGGTTATCGTGCCGTCGTGCAAACTCCCTCCCAAACACTCCCGGCCGACATCGCCGAGCAGGCGGATGTCGATGCGAAATCAATCTCCCGCGTACTGGCGGGCGATCGTGAAGCGTTCGCCGTCCTGGTGACCAAGTACAGCGACGCGTTGTATCGACATGCATTGAACATGACCGGAAGCCCTGATGTCGCCGAGGACATCATGCAGGCGTCCTTCATCAAGGCGTTCTCACATCTTGGTGAAGTGCGTGGCCGGTTCGATGCATGGATTTTCCGAATCGTAGCGAACGGGTGCAAGGACTGGCTCAAGAACATCCGTCGCACGCACGTGAGTTACGAAGAGGATGATCAGCCGTCTCACCTGACGACGCCGGACGAGGAGCTCGATCGCAGTGAGCTCCGAATCGACCTCGATTGGGCCCTTGGCCAGCTGTCCCCATCCTTGCGGGAGGCCTTCGTGATGAAACACGTCGAGGGCCGATCGTATGAGGAGATGGCCGATATGCTCGACTCTACCGTCGGCGCGCTCAAGATGCGTGTGCATCGTGCACGCGAAGCGCTGCAGGCTCTTCTCGAGGAGAAGTACGCATGAACATGGACATGACTCCGAATCCGGATGGATCGCGCGGTGACCGCGAGATCAACCAGCCATCGGCCAAGCCGCTGGGTGATCGTCCGATCGCCGATCGCGAAGTACCGCTCCGCGCCGACGGTGCGATGGCGGCGCTGAACGCCTGGCTCGATGGCGAGGCGCCCGCACCTCGCCTGGCCAACAATCAGCTGACCCCCGAAGCCGAGCTCTGGTCGAGGATCAGCCGTGAAGCATCAGCGCGCAAGGATGTGCGAACCCCGTCGCACGTGGCGGCGCAGATCATGAACGCACTGCCGCCGTCGACCGCGACCCGTCTCGTCGCGGCGCCCGCGGTGCAGAGCGAGCAGACCGTCGTGGCGCGCGCTGCCACAGCGCAAGTCGAGGACAAGGGCATCACGATGCATCCCGCAGTGCTGGCGCTGATGGCCGTGGCGTTCCTGGCGCTCGGCGTCGCATTGGCTCAGTTGCTCAATTGAAACGGCGCTGATCGTGCTGTGCTGACGGTTCGTCGGCACGGCGAAGGGTCGCATGGCGACGCGGGGCGGCGATCTTCGGATCGCCGCCCCGCCCTTGCTTCACCGCACGCTTGTTCAGCAATCCGTGTCGATCAGCCGGCATCGGCATCATGTGCCCGGTGTGCATCGAGCAGGCCGAGTATTTCGTACTGCGCGCCATGTTCCGCCCACTCGCGCGCGGTACTGTCCCAGAGCGTGTCACGGATGTCGGTTCGTGCACCGCACGAGAGCAGCAGCGCTGCCAGCCGCACGTAGCCGCTGCCACAGGCACCGTGCAGTGGTGTCGCATGCTCGTGCATGCCCTTGGGGTTGTAGGCATTCGGGTCGGCTCCGGCGGCGAGCAGCAGCGCGACGATTTCGACGCGGTCGTTGTGCGCCGCCAGCGCGAGTGCGGACTGCAGTTCCGTCCCCGCCGCCGTCGGCAGCAGCTCGCGCACCATCGCCATCTGCGCGAGGCCCGCTGCGATCTCGAGCGAATCCATGCGCGCGCCGCGTGATACCACTGCGGCGGCGGCATCGACGAAGCCGAAGAGCAGCGCGGTCCTCACCGGCGATCGCCAATCCGACTCGCCCACGCCGTCGATCAGGGCGCCGCGATCCAGCAGCAGGTGCACCAGCGGCACCTGAACGCCGGTGTCAGCCGGCGGAGCACTCGAAATCAGCATCGACAGGGCGGCGCAGTCACCGCCGTACATCTGCGCGAGGGCGTTCACGTCGGCGCCGGCATCCAGCAGCATCGTTGCCACGTCCACCGCGTTCCCGGGCGACCGTTGCCGGTAGCCCTCGACGCCGTTGGCGGCGACGTAGTGCAGCAGCGTGGCGCCATGCACTGCGGGATCTCCAGTCGTGATGCGCATGGAGCGTGCGCGCACCAGTTGCGGATCGTCGGCCAGCAGTCGACGCAGCGTGGTCAGATCACCGTCGATCACCGACTCGGCGGCCAGCTCGAAGCGGTAGATGTCGGAGCTGGTGTCGGCGATGGCCGTGACCAGTGTTTCGAGTGCGGACCAGTCGCGGAAGCCATAGCGCCGTGCGACGGTCAGGCGAGCGTCGCTGGGCGTAAGCGCTGCGTCGACGATTTCCTCGTTCGAAGCGAAGAGCGGCTTCCAGGTCACCACCGGGTCGAGAAAGCGCGGATGCAGGTTGCCGAACAGCTGCAACGCCTGCGGATTTCCGTTGCGGTAGGCCACGAAGAGGGCGTCGGCCTGCGCCTCGTATTCTGCCAGCGTGGCGATGACGGGCAGCGTGTGAGCGAGCATCATGAGCGGCAACGTCCGAAAGTGTGAACGCGACACGGCGCCGAAGGTGAACCTCCTCGGCGCCGTGCGCGCGGCTGCCTGATCGTGCGGCGTGTCCGTCGGATGACGAACAGCGCGTCTCAGATGTGGATCGCGCGTCCCAGCGCGGCGAGCGCGGCTTCCTTCACCGTCTCGCCGAGTGTGGGGTGCGCGTGCGTCGTGATCGCGATGTCCTCGCTCGAGCCCTTGTACTCCACCGCCAGCACGATCTCCTGAATCAGGTCACCGGCGTTGGCACCGAGAATGTGACAGCCCAGCAGTTCGTCGGTGGTGGCATCGGCGATGATCTTCACGAAGCCAGTCGTCTCGCCGAGGCAGCGCGCGCGTCCGTTGGCGGAGAATGGAAACTTGCCGACCTTGTAGGCGCGACCGGAGGCCTTGATCTCGCCTTCGGTGAGCCCGACGGAAGCGATTTCAGGCCAGGTGTAGACCACGCCCGGAATCGCGGCGTAGTGCATGTGCACCTTCTTGCCGGCGATCACTTCAGCCGCGATCACCCCTTCGTCTTCGGCCTTGTGCGCGAGCAGCTTGCCGCCGGCCACGTCGCCGATGGCATAGACACCCGGGAGGTTGGTGCGAAGCCGATCGTCGACCGCGATCGCGCCGCTCTTCTGCAATGTGAGGCCAAGTGCGGCCGCGTCGATCCCGTGCAGCAGCGCGCGACGTCCCACACTGACCAGCACCACGTCGGCCTCCAGCACCTCGCTGGCGCCATCCTTCTCGACCGTCAGCTTGATGCTCTTCTTCGACGACAGGTCGGCTGCCGTCACCCTGGTGCCGGTACGGATCGTCATGCCCTGCTTGGAGAAAACGCGCGTCGCTTCCTTGATGATGTCGTCGTCGTTGCCGGGCAGGATCGTCGGCATGAACTCCACCACCGTGACGTCGGCGCCAAGACGGCGCCACACCGATCCGAGCTCCAGCCCGATCACGCCGCCACCGACCACGATCATCGTCTTCGGCACCGCCTCCAGAGTGAGCGCGCCGATGTTCGACACCACGCGCTTCTCATCGAACCGGAGAAACGGCAGTTCGATCGACGCCGAGCCGGTGGCGATGATGACGTTTTTCGCCTGGTAGCTGGTGACCGTTCCGTCGGCGGCCGTCACGTCGACCACGTTGCCGGGCTTCAGCGTGCCGGCGCCGCGGGCCCACGTGACCTTGTTCTTCTTGAACAGGAACTCCACACCCTTTGTATTGGAGCTGACGACGTCGTTCTTGCGCTTCATCATTTGCGCCAGATCGATCGAGACCGTCGGGATCACGACACCATGCTCGGCAGCGGAATGCCTCGCGAACTCGAAGTGCTCACTGCTCGTGAGCAGCGCCTTCGATGGAATGCAGCCCACGTTCACACAGGTGCCACCCAGCGTCTTGTCCATCTCGACACAGACGGTGGTGAGGCCGAGCTGCGCGGCGCGGATGGAGGCGACGTAGCCCCCCGGGCCGCCGCCGATCACGACGACATCGGCGGGAATCAGGTCAGTGGCCACGCGTCAGTCCACCAGCATGCTGGCCGGATCTTCCATCAACTCCTTGATCCGGACGAGAAAGAGCACCGCCTGCTGCCCGTCGATGACACGGTGATCGTAGCTGAGTGCGACATACATCATCGGGCGGATCTCGACCTTGCCGTCGATCGCGACCGGGCGGTCCTGCGTCTTGTGCAGACCGAGGATCGCCACCTGCGGAAAGTTGATGATCGGTGTCGAAATGAGGGAGCCGAACACGCCACCATTGGTGATCGTGAACGTGCCGCCGATCAGGTCATCCATCGCCAGCTTGCCGCTGCGTGCCTTGCCCGCCAGGTGCGCGATGTCGCG
>JBBSCZ010000003.1:0-38922 GCA_038249795.1 Gemmatimonadales bacterium | reverse complement strand
TGCGGACTGGTGTAGCGCAGACGGCGGATGCCGGGCACGGTGCCGACCGCGCGCAGCAGGTCGGCAAAGTCGTGCGTGCCATCGAAGTAGCTGTTCACCGTCTGGCCGAGCAGCACCACTTCGGTCATGCCCTCGGAGACCACCTGCTCCGTCTCGCGCACCACGTCAGCAAGCTTGCGACTGCGCTCGCTGCCGCGCGTGGTCGGCACGATGCAATAGGTGCACTTGTAGTCGCAGCCGCGTTGCACGGGGATCCACGCCTTCACCTTGTCGAAACGGCGTGGGGTGAAATCCTCGTAGTGTTCTTCGAGGTCGAACGTCGTGGCGGCGACACGCTGCCCGCGACGCGCGCCATCCACCAGCGATGGCAGCGCACGATAGCCATCTGGCCCGATCACGAGCGACACATGCTTCGCCTGATCGAGCAGACGTGGGCCAAGGCGCTGTGCCATGCAACCCGTCACGCCCATCACGGTATCGGGCTTCATGTGCCGACGCAGTTCGCCCAGCCGACCGATCACGCGCTGCTCGGCATGCTCGCGAATGGCGCAGGTATTGAGCAGGATCACATCTGCGCCGTCAGGGACGTCGACCTGATCGTATCCGGCCGCCGTGAGCTTGCCGAGCATCAGCTCGGTGTCGCTGACGTTCATCTGGCAGCCGTACGTTTCGATGAAGACGGTGGGACGGGAAAGCATTGGCGGTGAAGTCAGTCGATCGGCAGGGCGAGGAGGCCGCGATGCGAGGCACTCGGCGCGAGAGAGGCGCGATATCGTGCGCCCCGCGCCGGCGCAGGGGCCGGCAGGTCGACAGGAAGGTAATCCTCCGTGAGCCCGTCCCGATGCCCACCCTCGTGGCCGATCACCACCACATCGGCACTGCCGCCCGCGCGACTCGCCACGTACTCGGCGGTCTTGCGTGCACCAATCGCCCGGAGCTCGGCGGCGCGCGTCCGGCGCACCGCGTCGGGGACCTCGTCGCCCAGGCGCACCGCCGCCGTCCCGGGCCTCGGGGAATACGGAAACACGTGCAGACTGGTGAACGGCAGTGCCTCGACGAGGGCGCAGGTGGCCTGATGGTCGGCATCCGTCTCGCCAGGAAATCCCGCTATGACGTCGGCGCCAAGGCCGAAAATCGAGGTGCGCGATACGAGCGCCGTCACGGCTGCGGCGTAGCTGTCAGGCGTGTACCAGTGGCGCCCCATGCGTCGCAGCACACTGGCACTGCCCGACTGGAGTGGTGCATGCAGGAACGGCGTCACTCGGCCGTCACCGGCGGTGAGCAGTTCGACGAGCGGCGCGTCGACCTCGGTCGCCTCGACACTCGAGAGGCGGAAACGCACCCCGGGGACACTGAGCACCAGCGCCGAGAGCAATGCACCGAGCGACGATCCGACATCGGAACCATATGTTCCGATATGGATTCCCGTGAGCACGATTTCGGGATGATGCGCGGCCAGCTGCTGTGCCTCGTCGACGAGGGCGTCGACGGTGCGTGACCGGTTCGGCCCGCGCGCCAGCGTGGTCGCGCAAAAGGTGCAGTGCGCGTCGCAACCGTCCTGGATGCGCAACAGCCCGCGCGTGCCACGCTGCCCTGTGCTGGCAAGCAACGCTGCACCGGGCGGAAGACCAACCGCACTCGCCACGGCGTCCAGATCGGCGCCGGCAATGATATGCGTCACCGTCGGCAGCAACGCGATCTGCTCGCCAGATCGCGCGGCGGCACATCCCATCACCACACTGCGCAGGGTAGGCTGCCGGCGCGCCGCGCGACGCACCTGTTGCCGCAGATCGGCTTCGGCTGCGGCGGTGACGGCGCAGCTGTTGAAGACGGCGACGTCCGCCTCCTCGACCGACGAGACGAGTGTTCCGCCACCGGCGGTCACCATGGCCGCCACCGCTTCGGAATCGTACTGATTCGCGCGACAGCCGAAGGTCTGCAGCCAGACGCGAATCGTCATCGCACTCAGGTCCGCAGTCGGAAGCCGAACGACATGATCAAGCCGCGCTCGCTGACGTTCGCGAGCCCGGGCACGCTGCGCGAAGCGCGCTCCAGGCCGAGATCGAGCTGCGCGCGTCCGAAACCGACGGGGAGGCCAAGGCCGCCACCGAAACCGTCCTCCTTCGGCTGCAATCCACTCACGCCAAATGGCAAGTCGCGGCGGCGCGCGCCGATGCGCAGGAGGAGCTGCGAACCGCGGATCTTCGGCCCGGGCACTTCAGCACCGATGCCGTATTCTCGCGTGTCGAAGACGCCGCCGGCTTCGGCCCCGAGCCCGCGCATCGACGTCCACCCTTCCCAGTTGTAGCGGGCGGCGAGGTTCGTGCCGCCCACCTCCCAACGAAGGGCGCCGCCGACACGATTCGGCAAGTTGCCCTTGCGACTCGTCGAGTCACTGAGATCAGCCCGCAGGCCGAAGCCATATCTCGCCGAGCCGGCGAAGCTGAGCTTCCGGAATGGCGAAATCTCGACGCCAAGGGATACGCCCGTGCCGACAAAGGTCGCAGCGCTCGCCTCCCGGATCACGTCGTAGTCGACGGGGTCGATGCGTGCGCCGGTGTCGGCGGTGATGTTCCGCGCGGTGTTCACGCGATTTTCTCCGGTGATGACGTGCAGAGCCGCGCCAACGCGCAACCAGTTCCTGACCTGCTTCGCGCCGGCGAACCGGATATCGTTCATGGCGCCACGCGCGCTGACGACTGCGGTCGTCGTCACGGAATCCGACCGGATCAGCTGCCGTGCCGTCGTCGTCGCATTGTAGTTGCGCTCCAGGAGCGTCGACGCGGAGATGCCAAACGCATACTTCTGGCCGAATGGCAACCCGACCGAGATCACGGGGAAGCGTGCCACTTCGGTGTTCGTGGCGACACCATTGACGGTCGTGGAGCGACGCTCGGGCGAATATTGCAGGTATGCGCCAGCGACGCCCCAGTTGAGCAGCGCGGCCGGGTTGTGCGGACCGGCCTGATCGAACTCGCCCAATGAACCGCCGGTGCTGGCGGCGCGTGTCGTGAGCTGGCCCGGCGGATACCCAAAGCCCTGCAGGCTGATGGCGCCCTGCCCCTGCACCGCCGGCGTCGCGAGCAACGCAGCCACGCCCAGGGCAAGCCAGGTCCGGAGAGCGAACCGGCTCATGGGATGGCTCCTTCGCGACGCAGCGTATATGTGACGCGAAGGCGCGGTCGCACGGAGGCATTGGCGTTCCGGCGCGAGTAGAAGGCGGGTCGCTGCACCTGATAGGTCTCGCCTTCACCATACAGGATGAAGTTCGTCGCGAGCGAAGCGTCCTGTGCCCGCCAGACCCTCAGCGCGTCGACGATGTCGAAAGAGCGGACACCACTGTCGGCCGCCACCACGCGCACCGATGGCAACTGCGCACCTTCGAGCGTCGGATCGAGGAATTCAACCAGGCGACGTCGATCGGCACCAAACGCCGGTCCGCCGATGCCGAGACGCAGGCGCATCCGCACGGCCTCACGGGCTCCCGGCACCGTGGGCTGCGGCCGTTGCGTGAGATCCAGTGATGCGCGGACGATGTTGACCGTGTCGAGAAAGCCGCGGGGGATCGTCACGCTCAGCAGACTGCGCGCTCCGGTCAGGCCACCAGCGACGAGGGAGCCGTCGCTCACCGCCGGCGTGACATCACGCACCACCAGTGACTGTGCGCGGAATCGCTCGGGCGCAGCAACGCTGGCCCTCGCGTACCGGGTCGCGAAGAATCGTGACCCGATGAGCGTGTCGGGTGACGGATCGTACTGCAGGCGAGGCACCAGACTGGCATCATTCACGCTGGGCGCCACGATGCTCAGCGACGCTGATTCCGAGGAACTGATCTGCAGTCCGATGCGCATGCGTCGAGCCCGAACGTACCGGAGCATTGCGACATCGGGAATCGGGATCGTGAAGGCACGGAAGCCGGATGCGCTCCCGGCGCCGGGTCCGGCAATCGTGTCCGCAATGATCGCGGCGCGCGTGATCGTCCGTTGCGCGATCAGCCGGCCTGGGGTGAAGCGCGCGGCGAGCAGCGACGGCGTCGTATCGTCGGCGACCGTCGCATCGTCGAGGTCATAGACCGCAACTGTCGACTGCCCCTCAGGAATCGTCGACCGCGACACGTCGACGACGAGCAGGAGCCGGCTGTCCGTGACGGCCGTGATGGGCGTGGTATCGCCGGCCGAGAGAGTGTTGGCCAGCGTATCGAACCGGAGCACCTGGCGCACGTCCACCGAGTCCGTCCGGTTGATCACCGGGAGATACGAATCGTAGCGAAAGCCGTTGATGCTCGTGGTCGGGAGCCCAGGTGCCGGCCAGCGCTCACCGACCCCGGTGAAACCCGAAAAGGCGCTGTCGAACTGCACGATGTCGAACGTGGTGTCCCTGAACACGACGCGCGTGTCGGTGCAGAGCGTCGGGCAATTGGCACTGCTATCGAGGCTTTCCGAACACGCGGCCACAAGGAGGATCGCGGCGAACGGCAGGGAGCGGAGCAACTGACGAGGAGACACGGAAACGGGACGGAGTGAGGCGAGTGATCGCCGTTAGGATACGGCCATCAGATTCGCCGCAAAGGCAGCGGGAAGCAGTGCGTCCAGACGCCAGGTCTGGCGCGCACCGCTGGTCGTGACACTGGTGACTTCGAGCAGCGGCGCGAATTCGTGCAGCACCTGCCGACAGATACCGCAGGGCGGTGTCGGCACCGCCGCTTCGGTGCAGACGACGATCGCCGTGAATTCGCGCACGCCATCGGCGACCGCGCGTGACACGGCGGTGCGTTCGGCGCAGATTCCGGCCGGGTAACTCGCGTTCTCGACGTTGCAGCCGAGATGCACCGAACCATCGGCGCCGAGCAAGGCGGCACCGACGCGAAATTTTGAATACGGCGCGTAGGCCCGCTGCATGGCAGCCGTGGCATCGAGCTCGAGTCGGGCGAAGTCCGGGTGTGTCATGGCGTCGACAGGATTTGCGGCAGGAAGCTCGTCCCGCGGCCGCGCCACGTGAGCCCGAAGGCCGCCGCGACCGTCGCCCCGAGATCGGCAAATGTTTCGCGCGGCGGCAACACCATCGAATGTACCGACGGGCCCGCGATCAGCAGCGGCACGCGCTCACGCGCGTGATCGGTGGACGGGGTGGTCGGATCGTTGCCGTGATCGGCCGTGATGCACAGGAGATCGTCATCGCGGAGCGCGGCGAGCAGCTGCGGCAGCGCGGCATCGAATTCCGCGAGCGCACCCGCAAAGCCGGCCACGTCGTTGCGGTGCCCGAACGCCTGATCGAAGTCCACGAGGTTGGCGAAGAGGAAGCCATCCGTCGGCGACTCGAGCCAGCGCTGGACGAGCGCAATGCCTTCGGCATTGTCAGCGGTGTGCGTCGACGTGATCGCTCGTGCGGCGAACAGGTCATCCACCTTCCCGACACCGGTGCGTGTGACTCCAGCCGACTGCAAGGCATCGAGCAGGGTCTCGGCCACCGGTGCGATCGAGTAGTCGCGTCGATTGACCGTGCGCTGCCAATGACCGCCAGACCCGATGAACGGTCGCGCGATCACGCGCGAAAGATCATGCGGCGCCACCAGCATGGCGCGGGCAATCTCGCAGGCACGATACAACTCGTCCAGCGGCACGACATCCTCATGCGCGGCGATCTGGAAGACCGAATCGGCCGAGGTGTACACGATCCACGACCCGGTTGCGACATGCTCGGCGCCACGGGCATCGAGAATCGCGGTGCCGCTGGCGACGCAGTTTCCGATCACACTGCGGCCCGTGGCAGCCGCAAAGGCGCTGATCACCTCAGCGGGGAAACCGTGCGGATAGGTGGGAAACGGCTGCTCGAGGACGATGCCGGCGATTTCCCAGTGCCCGGTGGTCGAGTCCTTGCCGGCGCTCCGTGGCTCCAGCACCGTGACGGCACCAGTCGGTGTCGGCACCGGCGCAACACCACGAAGCGCACCGACATGACCAAGCCCGAGCTGCTCCATCGTGGGCAGCATCAACGACGGTGACTGCTCCAGCACATGCCCCAGTGTGTTGCTGCCAGCGTCACCGTAGGCCGCGGCGTCGTGTGCCGCGCCACAGCCGACGCCATCGAGCACGATCACCGCCACGCGCCGGCTCATGCCGCAGCTTCCGAGGCGTCGTCACGAGCTGGTCGTTGATGAACTCGCTGAGCACGGGAGCCAAGACTCGTCAGAATCTCGTACGGCGACCGCTGCGCATGTGCGGCGACGGCCGAAACGCCGGAACCCGCGGCGCCGCCGATCAGCGTGACACAATCACCGACTACGCATGGCACATCGGTCACGTCGCACATCGTCATGTCCATGGTGACAAGGCCGGCTACGGGCACACTGCGATCGTGGACCAGCGCAGTGGCCCGGCTCCCCGCGCCGCGCGGATATCCGTCGGCATACCCGAGCGCGACGGTCGCGATCCGCCGAGTGCCGGCGGCACGCCATGACGCGCCATAGCTGACCGTGTCTCCGGCGTGCACCTGCCGCAACTCGATGATCGGGCCGGTGAGTGCGACGACTGGTCGCGGCACCCAGCGGGCGGGACCGACGCTCACGCCGTACAGCGCGACGCCGGGCCGAGCGCAGTCGTATTTCGATGCGCCCCGTTGCAGCAACGCGGCGCTGTTTTCCGCGTGGACCGACTTCGGGCGGGTGGGCAACGCGGCGAGGACACTTTCGAAACGCGCCTCCTGTATCGCCATGGAGGCCGGATCGGTGTCGGCCGAATGAAAGTGCGTGAAGACGCCGATTGGCTCGCCACCGGCGTCGAGCGCGTCCCGGAGCCCGGCGGCATCCCGCCAGTCCACGCCCGCTCGACTCATGCCGGTATCCACCGGCAGTTGCCAGGTCCCGCCGAGCCGTCGCCAGATGGCGAGGTGCCCGGGATTGGAAAGGCAGAGGGTGAGGTCGGCCGCGCGGGCCTCGACGAACAGCTGCGGCAGCGCCGGTGTGAAGACGACGATCGGGCGGCTGATGCCGGCACGCCGCAGCTCGGCTCCTTCGGCAATGCTGGCCACACCGAAGGCGACGGGCAACTCGGCCTCGAGGATCGAAGCGACCTCGACCGCGCCCAGTCCGTAGGCGTCGCTCTTGACCATCGGAATCAGCGGGACCGCCGCATGACGGGCGAGCAGGCGATAATTCTCTCGCACCGCGGCGAGGTCCACGGTGAGCATGGCGCTCAGGGCGCGGGCGTCGGCTGGAGTGGCGGTCACAGCCAAGGAAGTTACCGGGAGCGGTCGTAACGATGCAAGCGAAAGCCAGTCTTGAAGATACCCTCGCGCTGATGCGCGATCTGCGCGCCCGCTGCGGCTGGGACGCTGCCCAGACGCACCAGTCGCTCCGGCCCTACCTGATCGAGGAGGCCCACGAAGTCGATGATGCGCTGCGGATGGGCAGCGACACGATGCTCCGCGAGGAGCTCGGCGACCTGCTGTTTCAGGTGCTCTTTCACAGCGTGATCGCCGAAGAGCGCGCGGCCTTCGACATGCACGACGTCGCCGGCGCGCTGATTGCCAAGATGCACACGCGCCACCCGCACCTCTACGGCGACGGGGTGGCGGTGCCGTGGGAGCGTCAGAAGGCGACGACGCGTGACTCACTGGCCGATGGACTACCCGTGGACCTGCCGGGGCTGCACCGCGCGCACCGTCTGCAGGATCGCGCCGCCGGCGTCGGCTTCGACTGGGATGACGTGAGCGGTCCGCTCGCGAAGGTGCGGGAGGAGGTGGAGGAGGTCGCGGCGGAAATCGCGACGCCGCACGCCGACGCCGTCGTGGCGCAGGATCGTCTCGAAGGGGAGCTGGGCGATCTGTTGTTTTCCGTCGTGAATCTCTGCCGCAAGGCGAACGTACACGCCGCGGTCGCGATGGACCGCGCCAACCTGAAGTTCGTGCGACGGTTCTCGGCCGTCGAGAAGCTCGCCAGGGAACGCGGAGTCCAGCTGGGCACGGCGACGCTCGCGGATCTCGACCTGTTGTGGGATGACGTAAAGCGGGCTGGGCGATGACGCACCCGAACATCGTGCCACCGCCGCGTGCGTTGACGACGATGCAACCATTCTTTCGTGAACTGTCGGTGAATCGGGAGACGGCGCTGGCACTGCTCGACGGCCTGTCATCCGCGCAGCTCGGCTGGCGGCCGACGACAACGCGGTGGAGTCTCGCGGAGAATTGTGGTCATCTGGCAACGATAACAAACCTGTATTTACGCGCACTCGATGACGCGATCCGGCGTGGGCACGCCGATGCCGCGTACAGCGACCGTCCGTTTCAGGGCAACACGATCAGCCGACTGCTCGTCTGGTCGATGGAACCGCCAGTGCGCGTGCGCATCAGGACGCCGCGTGCACTGCAGCCTCCGACACAGGACCCGGCAGAGGCGCGTGCCGCGTATCGGGCGGCACAGAGCGCATTCGAACTACGGCTGGAACGCGCCGCCGGCCTCGATCTCACGCACGTCCGCGTGACACCGCCAACAATGCAGGGAATTCGACTCGCCCTCGGCACCGTGCTGGCCATGCTGCTCGCGCACGAGCGCCGACATCTCTGGCAGTGCACGGGCGTCCGCAAGGCAGCGGGCTTTCCTGCCGGGTAAGGACCAACGGTGCGATACGCCGAAGGTCGCCGGGCGCATGGAGCGCACGACGACCTTTTGCGGAATCCAGCCCGGTCCTGCGGTTTGCTCAGGGCCGCAGCCGGTTCATCAGGCGCGGGAACGGGATGCATTCGCGGATGTGCGGCGTGCCGCAGATCCATGCGACGGTGCGCTCGAGCCCGAGCCCGAAACCGCTGTGCACGAAGGTGCCGTACTTGCGCAGGTCGAGATACCACCCGTAGGCCTCGACTGGAAGCCCCTCATCCTGGATGCGGTGCAGCAGCTTGTCGTGATCGTCCTCGCGCTGCGATCCGCCGATGATCTCGCCATAGCCCTCCGGCGCCAGGCAATCGGCGCAGAGCACGGTGCGCGGATCGTCCGGATTCTCCTTCATGTAGAAGGCCTTTGCTTCCTTCGGGTAATTGCAGATGAAGATCGGCGTGCGATAGTCGGCCACCAGCAGCGCCTCGTCTTCGGCGCCGAGGTCGTCGCCCCAAGTGACCGCGCTGCCCTTCTGCTGCAGTGTGGCCACCGCATCCGTGTAGGCGATGCGCGGAAACGGGCCCGTGATGGCCTCGAGATGGCTGACATCGCGTTCCAGTACGGCCAGCTCGGGACGGCGGCGTTCGAGCACACGCTGCACGATGGCCAGCAACAGCTCTTCCTGCAGCTGGATGCTGTCATGCACGTCGTAAAAGGCCATCTCCGGTTCGATCATCCAGAACTCGGTGAGATGGCGGCGCGTCTTTGACTTTTCGGCGCGGAACGTCGGGCCGAAGGTGTAGATGCGACCCAACGCGGCCGCCAGCGCCTCTCCGTACAGCTGGCCGGTCTGCGCGAGGTAGGCGGTGCCCTCGTCGAAATACTCGGTGCTGAACAGTCCCGAGCGCTCGCCGATGGCCGCGGTGAGGATCGGGGTGTCGCAGTGGATGAAGTCGCGTGCGTAGAAGAAGTCGTGAATGGCCTGCTCGATCTCGTGACGGATCTTCATCAGCGCCACCTGTCGCGGCGCGCGCAGCCAGAGGTGCCGATTGTCCATCAGGAAATCGACCCCGTGTTCCTTCGGCTGAATCGGATAGTCGATCGGGCTGGTGCCAAGGATGATCAGATCACTGGCGCCGAGTTCGGCACCGCCGGGCGCCCGCGGCTCGAGGCGGACCTCGCCGGTCACCGAGACGGCTGCCTCGAGCGTGAGCGTTCCGAAGGCGTCCCAGACTTCAATGGGGACCTGGCTCTTGACGAAGACGCACTGCACCACGCCGGTCCCGTCACGCACGATGAGGAAGGCCACCTTGCCCTGTGTGCGAACATGTTGCACCCAGCCGCGTATGGTGACGGTGGTTCCTGCCGCTGCGGGCAGTGCCGCGATGTATTGCATCTGACCTGACATTGTTCTGAACGGCTCCGCTCGCAAGATTGGGGGGCAACGTACCGAGCGCCGTAATGTGAGTCAACGCATTGCAGCACCGACGCCTACGCCATTTTCGTGACTCCTGTCTTCACCACCGCACCGCCCTCAGCACCGGATCGCAGGCAGCGCCGCGGCGTGCCGCTGCGCGTGCGCCTCGTGGTGGGCATGCTCATGCTGGCGTCGATTCTGGTGGCGCCGCTGCTCCTCACCCGCCACTCGCTCTCGCGCCTGTTCGGGGAGATCGAGCAGCTGCAAAACCAGGACTTCCGCGCCTCGCTGCTGCTTGGCCGGCTGCGCGCGACGTCGGACCTGGTGCGTCGCGGCGACGATCAGATCGCCGGCCTGCAGGACAGCTCCGGCGCGCCGATGCTGCGCAGCGCGCTGAACGACATGCGACGGCTAGCCGACTCATTGCAGGGTATCGCTCCCGGGCCAACGTACGCCGCAGTCGACGCGGCGGTGCGTGAGGTGCAGCAGAGTGCGGAGTTGAGCCTCCGCGCGATGGACACGCAGGACTTCGCCCGCGTGGACGCCCTGTCCGGCATTGCGTTACACCCGGCCCTGCAACAGCTGTCGGCCGCCGTGATCGGTGGCGAAAGTGCACTGCGCCTGGAAACGAGCCGCCGCGTGCGAAGCGCGCGGGATGAGACGGCACGGGCGCAACAGGTGTCGCTGATGGCGTTGCTGACGGCGCTGCTCTTTGCCGCGATCGTGGCGACCTGGATCATCGTCAGCATCGCACGACCGGTAGCCGACCTGCAGCACGGCATGGAGCGCATCGCGGCGGGCCAGTTCGATCACAAGCTCGCCATCGGCTCGGAGCGTGGGGACGAATTTGGCCGGCTCGCGGAGAGCTATTCGGCGATGGCCGAGCGTCTTGGTGAACTGGACCGGTTGAAGGCGGAGTTCGTGTCGATGGCGTCGCACGAACTCAAGACGCCGCTGAACGTGATTCTGGGCTACCTCACGCTGCTGGACGATGGCGTCTACGGGCCGTTGACGGACAAGCAGCGCGAGGTCGTGCATACCCTGGAGCGCCAGAGCCATGCGCTGAACCGTTTGGTACGGCAGCTGCTGGACGTGTCGAAGTACGACGCCGGCGGTGCCGCGTTGAATCTGCAGCCGATGGACAGCCGGGCCTTTTTTGCCGAACTGGAGAACTCGCTGGTGGTTTTGGCGGAGCAGCGCGGCGTCAGCTTCAGTGTCACGGCTGCTGCTGGGATGCCGTCCGAAGTGTGGTGGGATCGTGATCGGATGACGGAAGCGGTAGGGAACCTGATCACCAATGCCTGCAAGTTCACGGCGCGCGGCGGAGTAGTGGCGGTGCATGGCGATGGAGAACCGGGCGCGGTCCGCATCGAGGTCCGTGACTCGGGGGTGGGTATCCCTGCCCCCGAGCTTCCCCACGTGTTCCGCAAATTCTTTCAGGCCGGCAATCAGGAGGCCACCAGCGCCGGCGGCACAGGACTCGGCCTCGCGATCGTTCGCGGCATCGTGCAAGCGCACGGCGGATCCGTGCACGTCTCCTCCGAAGTCGGCATCGGAACCACCTTCACGATGCTGCTCCCGCAGCGCGCGCCGACGCCGCGACGTCTGGCAGCGGGCGGGATCGCCGCGACGGCACCGGCACTTCCAAGTTCCACGTCATGAATCGTTACGCCCAGGCGCCGCGCCTCATCGTCACCTCGCTTGCCACGCTGGGCGTCCTCGCCGCCTGCCGCGGCACGACGCCAGTGGTGACCGCAGCACTGCCTCCGCCAACGCTCCCGACGCCAAGCGTTCGCTCGGAATGGCTCATGGCCCAGAGCGTCGTACTGGACCTCATTGCCGACAACAAGCCGGCCGCTGCCGATTCGGCGCTGCTGCAATTCACGCGCAGCTTCGCGCGGACACCGGAGGGGGACCGCGCCCGCTGGTGGCGCACGCTGATGCGCGCGGAGGCACGCGTCACCAGCGGTGAGGCCACGGTCGCGATCGCGCTGATCGATTCTCTGCTCTCCGACTCGATCGTCACCGAGGTTCGTGCCGAGGCGATGCTGATGCGGCGCTCGATCAGCGCGATCGATTCACTGCGTCGCGTGGAGGTGCGCCGGCGCACGCAGGCCACACAGCTGGCCGGGGAGCGGCTCGATGAAATCAAGACGGCGCGCGACTCGCTGGCCCGGCTGCAGACGGAGATCGTGCGGCTGCGACGACGCCTGCGCGCAGCACCGTGATCCTGCGCCGCTGACTCAGCCGACGCGAAACAGTTCCAATGCGCGACGATAGCGTCCGGTGAGCAGATCGCGCAGTGCCTGATGCTCCGGACGCGACAACGACGGATCGACCTGCAGCACCGACTCGGCGGCGGCGCGCGCCACCGGAATCAGCGCCTCGTCGCGCAACGGGTCGGCCACGCGGAAGCTCGGCAAGCCACTCTGCCGTTCGCCGAAGAGGTCGCCCATGCCACGCAATCGCATGTCGGCGCGCGCAATTTCGAAACCGTCCTCGGTGCCGACGAACACGTCGAGCCGCTCGGCGGAATCCGGGCTCACATCTCCAAGCAGGATGCAGTAACTGTCCGATGCGCCGCGACCTACCCGACCACGCAGCTGGTGCAACTGCGACAGGCCGAAGCGCTCCGGATGCTCGATCAGCATCACCGACGCATTCGGCACATCGATGCCGACCTCGATCACGGTGGTCGCCACCAGCACGTCGAGCTCACGCGCGAGGAAGGCGCGCATGACGCCGTCCTTCTCGTCGCCCTTCAGCTTGCCGTGCAGCAGGCCGACGCGGCGCGAGGCAAACACGCCACCCGACAACTCTTCGGCCATCTGCGTCGCCGCACGCAGATCGCTGCGCTCGGACTCCTCGATCACCGGGTACACCACGTACGCCTGGCGACCGGCATCGAGCTGTGCGTTGATGAACGTCATCACGCGATCGCGTGCCGACTCGGGTCGCATGGTGGTGACGATCGGCACACGACCAGGCGGCTTCTCGTCCAGCAGACTGACATCGAGATCACCATACACGGTGAGTGCCAGCGACCGCGGAATCGGCGTGGCACTCATGAGCAGCACATCCGGCGATGCACCCTTGGCCTGCAACGCCTTGCGCTGCTCCACGCCAAAGCGATGCTGCTCATCGACGATGACGAGGCCCAGCTTGCCGAACGACGTCGCATCCTGCACCAGCGCATGTGTACCGACCACCAGCAGCGGCTCATACGACGCGAGCCGCGTTGCCACGGCGCGGCGTTCGGCGGCGCCCATGCGTCCCGTCAAGAGCGCCGGCGTGATGCTTAGCGGCGCGAGCAGCTTCGTGAACGTGCGCAGGTGCTGCTCGGCCAGCAGTTCGGTAGGCGCCATCAGCGCCGCCTGCCAGTCATTCTCGAGTGCAACGAGCGCAGCAAAAAGGGCAACGATCGTCTTGCCGCTACCGACGTCACCCTGCAGCAGGCGGTGCATGCGCATCGGGCTCGTCATGTCGGCGACGATTTCGCGCAACACACGCGCCTGTGCACCGGTAAGCGCGAAGGGGAGCCGAGTCTTCAGTGCGGTGGTGAGCTGGCGCCGGTTCACGAACGTGATTCCTTCGCGCGCCGAACGCTCGAGCTGGTTGGCGCGGCGATGCAGCAGCTGCACGCAAAACAGCTCCTCGAATGCAAGCCGAGCACGGCCCCGCTCCGCCTCCTTCACACTGCCGGGTCGGTGCACGAGGCGCAGCGCTTCCGCCAGCGGTGGCACGCCGGCTGCTGCCAACACCGCTGCCGGCAATGGATCGGTGATCTGCGGCAGCAACACATCGAGCTGTGTGTCGACCAACTGACGCAGCAGCTTCGTCGGCAGGCCGTCAGTGGCGGGATAGACCGCCAGCACACGACCACCGGCGGTGCCCGCATCATCCGCGCCGAGATTGACGAACTCGCGCGGTGCCAGCTGTCGACCGTGAAAGACACGCACCGGGCCACTCAGCAGCAGCACGTCACCGATGTTGATGGTGCGGTCCAGATGCGCCTGACCCGGCCAACCCACTTCGAGCAACCCGCTCGCATCCTGGATGACCGCCTGGAAGATGCGAAGGCCACGTCGCGTGGGGATGATGCCTTTCGAGATGACGCGGCCGAGCACCGTCACATCAGCCCCGGGCTGCGCGCGTGCGACGGGCAGCACCGTGGTGGCATCCTCATAGCGCCGCGGCACATGCATCAGCAGATCGCCCGCAGTGGTGATGCCAAGCTTGAGCAGCAGCTCGGCGCGGCGCGGGCCCACCCCTTTCAGGTATGTGACGGGCGTGAGCAGCGTGACGGGGGGCGTGATGCCACCGCCGCGCCGGTCACGCCGCTGCGACACGTCGTCGCCAGTCACGATTCGAACAGCGCCTCGGCAAACTCCGTCGCGTCGAAATCATGCAGATCATCAGCGCCTTCACCGGTGCCGATGAACTTGACCGGGATGTCGAGCGCCTCATGGACGGCGATGACGACGCCGCCCTTCGCGGTGCCATCGAGCTTCGTCACCACGAGGCCCGTCAGCGGCACCGCCGCGGCGAAGGTCTTTGCCTGCTGCACTGCGTTCTGGCCGATGGTGCCATCGAGCACCAGCAGCGCCTCGTGCGGTGCGCCCGGAAGACGCTTCGTGATCACACGCACCACCTTCCGAAGTTCGTCCATGAGTGAGTCACTGGTATGCAGCCGACCGGCGGTATCGATGATCACTACATCCACACCGCGTGTCACACCGGCGTCAATGGCGTTGAACGCCACTGCGGCTGGATCAGAGCCGGGCGATGCACCGACGAAATCGGCCCCGCTGCGCTGTGACCAGACGCGCAGCTGCTCGATGGCACCCGCGCGGAAGGTGTCGCCCGCTGCCACCAGCACGCGCTTGCCACTCTTCTGCAGGCGTGCTGCAAGCTTGCCGATGAAGGTGGTTTTTCCGGCGCCGTTGACGCCCAGCACGAGAATGATCGTCGGCGCCACCGCCTGATAGTGCACGGCCGGATCGGCATTGCCTGCGCGCAGCGCCTTTGCGATTTCATCCTGCAGCGCCAGCGCGAACTCTTCCTCGGTGCGGATCTCGCCGCGGCGCGCGCGATCCTCGACTGCCGCAACGAGTTTCAGTGTGACGGTGACGCCGAAGTCGGATTCGAGGAGGACCTGTTCGAGTTGTTCGAGCGAGCCCTGGTCCACGCCGCCCTTGAGGGCCACGCGCCAGTTGGTGGTGACGACCGACTTGACCTTCTGCCAGAATGACTTCTTCGGGAGGTCGCCGTCGCGACGAAAGAGACGCGCCATGCGATGAGCTCAGGAGTGAACGACAGGGAAACGACAGGGCGACGGCTCAGCGCAGCCCGGCACGACGCCGGAGCAGCCATTCCGCCGCCAGAAGCAGCACGGTGGCAAGGTAGAGCCAGCCGAGGGAGCGCGCACCGCGCCGCACAGGAACGGCCTCACCGTTCAGCAGACCGCTGCGCAGGGTACTGATGCCCGGCAGCCATTCGCGCGCGGCATTGACCGGCAATACCAGCGCGAAATCGTCGACAGTCCCGCGCCAGACGCCGGCATCGAGCGGCGCCATGCTGGCCTCGCTCGCGTCGGCAAACGAAAGCGTGTCACGGCGCACGGCACGGTCACCGTCGCGAGTCAGAAGCACTACCGACTGGGGCTTTGCTCCACGACGCCAGCGAACCGGCATTCCGGCCCGCTGCAGCGTGCTGACAGGCGACGGCGCGGCGAGCAGCCCGCGCGCACCCAGCAGCCAGTCGGTGGCGCCACCGATGAGAGACTGGAAAGCGACCTCGCTCACACCACCACGCGCACGCCAGCGGCTGTAGCCGGCGGCGGTGATGAGCACGCGACGCACCGCACCGTCAGTGACGCTGACGATCGGGATGGCGCCAGTGGCTGCCATACCCGGTGCTGCCGACAATGCCGTGAGCGCGCCGCGCGACGGCGCGACGGCCAACAGCGGCGGCAGCGATTCGGTGACGATCCCGCCGAGCGCGGCCTGCAGCGGTGACGCAGGCGCTGCACGCACCAGCAATTCGGGGGCATCGCCGACGGGCGGCGCGAGCAGCAGCAGCGCACGGGTACCGAGCGATGCTGGTGCGCCCATCGCAGTCGTGTCGCCGTGCAGCACCGCCAGCGAGGCACCGCGCACGGCGGCTCGCACCATGGACTCGTCGACCGGCTGCAGCCCGCCGTCGCGGAGCCAGCGGCCGGGTGCGATGCGGTAGAAGACATCGGTGGGCAGCGCGACGTTCGCCCGCAGCGCGGTCGCGATGTCACGCACATCGGCATCCGGCGCGGTGGAGACGATCACGACCCGCTGCCGTGCGCCACGGCGGAACGCCACCGCAATCGTGTCGTTTCGCGACTGCGCATCGGCACCCGCCGGCAACGCTGCCCGCAGCACGACGATCGAATCACCGACCGGCACGACGACGCGGCTTTCGACCACGACCTGGCCACCAGCGGAAAGTGCCGGCACCTCGGCTTCGGCGAGCACAATGCCGTCGAGCAGCCAGCGCAGCGAGACTGGAGCAAGCGCTGGCCCATCGGCAATGACGCGCGCACTGATCGTGATGGTGTCGCCGGCACGTCCCTCGCCCGGCGCAGTGATGTCGATCAGCGCACGGTCCGACACCGCCCGCGCTGGCAGCACCACCAGGCGCGAGCCTGGGACCGCCTGTTGCAGCGCGTCCCCATCATCGAGCAAACCGTCCGTGACGATCAGGACAGGCTGCCCTGCGGCCGCAGCGCGCTCCAGCACAGGTGCAACCGAGGATGCCAAATCGCCGGGCGCAGGCGAGCTGGAGGCACCTCGGACGGAATCGCCAAAGAGGACCATCGATGCGCCACCGGCCCGCGCCGAATCGACGGCTGCGCGCCATGCGGTCGAGTCGCCGTTGCGGATCCACGACGCTGATGCGTCGAGCGCAATCAAGGCCTGTGGCGCCCGTGCCGAGCCGATCGCGAGGTCGAGCAGGAGCGCGACCACCATCGTCACCGCAAGCACGCGCAGCGCGATCAGCACGGGTCGGAATCGGGCCATGGCATTGGCGGGGTACGCGATCCACGACACAACCAATCCCGCACCGAGCGCGAGCCCCCAACCGAGCAGTTCACTCACTTCGGCGCGCTCACGCTCTTGCCAGGCGCTGTGATGCCGAGCGGAGACGGCAGGTCGGTGCCCGCAGCCGAGGGTACGGCCGAGGTGGGCGTGGGTACGGCCGCCGTGGGTGCAGGCGTCAGTCCGAGGCGCGCGGCAACGGCCGCACGCGTCACTGCAAATGCCGAAAGTGCGGGGCCGGTGAGCGTCACGCCGCTGGCTTCCCGCAAAGTCCGTGTCGGTTCTCTGGACGCACCGTTCACCAAGGTCTCGAAGTGCAAATGAGGGCCCGTAGAGATTCCGGTGGACCCGACGTAGCCAATGACCTGCCCCTGCGTCACCACCTGTCCTTCCCGCAAACCGGGCGCGAAGCCACGCAGGTGACCATAGCGCGTCACCATGCCGTCGCGATGCCGGATCTCGATCAGCTTCCCGAAACCACCCGCAAACCCGGCCTCTATCACCGCCCCGTCGCCAACCGCGCGCACCGGCGTCCCGAATGGTGCGGCAAAGTCGATTCCGGCATGCCGTCGCAACGTGCCGAGTAGTGGATGCACGCGCAGTCCAAACGCACTCGACATGCGGCGGAATTCGACCGGTGCAGCGAGGAACGTGGTACGCATGGGACGGCCACCCGCATCGTAATACTCCCCTCTCCCCTTCACAGTTGTAAACCGGATGGCCCGCAGCCACTCGCGATCATGGTAGAGCGCCCCAGCCACGAGCGGGCCGACACGCTCCGCCCCGAAGGCTGTGCGCCGCCGCTCGATGACGGCCAGGACCGTATCCCCCTGCCTGAGGTCCCGTCCGACATCGATCTTGTATTCGAACGCCTCGGCCAAGGCATACGCCATCTCGGTACGGCCGCGAGTACCGATCACGCCGCGCCCGGCGAGTCGCATCGTCTCCACCAGCGATCCAGCGACCGGGGCCCGGATGGTGACGGTGTCGGTCCGCCACAGCTCACGCCGTTCCGTTGCGTTCCATGCGGCACCGGTCGAGCGAATCACACGGATGCTCCGGTCGTCCGCGACCTGAAATTCGACCTCGCGTACCGGCGCTGCGGAACTGTCAGCATAGAGTGCCACCGGAATTTCGCGACGTGCCGTGGCGCGTAATTCGGAGGCCTCGAGCACGGCTCCCGCGTCCTGACGGGAGAGGCCGGCGCGTATGAGCGCGGCGACCATCCCGTCGCCTTTCCGGATGGTATCGCGCGTGGCCATTGGAAGGGCTCGCATATCTGCTGCTGCAGCCGTCTCGCGCGGCAGCGGTCGCCGCACTTTAGGCAAGATCCAGAGTGCGAGTGCGGCGGCGGCGCAGACCGAAACAAAAACGATCGCGCGCGCCCGACGCCGTTGCTGGCGTTCGAGCGCGCGCTGCCGTCGAGCCTGGTTGGCGTCCTCGATCAGTGCGTCGGCCATCGGGTCATGCTTGCCCGATACACCGGCCGACTCAATCCATCTGGCGTCGCATGAAGGTCGGGATCTCGAGATCGTCGGTCGAGGCCGGTCGCATGGGACGAGCGGGGCTGGTGGTGGGACGAGGCCCAGTGATGGGCGGATTGCTCTGCTGCGCCTGATTCGGCTGCCCGTTGCCCTGGCCGGGACGGACGATGCTGCTGGGCTTCGGGACGACGAGCTGCGGTGGCGCTGAGCGCTGCTGCCCCTGACCCGCCTGCACCATGCCCGGTCGGAAGTCCGGTGTGGCGTGACCAAGCGCGCGGTCGAAGCCCGTCGCGATCAGCGTCACGCGGATCTCCCCTTCCATCGCCGGATTGCTGGAGTCGCCGCCGAAAATGATTTCGGCGTCGTCCCCGACGGACTCCTGCACGAGCTCGGCGATCTGCTGCACTTCACCAAGCTGGAGGTCGGGCCCGCCGACGATGTTGATGAGCACCGACTGAGCGCCAGTGATCGAGACACTGTCGAGCAGCGGGCTGGCGATCGCCTGCTGGGCGGCTTCCATGGCGCGATTCTCACCGCGACCGATGCCCGAACCCATGAGAGCGGAGCCGCCGTTCTGCATGACCGTGCGCACGTCGGCGAAGTCGACGTTGATGGTGCTGGACGTATTGATGATGCCCGAGATACCCGAGGTAGCCTGGAGAAGCACCTCGTCGGCCTTCTTCAGCGCATCCTGGAACGGCATGCCTCGTCCAACGACGGCCAGCAGCCGCTCGTTCGGCACGACGATCATCGTGTCGACATGCTTGCGCAGTTCGCTGATGCCGAGCTCAGCCTGGCGCATTCGCTTGCGGCCCTCGAACAGGAACGGCTTGGTGACGATGCCGACGGTGAGCGCCCCGGCCTCCCGCGCGAGTTCGGCGATGACCGGCGCGGCCCCGGTGCCGGTGCCACCGCCCATGCCACACGTCACGAAGACGAGGTCGGCGCCGGCCACGATCCGACTCACCTCCTCCCGGTTCTCCTCGATCGACTGGCGACCAACGTCGGGGCGCGCACCGGCGCCAAGACCGTTGGTCAGTTTGCGCCCGATCTGGATCTTCACGTTCGCCTTCGAGTTGTGGAGCGCCTGCGCGTCAGTGTTGACCGATATGAACTCGACACCGCTGAGGTGCTCCTCGATCATCCGGTTCACCGCGTTACCACCACCGCCACCGACGCCGATCACCTTGATGACGGCGTTGGACGAATTGCGTTCCTCGAACTCGAAGATCATGGCGGTCATGAGGCGCTGCGCTCCGCGGCAAGACTTGAAGAAGAATCGGGCGGCCGGCTGGCAACCGGAGGGCAAAACATCACTGGTCCGGAGACACGATGTCTCGAGACAGTGTCGACAGGCGGAAAGTATAGCAAACGGCTGCGCGCAACGCTACGTCCACGAAAATTGTGCCACGTTCAGGAACCGCTGCGATCAAACGCAGTTTCCGCGGCCCTCGATCGCAGGCAACGACTGACCACGTCGCGACTTAGCCGGCGACCAGTCGACTCCCGTTCGATAGTGACGCAGTCGGCACTCTGGCTTTCACACACGAGCGCCAGGTGGCTCTGTTGCCTGGAAACACTGGGACCAATTGCACTCCCTTGCTGCGTATCACGTGTGCCTGTCGACCCGGTCGCGCGCTTGCGTGCTTTCGCGTGCGCACGAATCGAGGTTCGCCACGACGTCCCTGCCGTGCCTGAGAACAGCAGAAACGCGGACGGATCCGGTCGGATGCGTCCGCGTCATTCTGCCGCAAAAGTCTTAAGCGCTGGCTGGCTGTAAGTCACCGCCCCAGACGGCTCAGAAGAAGTCCTGAAACCACTCCTTCAGCTTGCCGACGATCTGATTGACGCTCGCCGGAGCGGGTGAGCCAGGGCGCTTTCCGGCGGCGGCAGGCTGCATCATCGACGCAATCGCGATACGGCCGGCACCGAACTGAGCCAGGCCGACGACACAACTGTAGCGTGGAGCCCGGACGGCCTCGATCAACCCGTCCACGCACTCCGGCGCGCCGATCCGGACCGTCTGTCCAAACAGATCCGACGCGAGCTCGGCGATGCCCGCCGTGACCGATGCCCCGCCGGTCACGACCACCCCCGCGTTGAGCTGCTTGGCGAAACCGGCGCGCTCGAGATCCCGCTGCACATGGTCGAAGATCTCGTCTGTCCGCTGCTGGATGATGTGCGCCAGCAGCTCGTACGGAATCTGCCGGTCGCCCTGTGTCACGGTGCTCGGCAACGTGATGAACTGACCAGGCTGAATCATCGGCTCATACGCACAGCCGAACTCCTCCTTGAGCCGATCGGCGTCGGCCGGCGAGACACCGAGACCATGAATGATGTCCGCGGTGACGTTCTGACCACCGAGGTTGATCGTGGCCACATGACGGATCTTGCCCTCGAGGAACACGGCGACGTCGGTGGTCCCCGATCCCATCTCGACCAGCGCGACGCCCAACTCCTTTTCATCCTCGGTCAGCGTCGCCAGCGCGCTCGCCAGCGGCGCGAGGACGAGATCCTTGGTGCGATACCCTGCCTTCTCGACGGCCTTCCGCAGGTTGTTGGCGGGCGATGACCCAACCGTGACCAGGTACATCTCGGTCTCGAGGCGGGTGCCGACCATGCCGACGGGATCGCGCACGCCAAGATTCTTGTCGACCGTGTACTCCTGCGGGATGGCATGGAGGAGTTCGCGCTCACGTGGGATCGACTGCGCCCGCGCGACGTCGTTGGCGCGGTCCACATCGGCTCGGGTGATTTCGTCGCCGTTGACCGCCACGATGCCCTGGCTGGTCATGGTCTGTACATGTTCGCCGGCGATACCGACGTACAGCGACTCGACCTTCTGGCCGGCCATCCGCTCCGCATCGCCAAGCGCCTGCGCGATCGAGCGGGTCGTCTCCTCGATGTCGGACACGACGCCGCGACGAAAGCCCGCCGTCTTTGCGGTGCCGACACCAAGCACCTTCAGGGTCGGGCGTCTTGGCAACTCACCGGTCACCCCCGCGATGAGGGCGGTGGTGTACGAGGAGCCGATGTCGAGCGCGGCGACGAGACGTTCTGAACTCATGGGAGTCGGGCGATGACGAGGTTGCGAAACCGCAGGTCGAGTTCGGCCGCGCGAACGCGACGGCGCGCCAGATCCTGCTGGACGGGAAAGATGTCTGCCAAGCGCCCCAGCGTCACCTCCGGCGTGACCCGAACGAGCTGACGTGTGGTACGCAGGTGCCACTCGGTGGCCGAAACGCGTCGCACTTCCTCGATGTCGTCGAAGAGCGCCGGGTCGTTCGCGCGCAGCGTACCAAGCAGCTTGAAGAGCCGGCGATCCGCCGCCGAGTCCATCGGCCCGGATGCAGGCAGCACCACGGGGGCATCGAACGCGGAGATCGCGGGATCGATCGGGAGCTGCGTTCCGGCGGAGTCGACGCCGCGGAAGCCATCGCGGGTGGCGACGAGTGCGACTGGCATGCGCTCGACGATCGCGACGACGAGCGTGCCGGGCAGTCGACGACGCACCGTAGCAGTGGCGACCAGCGGTATGCCCTCCACCTTAGCCACGAAGCGTGCGGGGTCATCGAACGTGCTGGCAGTCGTATCCGCGCCCAATGCACTGATGATGGCGGTGGGCGTCAGAAAGCGCGCACCCTCGAGCTGCACAGTCTGCACATGGAAATAGTCGAGCTTGCCGAGTGCCATTGGTGCGCCGAAATACAGCGCGGAGCCGATGGCAGCCGCGAGAACGCCGCGCCCGACGGCCTTTTTCCAGAGTGGAGAGGCGCGGGTGGCGGGCTCTGCCGCAGTGGCTGAGGACGCTTGAGCGGCCGTGGTCATCGGGTGTCAGCGGCCAGCGCTGTGAGCAGTTCGGGACCGACGTCGGTCACGTCGCCGGCGCCCATGGTCAGGACGAGATCGCCTGGTGCGACGAGCGCACGCAGCGCATCAGTGGCGTCGGCGCGAAGGCCAAGCCAGTCAGGTGCATGACCGGCGCGTGTGGCCGCATCAGCGATGAGCTGCGAGGTGACTCCGGGAATCGGTTGCTCACGCGCCTTGTAGATGTCGGTGAGCGCGAAGCGGTCGCTCCCGGTGGCGAGGGCGACGCCGAATTCGCCGGCGAAGTCACGGGTCCGGGAATAGAGGTGTGGCTGGAAGAGCGTGACGATCCGACGATCGGGGTACGCGGCGCGTGCGGCCTCGAGCGTTGCCCGCACTTCGGTGGGATGGTGGGCGTAGTCGTCGACCACGAGGATGCCATTCACTTCGCCCTTCAGCTCGAACCGTCGTTCGACTCCGGCGAAGGCCTCGAGCCCGACCTTCAGCTCCGCGAATTCGTAGCCGAGCAGCAGTCCGGCGGCGACGGCGGCAAGGGCATTCCTCTTGTTGTGGTCGCCAGGCACCTGCAGAGTGAGCGTGCCGAGCGGGGCCGCGTCGAAGAGTATCTGCATGGCGGGGCCCAGCCGGATGCCGACGAGCCGTGCATCGGTGTGGTCGAGACCGTAGCGGATCACGTCGGCCGAGTTCGGTAGCGCAAGTCTGGCAGCGCCCGGATCATCGGCACAGAGCACGATGCCGTTGGCGGTGGAGAGGTATTGCTCAAAAGTCGCGGTGATGTCGGCCAGGTCGGTGTAGATGTCGAGGTGATCGGCTTCGACGTTAGTGACGACCGCGACTGTGGGATGCAAGGCGAGGAATGAGCGGTCGTATTCGTCGGCCTCGACCACCACGGTACTGCCGCCGCCCCAGAGCAGGTTGCCGCCCCAGCGTTGCACCCGTCCGCCGACGATGCCGGTTGGAGCGGCCGAGGTGGCGGCCAGTGCTTCGGTGGTCATGACGGTAGTGGTCGTCTTGCCGTGCGTTCCGGCGATACCGACGATCTGCATTCCATCGACTGCGGCGCCGAGCGCTTCAGCGCGCCGGATGATGGGGATGCCGAGCTGAGCTGCGGCATGCAGTTCGACGTGTTCCGGCGCAATGGCCGAGGACGCTACGAGGGCGCGGGCGCCTGTGACGAAAGCCGAGTCGTGGCCGCGGTGGACTGTGATGCCGAGTGCTTCGAGGTCGGCGTGGCCGGCGGCGCTCATGTCGCTTCCGGTGACGGCGATCCCACGTCGTGAGAAGAGCTCTGCGAGAGCGCTCATGCCTGCACCTGCGATGCCGACGAAGTGTACCGGCCTCGGATCCGGTTCGCGGAACAGGCGGAGCGCGTCGTCGCGCATGCGGGCACTGGTGGTGGCATCAACGGCCATGATAGTTCACTGGAAACTACTTGAGATCAATAGACGCAAGGATCGATGCTGCAATCACTTGCGAAGCGTCAACTCGTGCCCGTCCGTGCGCTGCGACGGCCATCTGTGCGAGCGCTGCCTGGTCGCCGCAGAGCTCGTCGAGCGTGCTGCCGAGGGCACCGGAGGAGAGGGACTCTTGCAGGACAATGCGGGCCGCGTTGGCGCTGGCGAGTGCGGTCGCGTTCTTCGTCTGGTGATCGGCGGCGGCGGTTGGCAGCGGAATCAGCACCATGGGAATGCCCCAGGCGCAGAGTTCTGCGGTGGACATGGCGCCGGCTCGAGCGACTGCAAGATCGGCGGTCGCGTACGCCTGCGCCATTGGCTGCTGATAAGCGATCACGCGGACGCGATTCGAGCCATGATGTGCCAGACGGGCGTGCTCTGTCTTGCCGGTGACCCAGAGTGCGCCCCAGTCGGGCGGCAGCAGGTGTGGCAGCCAGGCGGCGGCAGCATCGTTGATTGCGCGCGATCCCTGGCTGCCGCCGAAGACCAGCAGCACACGTGTCACTTCGTTCGGGAAGCCCCACGCCGCGCGTGCGTGCGCCCGGTCAGGCAGCGGCTGCGGGGGTGGGGAGATCGGGTTTCCGGTGACTCGTGCCCGTGAACGTGCCGATGCCGGCAGCGACTCGATCGCTTCCGGAAATCCGACGAAAATCTGCCGAGCCCGGCTGCTGAACAGCTTGACGGTGAGCCCGGCGACGGCATTCTGCTCCTGCAGGAAATACGGCAAGGCATGCAGGCGTGCGTAGCCGAGGAGTGCGCCGGCGGCGTATCCGCCGGTGCCGAGCACGCCGATCGGGCGTCGCGCCGCCGCGAGGCGGCCAATGCTTGTAAAGGCCGTTCGAAGTCCGAGTGCCGTTTTCCAGTTCCGCCATGGCCGACTCCGGTAGAGCGGGTGCAGGTCGAGAAGCTCGTGGCGCCAGCGGGTCGTGGGCAGCACTGACTTCTCGATGCCACGCTGGGCCCCGATGAAGGTGATGTCGAGGTCGGGCCGCAGGCTCACGAGTGCGTCAGCGATGGCGAGTCCGGGGTAGAGGTGGCCGCCGGTGCCGCCGCCCGCGATATAAAAACTGCCCGCTTCCGACATCAACGAACGCCGAGTCCGAGGATCGGGTCGGGCATGGCATCGCTGTAGACGCGCTCGCGGGTGCTGCCGATGTTCACCAGGATGCCGGTCATTGCGAGTGAGATCAGAAGGTTGCTTCGGCCATACGAGATGAACGGCAGCGTCAGGCCGGTGTTCGGGAAGAGACCGGTGATGACGGCCAGATGCACGAAGGCCGTGGTCACCGTCGTCAGGGTCAGCCCGACCGCCACGAGTTGGAGGAACTGGCTGCGGGCATCGCGCGCGATGCGGAAGCCGAGCCAGGCATAGCCGCAGAAGAGCGTCACGATGGTGAACAGGCCGACGAAGCCCCACTCCTCGCCGATGTTCGAGCCGATGAAGTCGGTGTACTGGAACGGCAGGAAGCCGCTTTGCTGCCGACCTTCCCCGAAGCCCACGCCAAAGAGCTTGCCTGAGCCGATCGCGATCATCGACTGGCGGGTCTGCAGGTCGAGATCCTGTGCACAGCCGATGGCCATGGCGCTGCCGTTCCAGTCGGCGATGCGGCACTTCACGTAGCCGTTCATCCGCCCCCAGAGGAACGGGATCACCAGAATGCCGATCAGCAGGAAGTGTCCAACGCGGGCACCGGCGATGAAGAGCATGGCGCCCATCAGCGCCATGTAGAAAAGGGCCACCGACACGTCGGGCTCTAGGATCGCGAGCAGCGCCAGCGCACCGTTGACGGCGAAGAAGGGCAACAACCCTTTTCCGAGGCGGCGCAGCTGCTCGCCCTTCTTGGCCGCGAGCATGGCCGTCCAGAGAATCACGGCGATCTTGGCAAACTCCGACGGTTGCCCGGCGTGACTGAACAGAAAGCGCTTGGAGCCGTTGACGCCGGTGGCGACCAGCAGCACGATCAGCATCGCGACGAGCGAAGCGATCATGATCTTCCAGGCATGCTGCCGAAACCATTCGGCATCGACCTTCGCGGCGATCGCGAACGCGACGATACCGAGTCCCGCCCCGACGAGCTGCCGGACCAGGTAATACGACGGCGTCAGGTTCTTCTGTTGCGCGACGATCACGGTGGCGCTGTAGACCGTGGCCAGGCCGAACACGAGCAGGATCGCCGTGATCAGCACGAGCGCACGGGCCTCGACGCCCATGCGCCAGCGTTCGCGAACCACTTCCACGGTAACGGCGGCGGTCATGCAGCGCTCCCGCGCGCGAGGGTGCGGAACGCGGCGCCACGCTCCTCGTAGTTGTCGAACATGTCGTAACTGGAGCAGGCAGGCGACAGGAGGATCGCGTCGCCAGGCACGGTCAGGGCACGGGCGCGCTCGATCACGGCGTCGAACGGACCGTCGATTCGCTCCACATGCACCAGTGCACCGAGATCGCGCACCACCTCACCCGCCGCCTCACCGTAGGCAAGCACGGTCGTGCCATGCGTTGCGAACGGCGCCGCCAGCGCGGTGTACGGCTCGCCCTTGTGACGTCCGCCAAGGAGCAGCACGAATGGACGTGTCATTCCCTGCACTGCGACCAGCGTGGAGCTGACGTTGGTCGCTTTCGAGTCGTTCAGCCAGAGCCGGCCATCGGTGGTGTCGACCGGTTCGAGCCGGTGCGGCAGCGCGCGGAACGTGCGAAGTTTTGCCGCGATGGTGTGGCGCAACGCCGACAGGTCCGCATCGGGGAACGCCATCGCCACGGCCAGCGCAGCGGTGAGGGCATTGGCGACGTTGTGATCACCGACCAGCGGAAAGTCGTCGCGTTGCATCAGCGGCTCGCCGAGCAGATGCAGCAGGCCAGTCCCGGGCTCGAACCACGCATCGGCCGATGAGCCGAGACGAAACGTGCGCACCAGTCCGGGCAACACACCGCCGCGACCGCGCCGATCGTACAGGCGCATCACCTGGTCGTCATCGCCGTTGAGCACCCAGCGCGATGCGGGCGTGGCATTGGTGAACAGTCGCGCCTTGTCGCCGTAGTACTCGTCCACCGATGCGTAGCGATCGAGGTGATCCGGGCTGAGGTTCGTCACGACGCCGACGGTCGGTGCCATACCAGGCGTGTCGTGGAGTTGAAAGCTCGAGCACTCGAGCGCCGCCCACTCGGGCTGCGGCGACTGCAGCGCGAACTCCGCCAGCGCGGTGCCGATGTTGCCGGCTTCGACGGCGTGCACGAACCCGCGCAGGATGTGGCCGACCAATGCCGTGGTCGTGGTCTTTCCGTTGGTGCCGGTGATCGCGATGTACCGCAATGCCGGCATGGCCTGCAGCGCGACCTCCATCTCCCCGACGACCGGGATGCCAAGTTCGGCCGCCACCACGAGTGGTGGTGCGGTGGGCGGAACGCCGGGACTGGCGACGACCAGCGCCGCGCGCGCGATGCGCGTCAGGTCGTGCGCACCGGTGTCCACGACAGCGCCGAGCGCGCGCAGCCGTGCCGCATTCGCAAGTACGGCCGGTGCGCTTCCACCGTCGGAGGCGTACACGGACAACCCGTCACGCCGCAACAGTGCGCACACTGCCACGCCGGACTTGCCCAGCCCGAGGACTGCGATCTCACCCGGAGCTCGGCCGAGCCGCTGGAACAGGGGGTGGCTCATCGCAGCTTGAGCGTACCCAATGCGAGGAAGGCGCACAGAATGCCAAGGATCCAGAAGCGCACCACGACCTGCGTCTCGGGCCAGCCCTTCATCTCGAAGTGATGATGCAGCGGTGCCTTGAGAAAGACCCGGTGTTTCTGTGCGTACTCCAGCCCGAACTTCTTTCGGCGGTACTTGAACACGGAGCGCTGGATGATCACCGAGAGCATTTCGGCCACGAACACGGCGCCGACGATGGCCAGCAGGAATTCGCTCTTGAGCAGAATGGCGACGGCGCCGATCGCACCGCCCAGTGCCAGCGAGCCGGTGTCGCCCATGAAGACCTGCGCCGGGAAGGCGTTGAACCAGAGAAAGCCGATCAGCGCGCCGAAGATGGCAGCGCAAAAAATCGTGAGTTCGCCGGCGCCACGCAGGTAGAACAGTTGCAGGTACGCGCTGGTGTCGATGCGCCCCATGGCGTACGCGTAGATCGCGAAGGTGACGGCGGCGATCGCACAGAGTCCGGCGGCCAGGCCATCGAGACCGTCACTGAAGTTCACCGCATTGCTGGTCCCGGTGAGAATGAACGTGACGAAGGGCACGTACGTCCAGGCGAAACCCACCGACAGCGGGACGATCAACACATACTTGAAGAACGGCAGCGTGGTGGACGCGCCGGGGAGGGTGCTGATCGGATCGAGCCACAGATACACGCCGAGCGCGACACCGATCACAACCTGTCCGGCAAGCTTGTAGCGCTCGACGAGTCCCTCGTTCTTCTCGCCCATGCGCTTCTGGCGGAGCTTGAGATAGTCATCGAGAAATCCGATGCCGCCCATCCAGCACATCACGCCGAGCGCCAGCAGCACGTAGCGATTGTCGATCTTCGCCCAGAGCACTGTCGGAATGATGGTGGCGGCCAGGATGATCAGGCCGCCCATCGTCGGCGTGGTGCCCTTGGCCGCATGCGAATCGGGAGTGCCTTCACGCACGATCTGATGCAGCGCCATGCTCTTCAATCGCGCGATGATGAGCGGACCCACCACGAACGCCATCAGCAGCGCCGTGACGGCAGCGCCGACAGCCCGGAAGCTGATGTAGTTGAACAGCCGGAGGGGTTCATAGTACGGCTGCAGCGGCGCGAGGAGATGGAACAGCACGTCAGGTCGAGTGGCAGGTCAGATGGCCGAAGTAGCCCAGGCGGTGATCGGTGCGACGAGACGCTCGAGCCGCGCACCACGCGACCCCTTCAGGAGGATTGCAGCCGTCGGCGGCAATCGTTGCAACAATTCGGCCTCGACCAACGGGGCATCCTCGGCGGCGATGATGCGCGGATCGTCGGGTGCAACGCGACGCAATGCATCGATAAAGTCACCGATACCGACGATCAGCGCCAGCGGACGGCGAACGGCATCACGTGCAATGTCGTCGTGCAATGCGTCGGCACCGGCACCAAGCTCACGCATGCCGCCGAGCACGGCGACCAGCGGACGTCCCTGCCCCACGGCCTCGAGCAGGTCGAGCGCAGCGCGCATCGACGGAGGATTGGCGTTGTAGGCATCGTTGACCAGCAGCGCCTGGCCGATCGGCACGACGGCCGCACGCATCGACGGCGGCTGCATGCGCTGCAGCCCCGACTGCATCTGCTCCAGCGAGACGCCGAACCCGCGACAGACGGTCACGGCGAGCATCGCGTTGCGCAGGTTGTGCACGCCGCGCAGTGGGACGTGCAGTTCGCCGTCCTCGAACGTCAGGGTGCCGGTGCCATCGGGATGCAGCCGCCAACGGAGCGGCTGCATGTGCCCGGAGTCGAGGCCGGCGATGACCACCTGCTGCCCGTCGCCAGTGACGCCCTCGGCGACCTCGGGATGCGCCGCCGGCGTGACCACCACTGGCACGCGATCGGTGAGCGCGAGTTCCTCGGCGAGCACACCGGCGACGCTGCCGAAGCCCTCGAGGTGTTCCTCACCGATCGAGGTGATCACGGTGACGTCGGGATCGATGATCGCGCGGAGACGCGAGATCTCTCCCGGGCTGTTGGTTCCGGCCTCGATCACCGCCACATCGGCGTCATCAGGGAGTGCGAGCAGCGTGAGCGGGACGCCGATCTCGTTGTTCAGATTGCCGACGGTGGCGTGCACGTCGTAGACACCACCGAGCATTGCCGCCAGCATCGCCTTGGTGCTCGTCTTGCCGTTGGAGCCGCCGATCGCGATCACTGGTCGTGCCCACGACTTGCGACGGAAGTGCGCCAGTGCGCCATAAGCCACGCGCGTATCGCTCACGACGTAGACCGGGACACCGATGCCGGCGGCACGCTCGGCACCGCTCACCACCAGCGCGGAGGCGCCGGCCCGCACTGCGTCGGCGAGGAAATCGTGCGCGTCGAAGCGCGCACCCGACAAAGCGACGAAGAGTGCGCCGGGTGAGACGCTGCGCGTATCGGTGCTGACGGTGATGAACTCGCGCGCACCGGCCGGTGCCGGCAGTGTCATGCACGCCGCGAGCGCCTGCGCGACGCGATCCATCGTCCAGAAGACGCGGCCGGTGGCGGTGTACGGCACATCACTGGCAAGCGGTGCGCGCGGGCCGGTCATCGGCCTGCCATGAGTTCTGCCACGATGACTGCCTCGTCGAACGGGTAACTGGTGGTACCGCGAATCTGGTACGTCTCATGTCCCTTGCCGGCCAGCAGCACGAGATCGTCGGAGCCGGCGAGCGCGATGGCCTGCGCGATGGCAGCACGGCGATCTTCTTCACGCACCACAGTCGCTGCCGGCATGCCGGCCACGATGTCATCGATGATGCGGGCGGGATCTTCGGTGCGAGGGTTGTCGCTGGTGACGATGCAGACATCGGCGAGCGCGGCCGCCACGCGGCCCATCTCGGGACGCTTGCCACGATCGCGATCGCCACCCGCCCCGAACACGACGATGACCTTGCCGCGCGCGAAAGGACGCACCGACCGCAACGCGCGCTCGAGCGCATCAGGGGTGTGCGCATAATCCCGGAGCACGGCTGGCACCGTGCCGAGCATCTCGAGGCGGCCGGACACCTGCGGCATCGTCGACAATCGCTCAGCGATGATGGAAAGCGGCAGCCCGAGTGCCACGCCGACGGCGGCGACACCGACGGCATTCTCGACCTGGAAATCACCGAGCAGCGGAAGGCGCACCTTCACGGCCGCCGCGGCTGGCGCGTGCAATGTGAAGGTGCTGCCGGTGGTGGTGAATTCGGTACGACGTGCATAGACGTCAGCCACGTTCGCGCCCGCCGAGAAACGGAGGTGTCGGTGGAGCGTGACGGGCAGATCGTTCCACGCCGGATCGTCGGCGTTCGTGATCACGCAACCATCGGTGGCGAGCTGTCCGATCAGCAGCGCCTTGGCGGCGAAATACGCTTCCATCGAACCGTGGTAATCGAGATGGTCGCGCGTGAAGTTCGTGAACAGCGCAGCATCGAAACGGAGGCCAACGAGGCGGTGCTGATGCAGCGCGTGCGAGCTGGCTTCCATCGCGACCCATTGCACACCGGCGTCGACGAGCTCGCGCAGCAGCCGCTGCAGTTCGATGGGTCCCGGCGTGGTCAGTCCGCTCCCACCCGGATGCACATGACCATCCGATCCCAGCAGCACACCGAGTGTGCCGATCGAAGCGGTTTCCGATCCAGGCTCCGACAGCAGATGGCGCAGCATGCTGGCCGAGGTGGTCTTGCCGTTCGTGCCGGTGACACCGACCAGGCGCAGTGCGCGCGCAGGTTCGCCGTACCACGCGGCAGCGGCGACGGCGACAGCGCGACGCGTGTCGCTCACCACGATGCACGGCAACGTGGTGGTGCCAACCTCGGCGACGATCGCGGCCGATGCACCCTGCGACTCGACCTGTGAAAGGAATTCGTGTCCATCGCGCGTGCTGCCGCGGACCGCCACGAAAAGCGTGCCCAGCGAAGCGATCCGGCTGTCGGCGGTGATCGACGTGAGCACATCGGGGAGCGCACCCTGCACCGACAGCAGCAGGCCAGCGTTACGCAGTGCGTCGACGATGACACTGGCGCGCACGGACGTGGTCATGGAGCGCGGTGCAGTCGAACGACGGCACCCGGCATCACACGCGCACCGGCGACGGGAGAGGTGCCGGCCGCCGCGAGCGAATCGACGAGCACACGGAAGCCTTGCCCATGCAGCGTGAACAGCGCTTCACGCAGCGTCAGTCCGGTGACATCGGGCACCTCGCGCGGCAACACCGGCGGTGCGGCGGCGGCGGCTGTCGAAGGAGCGATCGCCATGAGGTACGGTACGGCGCCATCGGTGGCCTCGATTCTCGCGCGTCGTGCGACACGCACGGCTACCGGCACCGGCGCGACGAACGGTTCGGTGTCGAGCGATTCCGCCACGGCAGGCGCCGCGAGCATCTGCGTAGCCAGTGCCCGACGGTCGATGGAGGTATTCGTGGACGCGAACGCCCCCTCGATGATCGCCTTCAGAATCGGCGCCGCCACCAAGCCGCCGTAAATCTGACCGCCGCGTGGCCGATCGAGCTTGGCGAGCACCACCAGCTGGGGTGCATCGGCTGGAAAGAGGCCGACGAAGCTGGCTGTGTAGTCACCGGAGTTGTAGCTGCCGTTACGCAGCAGCTTCGTCGTGCCCGACTTGCCGGCGAGGGCGAACTTGGTGAGTGACGCGCTCTTGCCGGTGCCTTCGGTGATCGTGCGCTTGAGCACGTCGCGCATGGCCTGCGCCACGGCCGGCGTGAACACGCGACGCACCACGCGCGGCTGGTGGCGCCACCGCACGCTGCCATCGGGATTGCGGATCTCGCGCAGCAATGTGGGTTCCATCAGCAATCCGTCGTTCGCAATCGCACCATACGCCAGTGCCAGCTGCAGCGGCGTCACGGTGAGCTCGTAGCCCATGGCCAGCGACGATGGCGTGTACTGGTCCCAGCGGCCGAGCGCGCGCAGTCGGCCTGGCGACTCACCGGGATACGACAGGCCCGTGTACGCACCGAATCCCAGATTGCGGAGCAGTTCGTAATGCTCACGGTTCTTCAGACGGTCGCGCAGCGTGACGATGCCGATGTTGCTCGACTGCGCCAGCACTTCGGTGACACTCATGCGCGCGGCGACATGTGCATCGGTGATCTGACGAATGCCGCGGTAGTGCAACCGGCCGTTGAAGGTGTTGATCATTTCATCGGGCCGGGTGCGGCCTTCGGCCAGCAACTGCGCCACGATGAAGGGCTTCAGCGTGGAGCCCGGCTCATACGGATCGGTGACGGCCGTGAGCTTCGTGGCCACGCCGTTCCGCGTCCGGCTGGCGAGCGCCACGATCTCACCGCTGCGCGGGTCGAGTACCACGACGTCGCCACCATCGGCGCCGTTGGCGGCCACGGCCCGTTCGAGCGCCTGCTCGGCGATGTCCTGCACGCCGTAGTTGATCGACAGGGTCAGTTCACTGCCGGGCACTGGCGCGGTGATCGGTGCATCCGGCGATTCGAGCCGGTCGCCACGGCCGGTCTTGATCAGCTGACGTGTACCCGTCACACCCTGCAGCAGCGTATCGAGTGCGAGTTCGAGCCCACTGATCGCCTTGTCGCCATCGAGTCCGCCGACCACCGCACGCACACCACGCGACTGCAGCGCCATCAGTCGCGCCATCTGGTAGTTGGCGGTGACGCCGCGCATGCCGATCATCGGGCTGGCATCGGAGACGGGATATTGCCCCGGAAGGTTCACCCACTTCCGATTGGTGTCGAGCGCTCGCCGCGCGAACGTCGCCGGCACATCGATGCGCTTCATCGTCCGGGCAAGTATGACACGATCGGCGAGACGCACCTCACGCGGCGCGACGCTGAACGAGACCATCTCACGGCTCTCGACCAGCGGTGTGCCGGTGGCGTCCACCATGCGACCGCGCGGTGCCGGCAGCCGCTCGAGCCGCGTCTGCTGCCGTGCGGCGCGCGCCGCCCACTTTCGACCATCGAGCAGCTGCACGTCGGCGGCTTTCACGAGGATGGCGACGGCGAACAGCGCCACGCCCCACTCCATCAGCGAGAAGCGGTCGCGCAGCAATCCGCCGAGCCGATCACGGAGCGACACGGGCGGCCTCCGGTACCTGCAGATCGATCACCTGTGTGTCGGACGGAACACGCATGCCGAGCTTCGACTCGACGAGCGGGGCGAGCCGGTTGCGGCTTGACGCCGAGCGAATCTCGGACTCGAGCTTGATCACCTCGCCGCTCAGCTGGGTGCGCGTGCGCTCGATGCCGGTCAGATCGCGCTGCAAGGCCTGCCCCCACGAGCGGCGCGCGATGACGCCGACGGTGATGATCAGAAAGCCGAGCAGAAAGAGCGCGACCGTGGTGCGCCCGCGGCGCTTCGGGGCTACTCGGCTTTTCGCCATATGCGGAGATGCGCGCTGCGGGCGCGGGAGTTGAGCGCAATCTCGCCGGCGTCGGCGACAATGGCCTTGCGTGTCTGCAGCGTACCGAGCGCCATGCCGTCACACTGACAGAACGGCGCACGCGGGGGACAGGTGCACGCCGTACTCCAATGACGGAAGGCGTGCTTCACCAGCCGATCCTCGCCGGAGTGATAGGCCATCACCAGAAAGACACCACCGGGCGACAGTCGCTCGCGCAGCGCCGGGAGGGCGCGCGTGAGGCCGGCGAGTTCGTCGTTGACGGCGATGCGCAACGCCTGAAACAGGCGCGCGAAATCAGAGGGTCCGGAGCGCGCACCGAGCGTCGCACGAATGGCATTCACGAAATCGTCACTGACCATGAACGGACGCACCGCGCGCCGTTCCACGACCTGGCGCGCAAGGCGGGTCGCACGCGGCTCGTCACCATACTCGCGAAACGCCTGCACGAGCGTTGGCTCGGCCGCCGTGTTGAGCCAGTCAGCTGCGCTCAGCCCCCGCCCTTCCATGCGCATGTCGAGCGGCGCACCGACGCGAAACGAAAACCCGCGCGTATCGTCGTCGAGCTGACGTGACGAGACGCCGAGATCGAGCAGAATCGCGTCGAACGTGCGGCCGCTCAGTGCGGGCACGAGGTCGACGTCGGCGTAATTCGTTTGCACGATGTCGAGCCGGCAATCAATGAGCGCGTCCTCGAGACGCGCACTGGCGACGGCGATCGCCGCTGGATCACGATCGAGTGCCGTGACCCGCTTTCCCGCCGCGAGCAACGCGGCCGTGTGTCCGCCCCCACCAAGCGTCCCATCCAACACCGTCGTTGCCGAGGCGCACGCCGCGATGACGGCATCGACCAGCACGGGGGCGTGGTACGACGTCGCGAAAGCGCTGGCGATCTCTGTGGGCGGCGAAACAATCATGCAGGTGGGCTGTGGTGGGCAGCAGATACAAGCTAGCGCACGCGACAACCGCCGCGGCGGTGGTGCAGATGCACAGCGCCCGCCGTCATGAGACGGCGGGCGCTGTGCATTCGTGCAGAAAGCGAGGACCGCTTACTTGCAGATCGCCTTTTCAGCCTGTGCAGCGACTGGCAACAGCTGGCCGAGCGCCTGCATGTACTGCCCAGCGATCTGCGGAGCGAATCGACCGCCGGCCGGCACGTTCACCTGAGCGATCGCGAACTGCGCGGACGCCTGCTTCACCAGCGCACAGTTGCGGGACTCGCCGCCGACCTTCAAGAGCGCCTGGCCATGACGCAGCGCCACGGCACCGACCAGGAACTTCGCCTGCTGCTTGCGTTCCGGGCTGGTGGCATTGTTGTCGGCCAGCGTCAGGTAGTTGATGGTGTTGGTGTAATCGATTTCGGGGCTGTCGGCCGTGAGCTCACGCTGTGCCTTGTTGCCGAGATCGAGCGCCACGTCACCCATGAGTACGCTGTCGATACCCTTGTCGGCCATCATCAGGGCGGCATAGGCGCTATCGGGCTGCTTCAGTTCACCGTACAGCTGGGCGATCTGGAGCTGGCCCCGCTCAACGTTCGGATCCAGCGCCAAGGCCTTCTTCAGCGTCTCGACGGCCTGCTGCGTTTGTCCGGCAGCGCGCTGCGCCTGTGCGCTCACCACCAGCAGACTGGCGTTCTCCGGGAACTTGGCGACACCCTTGGCGATCTCCTCGGCGGCCTTCGCCGGCTGGCTGTCTGCCGAGTAGGCCGCCGCCATGCGGAAGTAGTAGCTCGTGTCGGCCATGGCGGTATCGAGCGCAACGAGCGCCGGGCCGGTGATGAGCGCGGCCTTCGTTTCGCGGGCTGCCAGCTCCACCAGGAACTGCGTGCGCATCAGCGCCGCATCGCCCTGGTTCTCCTCGACGGCCTTGCGGATGATCGGCAACGCGACGCCCGGATTGCCGGCACCGGCGATCGCCTTGGTCACATCTTCGACGAGACGCGTGTTGGTCGGGTCGGCAGCGATGAGCCCGGTGTACGCCTCGATCATCTTATTCGCGTTGGCCGTATCCTTTGGATCGGCCAGGTTACGACGACGGTAGATGTCACCGGCAATGGAGAGTGCGCGACGGCTGCGCCCATCGATCGCGAGGATCTCCTCGGACAGAGCGAGCTGCTTGTCGTCGCCTACCTTCGACTCGAACATCGCGTTCAGCAGGCAGGTGCGCGCAATGGTCGCCTTCGGGAAGAGCGCGATGCCCTCCCGGGCTGATGCCATGGCCTTGTCCCAGTTCTTCTCGCGAGCGGCGTTCACGCATTCGCGCTCCGGAGCCAGCTGCTTGCGGGCCTCGACCAGTTCGGCCGATAGCAGCTTGGCGGCGTCACCGGCCTTGCCGGCAGTGGCGACGGTCAGCGGCTGGGCCAGCGAGGGGTCGCGGACCAGATGCAGGGTCGCCTCGATGCGCCAGGACTCGCCGTCACGGCGCACGTTCCCCTGCACGAATTCGTCGGCACGCAACTGTCGACCGAGTTCGCGAGCATCGTTCGACGAGAGAGGCTCGTCCTTGCGGTAGCCGGAGGCCTCGAGCACCGCGTTGATCTCGGTGCTCGGGATCTGCCACAGCTTCTTGTATGGCACATCGCCGCTGAGGCGACCACGCAGCGCGTCGGCCGCCTGAACGCCCGAATTGCCTGGCGTGGCAGACCGGAACGTCAGCACCATCATTCGCGGTGTGTCACGATCTGGCGCCCGTGCCACCTGTGCATCGAGGGCGCCGGTCATGGTGCCGGCGACGAGACCGAGCCACGCGATCTGGGGAATCCGAACGCTCACTTACGACCTCCACGATGGTGATGCCAGTTGAGCTGCAGCGTCGTGCCGCAGCCCCGAGATCTGCAGGTGGGCGAAGAGGGACTCGAACCCCCGACGTCCTGTGTGTAAGACAGGTGCTCTAACCAGCTGAGCTATTCGCCCAAAGGACTGCCCCGCTCGCTGTGTTCGACCAGACTCTCCGGCAGCGAGTTGTAGTGCAGACCCGTTGGAAAAGTGCCCGGCGCGCGTAACGAGGGCAAGCGCAAAAGCCCGACCGCGTCGGCATCGTACAGGCACTTAACGAGATCGTAACGTTCGCTCGCCGCCATCGGCGAGCGCTCTTCCTGCTGGATTACTTCATGATCGCAATCGGGACCAGCACGCAGTACCCGATTACGAGCAGTACCGGGGCAAACGTTGTACCACCGCGGGCGAGGTCGGCGTAGCCGAGGATGAGCGCAGCGGCGGCGAGGCCCCACCAGAGGAGCGGGCGACGCGGCGTGTCTGATTCTGTAGTTGCCATGCGGGGAGGCTACGCGACCCGGCTGGATGGGTCAAGCATCGGGGGGACGCGGCGTGCCGACCGGTCCGATGGCCCCGAGCATGGCATCGAGCGCCGCGCTGCGCATCGCCGCCTCGGTGATGGCCTCCCGTCGACGCATCTCCGCCAGGCGTGCCTGCTGCTTGCGCCGACGTGCGCGATCGAGAGGTACCAGCATGCCGAGCAACAGCAGCACTCCCATCGCGGAGTTGACCGCCACGGCGAGGAACGCGAACTGCCAGCGCGTCCGGCGTTGCCACCCGCGCTCGAAGTCCTCGGCGGTCTGTGCGTACGCGCGGCGCATGGCGAGGTCGAACGTGCGCCGCTCTTTCCACGCGACCAGCAATGGCGCGAGCCCGCGCTGCCGATCGATTGCGGCAAGATCGGAAACGGCACGCAGCGCCAGCGCATAGCCCGCGCGGGCTTCCGTGCTGCGCGGGCTTGCCAGCATCGTGTCGAGCGCCGCAAGTGTCGGAAGGCGACGAAACACCAGAGCCGCGTTGGCCGACAGAAATCCTTCCGTCCGTTCCTCTCCCGCCGCGTAGCTCGCGTAGCCCTCGGCAAACCAGCGCGGCGTCGCATCACCGAGGTAGTCGTGCAGCGCGATGTGCGCGAGTTCGTGACGCAGCACCTGCAACGGGTTGCCCGCCTCCGAGTTCGCGGTACTGCCCTGCATCACGACACGGTGTTGTTCGACGAAGGCCACGGCGGCCGCCCACGGCAGATCGGAACGTCCGGCCCACTCACGGAAGGTCTTCGCATCCGGCGCGATCATGATGACGATGCGTGATGACGACCGAGGCAGGAACGGAAAGGAGTCGCGCGCCACCGCGGCATCGAGCGCAGTGGTCGCCAGCAGCCGGTCCGGGGCGTAGTGGATGACGGTGAACCGGCCGCGATCGATGCGCAGGGCGCCAGCAGGCGCCGCACCGGCGGGTGTTCCGATCAGTGTCGCTGCCGCGAGCAGCAGCGCACACCACGCACGCGTCAGCCGACGCGGGGCGGGGCCCCGCCATCGGCGATGATCGTGAGCATGTCGCGACAGCGCGCACTCCATGGGTTGAACTTGTTCAGCTCCGCCCCCTTCCGCCACGTGGCAATGGCGTCGTCGGTGCGGTCAGCAAACCAGAATACCCGCCCGAGCTCGAAACGCGCCTCGATCATGTTCGGCCCAAGCTCGATCGCACGCAGCAGTGCCCCGATCGCCTCGGCATACTGCTCGCGCTCGAAGTGCACCAGCCCGAGGTAATAGTGCGCGTACAGCGTCGCCTTGCGGTCCGAGTCGAGGGCGATGGCCGTCGTCAGACTCTCGCTCGCGGCGTCGTGATTGCCGCGACGCAGGTGCACGAAGCCGACGTTGATCAGCGCCAGTGCGTGGTCGGGCACCCGCTCGAGCACCTGCTCGAAGATCGCCATCGCGGTGTCGAGTTTTCCCTGCCCCAGCTGCGCCCAGCCCAGCAGCGTCTCGGCATTCACATCGCCTGGATTGAGCGCCAGCGCCTTGTCGAGCGCAGCTTCGGCGCCGACGTAGTCACCGGTCGCGATGCGGCTCCAGCCGCGCTCGACGAAGGTGGAGGCGTTCAGCTCGTCGATGACGCGCGGCTGCCCGGCCACCGGCGCGGCGATCCCGGGGCGCGATTCGACCGGCGTTCCAGAGGCGGCGCGACGCGGCGGACCGACCGGGATCACGGCTGGCACCTCGGCCGTGGTCGTCGCCGTCGTCGAGACAACGGGCGTC
>JBBSCZ010000002.1:0-39159 GCA_038249795.1 Gemmatimonadales bacterium | reverse complement strand
TCCCGTCCCAATCGTAATTGAGGAAGAACGGCGCGCGCGCTCCCGACCACCAGGCCCGTCGGAAGTATTCGTACAATGCGAGATTGCCGCCGACGAACGTCGTTGCCACCGCCCCCTGTGCGACCCGCTTGCCACGCCGACCTTTGCCACACCAATCGGGCGGTACGATGCGGGTGGCTGTGACCGTGTCACGCCCGGTCTCGAGCGAACTGCTGACGCGGAATAACTGCGCTGCGGAGTCGTCGGGAATACGAAGCCCGAGCATCGGATCGCCCTGTGCGCCAGCGCTCGTCGTAAGCAGGAGCCAGAGCGAGGCCGCCATGAACACTCGCGTCACGCAGTCACGTGGAGAGAGTCATATGCCGCGAGCACCTCGTCGGGGGTGACGGTCGCCGCACCGAGCTTGCCGACTTCCACGCCGGCCGCGTAGTTCGCGATCACGGCTGCTTCACGTGCGTCAGCGCCGCCGGCGAGCATCAATGCGAGGTACGCCGTCACGGTGTCACCGGCGCCGACGACGTCGTACACCTCGCGGGCGGTCGTCGGAATGCGTGTGATTTCACCGCCACGCGATATCAGCGCCATGCCATGTTCGCTGAGCGTGAGCAGCAGGTGTTCCACGTCGAGACGCGCCAATGTGGCCGGCAGTGCCTCGGGATGCGCGAGGTCCACCGCGGCACCGAGCGCCTGCTCGAGCTCGCGGCGGTTCGGCTTGAAGACCGTGGCACCCTTGTAGCTGAAGAAGTTGCGAAACTTCGGATCCACGATCACCGGTATCCGTCGCTCGGCCGCCACCCGGATCGTCGCCTCGATCACTGCCGGCACGAGCACGCCCTTGTTGTAATCCTCGAGGATCACGGCATCGGCCGAGGCCAGTGCGTTGGTCACGGCGCTGATCACGCGCGCCACGTCGGCGTCGGCCAGGTCCGTGTCTTCTTCCTCATCGAAGCGAAGGAGCTGCTGCGCGCGGGCCAGCAGCCGTGTCTTGGTCGTGGTGGGACGGTCGACGGTGACGAGGGCGTCGGTGGCACCGCCCAGTTCACCCAGCAGCCCACGCAGGCGCTGGCCGGCAATGTCGTCACCGACCGCCGCCACCAGCGCGCAATCGCCGTGCACTGCGAGGACGTTCTGGGCGACGTTCGCCGCGCCGCCGAGTGCATCACGACGGTCGCGGACGCGCACCACCGGGACGGGGGCTTCAGGCGAGATTCGCTCGACGTCACCACGCAGGTAGACATCGAGCATGGCGTCGCCGACGACCACGACTCGTCGGCCGCGAGCGGCCGCGAGCAGCGTCGCGAGGCGCTCGCGTGAGATAGGTGCTAGCATATCGGGCTGAAGCTACTCGCCGCCCGGCGCGCCGGGCAAACGCGATCCGCCGTGCTCCCGCAACTCCACGCCGTGCGCCAATTCGTCCAGACCGCCCTCCTTGCGCTGCAGGATGTGCTGCTGCTCACGTGGCAGACCGTGCGTGCGCTGCCGGGGGGACGCGGTGCTGGCGCGAGGCTGCTGGCGCAGCTCGATGCCGTTGGCGTCCGCTCGGTGCCGATCGTGCTGCTCACAGGACTCTTCACCGGGATGGTGCTGGCATTGCAGGCGTCGGTGCAACTGGCGCCGTTCGGTGCGACATTGTTCGTGGGACGCTTCGTCGCCGCCTCGATGCTGCGCGAGCTCGGGCCGGTGCTCTCCGGCATCATGGTCGCCGGACGTGTCGGTGCCGGTATTGCCGCCGAACTTGGCGCCATGAAAGTCACCGAGCAGCTCGACGCGCTGGAGACACTCGGCGCCGAACCGATTCGGGTGCTGGTCCTGCCGCGGGTGCTCGCGGCCGCGATCTCGGTGCCATTTCTGGCGCTGATCGCCGATGCTGCCGGACTGGCCGGTGCGGCACTCGTCTCGGCTACCTATCTGGGCGTTTCGGTACGCACCTTCTGGGGCGCTGCGCTGGACCAGATCGCGCTCGATGGTTTCATCTTCGGCATGATTCCGGCGGATCTGGTGCAGGGCATCGTCAAGCCACTCGTCTTCGGGCTGATCCTGTCACTGCTTGCCTGCCACCATGGGTTGCGGGCGGTCGGTGGGACGGCAGGCGTCGGCGTCGCGACGACGCGCGCCGTCGTCAGTGCCAGCATCACGATCCTCATCGCTGACTACTTTCTCACGCAGATGCTGCTGATACTCGTCTGATGTCCACTCCCGCCACTGCATCCATCGCAGACGCCGGCCCGGTCGTCGCACTCGACCGCGTCTCGCTCGCATTTCAACGCGCGGTGCTGCACGATGTGTCGCTGCAGGTTGCGCGTGGCGAGACGCTCGCCGTGGTCGGCGAGTCGGGCACGGGCAAGTCCACCCTGCTGCGACTGATCCTCGGCCTGCAGCTGCCGGACAGCGGAACCGTGCGTGTCATGGGACGCGAACTATGGCGACTCGACGCGACGACGCGTCGCACCCTGCGCGCCGACATCGGCATGGTGTTTCAGGGCGGCGCGCTGTTCGACTCGCTGACCACGTTCGAGAATGTGGCCTTCGCACTCCGCGAGCGTGGTGAGCTGTCAGAGGAGGAAATCAGGACGCGGGTGCGCGAGACGCTGACGCTCGTCGATCTCGATCCGGATCTGGTATCCCAGACACTGCCGGCGCAACTGTCGGGCGGCATGCGCAAGCGCGTCGCGATCGCGCGAGCAGTGGCGCCGCGTCCCGCGTTGCTGCTCTACGACGAACCGACTGCCGGTCTCGACCCACTCACCAGCGAGACGGTGACGACCCTGATGCAGCGGCTGCAGCACGACCTGCATGTGACCAGCATCGTCGTGTCACACGACGTGCGCGCCATGCTGCGAATCGCTGATCGGATGGCGCTGCTGCACGACGGTGAATTCGCCTTCATCGGTGCCCCTTCTGCAATGCAGAACAGCGATGAGCCGTACACGCGCACCTTCATGGCGGCGGCATGAGCTTGCGCCCGGAACCCGGACAGATGCGATGGATGCAGCTGCGGATCGGCCTCGTGGCCGCGATCGTGTTGGCGATGGTCGCCGTCGTGATCCTGCGCCTCGATGCCGTCGGCTCGCTCTTCTCGACGCCAGCCTCGTTCACGGTGCGTCTCGCCGACGGCCTCGGGCTGCGCGAAGGCAGCCAGGTGACGGTGGCCGGATTACCGGCGGGCATCATCTCCGATCTCGCCGTCACACCGGTGCGCAACGGCACGGCCACCGTGGTATCGGCGCGAGTCACGATGAACGCGGATCAGTTCGCGCTGCTGCGAGCTGATTCACGCAGTCGGGTGCGCGCGTTGGGACTGCTGGGCGACCGACTGCTCGATTTCACTCCGGGTACACCGAACCAGCGCGCACTCGCGGCAGGCGACACGCTCGATGTGGAATCGTTCGCGGAACTCGGTGATCTGTTCTCCGCAGCAGACACGGCGCTGCGTGCGGTGAGTGCGGTCAGCAATGACCTGCGGCTGGTCGCGGCGAAGCTGCAGCGGGGCGACGGCACGATGGGTCGCCTGTTCAACGATGTCGCGCTCTACGACACGCTGCTGCGCACCGTACGTCGAGCTGATGGCGTGCTGAGCGCCATGCAATCGGGCCGCGGTACGCTTGGCCGCCTCTTGCGCGACACGACACTCTACGGCGCCGTCACCAATGCCGCCGAGTCGCTCGACAGTGCGGCCTCGCTGCTCAACGATCGCCAGGGTGTCATTGCGACGTTGCAGGCCGACACCGCGTTCTACCTCCGGCTGCGAGGCGCGACAACCGGAATCGATTCGCTCGTGCGCGGATTGAACGCAGGGAAGGGCTCCGCCGGCCAGTTGCTCACCGAACGCGAACTGTACGACAAGCTCCTGCGCGTGACCGCCGCACTCGACAGCCTGGCCGCCGACGTGCGCCGCAATCCGTCGCGCTACACGAAAGGCGCCGTGCGTCTCTTCTGATCGATGGTGACCAATTCATTCGACGCTGAGCGGTCGTCACCACCGAGCGTGCATGCCGGTGCGGTACTGGCGCTCTCGGTCTTCGGCATCGCGTGGGCCGCACCGCTGATACGACTCGCATCGGCACCGCCGCTGGTGATCGCGGGGTGGCGGCTGTTGATCGCCGAATCGGTGCTGCTGGCCATTTTGTTCTATCGGGGGGAGTGGCGAGTGTGGCGGCACTTGTCGCGGCGCGATCATGCACTCGCGGCCGGCGCCGGGGCAATGCTCGCGCTGCATTTCTGGAGCTGGAACGCCTCGCTGACCTATACGACCGTGGCGGCGTCGGTGGTGCTGGTGAACCTGCAGCCGGCGATCGTGGCGGCAGGCTCGGCGCTGATGCTCCATGAGGCAGTCACTCGTCGGCAGATGGGAGGGCTGGCGGTCGGCATTATGGGCGCGCTGCTGGTGGCATTTCCGTCGCTGATGGGTTCGGGCGCTGCCGCAAACCTCGCCACCACCGCCCCGTTCGGGCTGCCCCCTCGGCTCTTCGGCAACCTGCTGGCGCTGGTCGGCGCGATCACCGCCTCGCTCTACTATCTGGTCGGTCGCCGACTCCGCGCCACGCTCGATCTGGTACCGTACGTCGCGCTGGTCTACGGCTGGTGCACCCTCGCGCTGTTCGCGCTGGCCCTCGCCCGCGGCGATCCGCTCGGACCCTACGGCACGACGGACTGGGCGATCTTCGCCGGACTGGCCGCCGGCCCGATGCTCCTCGGCCATACGGGGATGAACTGGGCCCTGCGACACCTGCCGGCCCATGTGGTGAATCTGACGGTCCTGGGTGAGCCCGTCGGCGCCTCGCTCCTCGCCATGCTCATTCCGGCCATCGGGGAGCGCCCCGACCTCTGGACCATCGCCGGCGGTGCCCTCATCCTGGTGGGCGCGATCGGGGCGCTCGGTGGAAAAAAGGCTGAGGCAGTGTGAGAAGGGAGTAGCTTTCGAGGTTCTCCGCCGTGGGGCATCGCTGCAACATGTGCATTGCTGGGACCGGCGACCGTCCCCGATCGTTCCTGTTGCTGATGCCTGCTCGCTCTTGCTCGTTCGTCCGGTTGTCAGCCCGATCCGACCGGTCGCGTGAATTCGTACCGCCCGACGCTTTTTCAATGACACACCTCGACCTGCCCGGCACTACACTCCCGCCACTCGATGACCAGACGCGATGCCTCGTTCGGCTCGCCGCAGTCATCGGAGCTGGTTCCGAACGCCAGATGCGCGCACTTCTCGTCGAAGCCCGCACGCTCCCGGCCAACTGGGTGGAAGAAGTGATCCTGCAGTCCTACCTGTTCGCGGGCTTCCCGCGCACGCTCAACGCCGCCCGCGAGTGGCGCCGGATCTCCGGCCTGCCCGCACCCGCGGCCGATACCGATGCCGACGCTACCCTCCCGGGCTCGACCGACGCCTGGCGTGTCCGCGGGGAAGTCACCTGTGAGCATGTCTATGGCGACATGTACGACAAGCTCCGCGTCAACATCGCCAAGCTCCACCCGGCGCTCGATCACTGGATGATCACCGACGGCTACGGCAAGGTCCTCAGCCGGCCAGGGCTCGACATCGTTCGTCGCGAACTCTGCGTCGTGGCGATCTGCGCCCTCGCGGAGCAGGATCGCCAACTGCACTCTCACCTCCACGGCGCGCTGAATGTCGGCGCGACGCCAGCCCAAATCTCGGCTACCCTCGATGCGCTCACCGATCTGCTCGACGATGATGCGCTCCGTCGCTACCGCATGTTGTGGGGCCACGTTCGCACTGCACACACAGCACAGGCCCAGGGGCCGTCATGAGCACTCATAACGATTTCATCGATCGCGTCGTCGTCCGCATCGCCGCCGGTACCGGCGGCTCCGGCGCCACTTCATTCCGACGTGAGAAGTTCGTGCCGGCAGGCGGTCCCGATGGCGGCGACGGCGGGGCGGGCGGCAACGTGTACCTGCGCGCCGATGCCAACCTCACCACCCTGCTCGACTACACCTATCGCGACCGCTGGGCCGCCGAACGTGGCCAGCACGGTGAAGGCAACAACAAGACCGGTCGCAGCGGCGCCGACATCATCATGCCGGTACCGCCAGGCACGATCGTGCTCGATGCCGAAACGAAGGTGCAGATCGGGGAAGTGCTCGAACATGGCCAGCAGATCCCGATCGCAAAGGCCGGTCGCGGCGGCAAGGGCAATGCCTTCTTCGCCACCGCCACACATCAGTCGCCACGCGAATGGCAGCCGGGCGAGGAAGGCGAAGAGCGGCAGGTCATTCTCGAACTGAAGCTGATCGCCGACGTCGGCCTGGTCGGCGCTCCGAACGCCGGCAAGTCGACGCTGCTCTCGGTCATCTCTGCCGCGCGCCCGAAGATCGCCGCCTACCCGTTCACGACACTCTCGCCGAATCTTGGCGTGGTGCCGATGAGCGACCATCGCAGCTTCGTGGTAGCCGACATTCCCGGCATCATCGAAGGTGCTTCGACCGGCAAGGGCCTGGGTCTGCAGTTCCTGCGTCACATCGAACGCACCCGCATCCTCGCCTTCATCATTCCGATCGATGCGATGGACTGGCAGGCCGAATACGATCAGCTTCGCGCCGAAGTGACTGCCTACTCCACGGAACTCGCAGCCACCCCGCACTTCGTCGCCTTCTCCAAGCTCGACCTGATGGGCGAGGACTACGTACCGGAAATCGAGGCCCCCGACGCCGTCGCGCTGATCTCCTTCAGCGCCGCCAATCGCACCCACCTCGATCAGTTCCTCGACACCTGCTGGCGCAAGCTGCTCGCCATGCGCCAGCACAACGCGGCCGAACTGCGCGCATCGGAGCAGGTGCTCCCCTGATGCTCCACGATGCGCGGTGAGCCACACGACCGGCAGGCAGCGCTCGACGCGCTGACCCTGCTCTCGCTCCCGCGCGTGGGCGTTCGCGAATGGCACCGGCGTGTCGATTCATCACGACCCGTGCCTCCGCGAAACGCGCAGTCGAACGGCGATACGCTCGGCGCGAGTGCAAGCGGTGCGTTGGCGCCGACACGCTTCGCGAGTGCACTGCGACGCGTGCCGGCGCTGGAGCGCACAGAGGCAGAACAGGTCGCGACCAACGCGATCGCGCGCGCCGATGCGCTGGGATGCACGCTGCTCGTCTGCGGCACGCCGTCGTATCCAGCCGCACTCCACGACCTGACATCCTGCGGCGACACCTCCGTCACGCCGGCACCACCACTGCTCTTCGCACTGGGTGACACCACACTCCTCGACAAGCCGGCCGTCGCCCTCGTCGGTACCCGCCACGCGACTGCCACCGGCCTGCGCGCCGCCGAACGCATCGCGCGCGAATGCGCCGAAGCGGGGGCCCTCGTGATCAGCGGACTCGCCCGAGGGGTCGATGCCGCAGCACACACCGGCGCCCTCTCCGCCGGAGGCGCCACGGCCGCCATCATCGGCACCGGCATCGACGTCGCCTACCCTGCCGACCACCGCGCTCTCCAGCGACGCATCGCCGCCGAAGGCCTGCTGCTCACGGAACACCTCCCGGGCGCACGCGCCAACCGCGGCTCGTTCCCCGAACGCAACCGCCTCATCGCCGCCCTCGCGCAGGTCACCGTCGTCGTCGAAGCAGGCCACCGCAGCGGCGCACTGCTCACGGCCCGCGCCGCAAACACGATCGGACGTACCTGCGCCGCCGTCCCAGGTGCCTTCGACGCCGCCGCCTGCCTCGGCTCCAACGAACTGCTGCGCGACGGCGCCCACGTCATCGCGTCAGTCGATGACGTACTCGCACTGCTCCGTATCGCCCGCGCCGACGACCGGCACGCCACCCCACCACCCCAGCTCTCGGCACCGGAACGCGCCATCTGGGAAGTACTCGGCAATGCCCCACTCGAGCTGGACCTCGTCGTGGAACGCTCGGGCTGGGCCGCCGATGCCTGCCTCGCCGCCGTCACGACCCTCGAGCTGAAAGGACTCGTCCGCGCCACCCACGACGGCGCACTGCAGCGCGCATGACGACCGCCCCGAGACACGTCTACGTGCACGTGCCATTCTGCGCACGACGCTGCAGCTACTGCGACTTCTCCATCGCAGTCCGTCGCGACGTGCCCGTCGACGAGTTCATCGAAGCGCTCCGCAACGAGCTGCGCATCAGACTCGGCCACCCGCACATGCCGATCGAGATCGACACGCTGTACTTCGGTGGTGGAACGCCGTCACACCTGGGCCCCGACGGCGTCACGCGCATGATGGCGCTGATGCGCGAGCACTTTCGATGGGCGCCCAACGCTGAAGTGACCCTCGAGGCCAATCCCGATGACGTGACGGCCGCAGCGACCGCCGCCTGGTGGCGTGCCGGCATCACCCGCGTATCACTCGGCGCACAGAGTTTCGACGCGCGCGTACTCGAATGGATGCACCGCACCCACGGACCCTCACAGATCGACACCGCCGTCGAACTGCTGCGCGACACACCGTTTGCCAGCTGGAGCTTCGATCTCATGTTCGCGCTGCCGACCGCACTCGAACGCGATTGGCAGCGAGACCTCGACCTCGCACTCGACAAACACCCTCCACACCTGTCGCTCTACGGGCTCACCATCGAACCCGGCACGCCACTCGGCCGATGGACTGACCGCGGCGAAGTGCAACCAGGCGACGAGTCGGCGTATGAACGGGAATTTCTCAGCGCGCATGACGGAGCGAACGCGGCCGGGTTCGATCACTACGAAGTATCCAACTTCGCCCAGCCCGGACACCACGCCCAACACAACCGCAGCTATTGGCGCGGCGTGCCTTACCTCGGACTCGGCCCCTCGGCACACGGCTTCGATGGCGCTACACGCCGCTGGAACCGCGCCGCCTACGCGGCATGGCAGAAAGCGGTCGTTGCAGGCGAGGATCCCATCGGCGGGTCGGAAGTCATCGGCGATGGAGAGCAATCGCTCGAATCGGTGTATCTCGGATTGCGCACCACCGGCGGGCTCGCCGTCGGTGATGAAGAGCTGGAGCAGGTCCGACCCTGGGTAGCCGCTGGCTGGGCGCAGATCAGTGCCGGACGCGTCATCCTCACCCCGCTCGGCTGGCTGCGACTCGACAGTCTCGCCGCCGCCCTCACTCCCGTTCGGGGCTCCCGGTAGCTAGCTGTTCTATATGTCCACGCAGCCCGCACTCACCGATCGCGAACGACAGGTGCTCGAAGCCGTCATTCAGAGCTACGTGGAAACGGCCGAACCCGCCGCCTCACGGACCCTCTCACGACGGTTCGGACTCGGCGTCTCGCCGGCGACCATCCGGAACACCATGAGCGACCTGGAAGAGAAAGGCTTTCTCTTCCATCCGCACACCTCGGCAGGGCGCGTTCCGACCGACCTGGCGTATCGCGTGTATGTCGACTCGCTGCTGGGTGTGCCGGTCTTGAAGACGGCCGAAGAGGCCGTGCTGGGTGAGGAGATCCACGGCTCCAGCTCGGCCATCGAGTCGATCCTCCGCCGAGCCGCACAGTCGCTCGGCGTGCTGACCCAGGAACTCGGCGTCGCCCTCGGTCCGCAGCTCGATGCCGCCATTCTGCAGCGCATCGAATTGATGCGGCTCGCCAGCGACCGACTACTGATGGTACTGGCACTGGAGCGCGGTGTCGCACGGTCGATCTACATCGAGCTGCCCATCGAGATCGCCGACGATGCCATTGGCGCCGTCACCCTCGTGCTGAACGAAAGGCTGTCCGGACTGACGTTGCGCGAGATTCGGTCATCGCTGTCGTTCCGCCTGCGGGATGCCCAGGCACCCGGTCGGGCCTCGGAACTGCTGAACGTCTTCGTCGAGGAAGGCGAACAGTATTTCGCGACCGCCGCCAAGGAGGACGACGCTGCAGCCGTGGTGCTTGGTCAGCCGTCTCTACTGGCAGAGCATCCCGAATTTGCCACCGGTGAGAGCATGCGGCAGCTGCTCGCGTTCACCGAGACGCCGGCGCTTATCGCCGACGTGCTGCGTCGTCGGTCTCCGCTGCCGGGGATCACGATCACGATCGGCAACGAGCATGGCGACCCCCGGTTGGACCGATTCACCATCGTCACCGCCGAATACCACTTCGGGTCGCTCAGCGGCGTGATCGGCGTCATCGGCCCCACACGCATGTCCTATCGGAAGGTGATCTCGCTCGTTGGCCACGCCTCGCGCCTCGTCTCCGACCTGCTCTGAGTCGCCGAGTGGCGCAGGTGGATGATCGGCTGGGTGGCGCCACCCCACTGGAGTGATGATCTTTCATGAGTACGCCCGGCCCAGTCGGCCGGGCGTTCGTGCGACCCGTAGCGCCGTTCCGGCGTGCGATTTCTCAAGTGATGCAACCGATGGCTGACTACTACGCGACTCTGAGTGTCGAAAAGACGGCATCAGAGGACGAGCTGAAGAAGGCATACCGACGCCTGGCAATGCAGTACCACCCCGACAAGAACGGGGGCGCCAAGGAGGCTGAGGAGAAATTCAAGGAGATCACCGAGGCGTACGACGTGCTTCGCGATCCGCAGAAGCGCGCCGCCTACGACCGGTACGGCGAGGCGGGCCTCCGCGGCGCTGGTGGCGGTGGTGGGGGGTACCAGCACGTCGACCTGAGCGAAGCGCTGAACATCTTCATGCGCGACTTCGGCTTCGGCTCTGCCGACATGTTCGGCGGTCGCGGCGGATCCGGCGGGGCACGCCAAGGCGGGGACATCAAGGTCGGTGTGCCGCTGACACTCGCCGAAGTCATGACTGGCGTCGAAAAGTCGCTCTCCATCAAGGTCCTCGATACCTGCGGCACGTGCACCGGCAGTGGTGCCGAGGCCGGGTCGACGCCGCAGCGGTGCGCTACGTGTGGTGGGACCGGTGAGGTCCGTCGTGCGCAGCGGAGCTTCTTCGGTCAGTTCGTCAGTGTCGCGGCCTGCCCGACGTGCAACGGCGAGGGCACCGTCGTCGCATCGCCATGCCGCGGCTGCAAGGGAGATGGCCGGGTCCGTGTGGATCGCACGATCAGCGTACGCATCCCCGGCGGTGTCGCGACGGGGCAGTACATGACGCTGCGTGGAGTCGGCAACGTCGGCTCACGTGGTGGTGGCAAGGGCGACGTGCTCGTCGTGTTCGAGGTCGAGGACAACCCGCGCTTCGAGCGTGACGAGGAGGACCTCTTCACCGAGGTGCTCGTCACCTACCCGCAACTGGTGCTCGGCACCGAACTGCTCGTGCCCGGCGTCACTGGCAACGAGTTCCGCGTGAAGGTGCCCGCTGGAACGCAGAGCGGCCATCTCTTTTATCTGCGCGGCAAAGGCCTTCCGCGCGTGAATGCCAGCGGCAGCGGTGACATGCACGTGCGCGTGCAGGTGTGGACGCCGGAGACCGTGAGCGACGAAGAGCGCAAGCTGCTGCACAAGCTCGCGGATCTGCACGGCAGCGCACCGACGGAGCGCAACAAGAGTTTCTGGTCGCGGATGAAGGAAGTGCTGGGCGCATGATCGCTCCCGAATGGCAGACGCTGCGCGTGACGCCGTCTCACGATGGCGTGCGCGACGCGGTGGCTGCTGCGCTCTTCACGGGGGGCGCCGAGGGCCTGGTGGAGGACGGGAACAGCTATGTGACACATGTTCCCGTCGAGCACGACCTGATCTTCCTGCGTGCCGAAGTGCAACGCGCCGATCCTGCGGCGCAGATTCTCGTGACGCCGCTCGATCCTTCGACGGCGTCGCCCGAATTGCATGGCACCGTGCAGGCGCACGACCTCGGCGCCTTCGTGATCACGCCGCCATGGCTCGCCGATCAGTACGATCCGGCGAAGACGATCATCGTCGAACCCGGCATGGCGTTCGGCACCGGTGAGCATGCCACCACGCGTGGCGTGCTGCGCCTGTTGCCGCAGGTGCTGCGTCCGGGCGACGTCGTCGCCGATCTCGGTGCTGGCAGCGCGGTGCTGGCGATTGCCGCCGCGAAGGGTGGGGCGTCGAAGGTGATTGCGATCGAGCTCGACGAGGATGCGATGTCGAACGCGGAGGAAAACGTCGAGCGGAACGGCGTCGCGGGGCGTGTGCATCTTCTGTGCGGCGATGCGACCGTGCTGCTCCCGTTCTTCGCACCGGTGCGGGTCGTGCTCGCGAACATCATCTCGAGTGTGCACGTCATGATGCTGCCGATCATCGAGCGCTGCATTGCAGCGGACGGTGTCGTGATCATCAGCGGGATTCTGCAGACCGAGCGCGAGGAGATGTTGCGTCATGTCGAATCCACCGGCTGGCGCATGATTGCCGCTGACAGCGAGGGGGAGTGGTGGAGCGCGACCATCGTCCGGGCGTAGCGCACTTTTTCTGCAACGACTCGCTGCTTTCGCCGGGCCCGCTGGTGCTCGGCGAGGAAGCCGCACACCATGCGCGTGTCCGACGCCTGGCGGTGGGTGCACCCGTCACCGTCCGCGACGGCACCGGCACCACTGCCAGCGGCATCCTCGTGCGCATGGCGAAGCAGCATCTGGATCTCGAGATCGAGTCGCCGCGCTGCGTCGCGCCGCTGCCGGCGGTGCACCTGCTGGTGCCTGTCGCCGACAAGGAGCGGATGCTGCTGGTGGCTGAGAAAGCGACCGAGCTGGCCGTGAGCACCTGGCGTCCTGTGCTCTGGCGTCGGTCCCGGAGCGTGGCGGGGCGCGGTGAAGGGTCGATGTTCGCGCAGAAGGTGGAGGCCCGCATGATCGGCGCCCTGCTGCAGAGCGAGGGGGCCTGGTTGCCGCAGCGGTTCACGGAATGCAACGCCGAGCGGGCGATTGCGGCGCTGCCGGCGGATGGGACGCGCCTCCTGCTGGACCCTGAGGGCGATCCGATCACCACGGTGTCAATGACCGCGCCGATCGTGCTGGCCATCGGGCCCGAGGGCGGCTTCGAGCCGGACGAGACAGAGCGGCTGCTGGAGGCGGGGTTCCGGCGGGTCGCGATCGCCGGTGGTATCCTCCGGATGGAGACGGCCGCCATCGTGGCACTGGGGATCGTCCGTTCGCAGCTCGCGGCTGCCACCACTGTGGGGGGAACCCTTGGCTGATTGCCTCTTCTGCCGAATTGTCCGCAAGGAGATTCCGGCCCAGATCGTCGCTGAAACCGAGCACTGTCTGGCGTTCAGGGACATCACGCCGCAGGCTCCGACGCACGTGCTGATCATTCCCAAGGCGCATGTCGCGTCGCTCGATGGCGTCTCCGACCTACTCGATATTGGGCGCGTGGTCTTGCTGGCTGCCGAAACGGCCCGCACGCTCGGTGTGGTCGAGTCCGGTTATCGGGTGGTGATCAACACCGGGGATGATGGTGGGCAGACCGTGCATCATCTGCATGCGCACCTGCTGGCCGGACGCCCGATGAGCTGGCCGCCGGGCTGACGCGGACGCTCGAAGATACTCTGGCAGACTTCATCCAAGTCATTGACGCCACGCACGTTACAGGGATAGGTTTCTGGGCTAACCTCACAGAACTCTAGCCGGCGCAACCAACGCCACGAAGGGGGGAAGAAGCTTTTGGCAGAAGTCGTCATCCACGAAGACGAGAACTTCGAACGCGCGCTCAAGCGGTTCAAGAAGAAGTGCGAGAAGGCAGGGATCCTGTCGGATCTCCGCAAACATCGTCACTATGAGAAGCCGTCTGAGAAGCGCAAGCGCAAGATGAATGCGGCCACCCGCAAAAACCGTCGCACTCGGAACTTTTAGTTTTGACTGAGACGCACACCCGTTTGAACGGTGACCTCATGGTCGCCCGCAGGGCCCAGGACAAGCCGCAGTTGCTCCTCCTCAGCACGATCATCGCCGAGGTCAAGGAGCGTGTTCGCGTCATCGAGAACGAAGAGAAGCGCGACGTGGTGGATGCGGATGTCGTCGATGTCCTGCGCAAGGGCATCAAGAAGCGGCGGGACTCGGTCGAGCAGTACACGGCCGCGAACCGTCCGGAGCTCGCGCAGAAGGAAGCCGAGGAAATCGGCATCCTCGAGCGTTATCTCCCAGCTGCGGTTGATCCCGCAGTGATTCGGAGTGCCGTCGTCGATGTCATCGCCAGTGGCGTGACGCAGATGGGTCAAGTCATGGGCCAGGTACTGCCGCGCTTCAAGGGTCAGGTCGAAGGGAGTGTCGTCAATGCGATTGTTCGAGAGGAACTGGCGAAGCTCGTCTAGTCGTTCTGCTGCTTCCCACAGGTTGCGCCGGCCCGATCGCTCACCGTGAGCTGTCGGGCCGGTTTGCGTCCGTATGCTTCGCCCGCGCGGCATCGCGCCGGACGCTCGTGCATCATCGTCGGACCCTCCGCATCTTTCAGTCGTGAATCACCACGCACTCACCGTTCTCGAATTTCCCCGTGTGCTCGATGTCGTGGCCGACCGTGCGTCGTCGACGCTGGGTGCCATCGCCGTGCGCGCGCTCCGTCCGCGCACCGATCGTGAGTGGCTCGCAGCAGAGCTGGCCCGGGTGCAGGCGATGCGTGCGATGCTCGCCAGCGAGGGAGGCTGGAATCCGGAGCCGATTCCCGATGTGAAACAGGCACTGGCCCGGCTGCGGGTCGAGGGTGCCCCGCTCGATGGTACGCAGCTGACCGCGATCGCCACATTGCTCCGCTCGAGCCGGCGCACCCAGTCGGCGCTGCGCGATGCGCGTCGTCCGGCCATGGCCACGGCGTATCTGCTGTCATTCGCCGCGCGTCTGATTGCGGCGCAGCGTGACGAGGATGCAATCGACCGCGCCATCGACGGCGATGGCACCGTGCGTGACGATGCCTCGCCAACGCTGCGTCGGTTGCGTCGCGAGCTGATGGGTGCGCAGGGCGAACTGGTGCGCCTGCTGGAGCGCATCATGGCGTCGCTCGAGCCGAATCATCAGGTCAGCGACATGTCCGTCACGGTGCGCAACGGCCGCTACGTGATTCCGGTAAAGTCTCACGCACGCGCGACGATCGGTGGCATCATGCACGACTCGTCGGGCACCGGCGCAACGGTGTTCATCGAGCCGCCGGCAGCGGTGGAGTTCGGCAACCGCATTCGCGAGATCGAAAACGAGGAGCAGCGCGAGGTGGAGCGCATCCTGCGCGAGCTGAGCGACAACGTCCGGCCGTTGCAGCCGTCGATGCTGGAAGCGTTCGCGGCACTCGTCGAACTCGACGTGCTCTACGCGCGTGCGCGCTACGCCAACGAGTTCAGCTGCGAGCCGGCGGAACTCGGCGAGCCCAGTGACGGCCTGCAGGTGTTCGGCGGCCGGCATCCGTTGTTGCTCGCGAAGAACATGCCTGTCGTGCCGTTCGACCTGGTGCTGCTGCCCGACGAGCGCACGCTGCTGATCTCCGGCCCGAACACCGGCGGCAAGACGGTGCTGCTCAAGGCGCTCGGTCTCTTCTGCGCCATGTTGCAGAGCGGAATACCGGCGCCCGTTGGTGCCGAGAGCCGGCTTCCGATCGTGGATGATTGCTTCGCCGATGTCGGCGACGAGCAGTCACTGGAAGCGAATCTGTCGACGTTCAGCGCGCACCTCGTGCACCAGCGTGAGATTCTGCGCGGCGCCACTGATCGATCACTGGTGCTGATCGACGAGCTGGGCTCGGGCACCGATCCACTCGAAGGTGCGGCGCTCGGTGGTGCGATTCTCGAGGCGCTCACCCGTCGCAACACGCTCACCGTCGCCACCACGCATCTCGGTGCGCTGAAGGAGCTGGCGGCCGATGTGCCGGGCGTGATCAATGCGTCGCTGCAGTTCGATGCGGTGAAGCTGGCGCCGACATATCGGCTGCTGAAAGGCATTCCCGGTCGCTCGTACGGCTTGAGCATCGCGCGGCGTCTGCAGTTGCCCGATGATGTGCTCGACCGTGCCGAGGAACGCGTGCCCAAGGTCGAGCGCGACGTGCACAAGTTGCTGGCGGACCTCGAGTCGCGTGACGAGGTGCTGGCGCAGCGTGAGGTGCAGCTCGATCGCCTCGTGACCGATGCCGAGCTGCGCACCGGTGCCCTGGAAACACGCGAGCGCACGCTGAAGGAGAAAGAGCGTGAACTCGAACGCGAGTCGCGGAAGGCGGCGCGTGCGCACCTGCTCGAAGCGCGGCAGACGATCGAGAATGTGATTGCCGAGCTCAAGTCGCGAGGGGCGGCGGAGATCGAGTCGGCGGCCAAGGCCGCACGACGCGTGGTGGAGACCGAGGCGCAGACCCAGGGGCGCGCGCTGGAGCGTCTGCTCGACGAGCAGCGCACCAAGGCGGCGGAGGCGGCGCGTTCGAAGCGCGGCGGGCTCGATCGCGCGCCGGAGGTCGGTGAGCTGGTGGAGGCTACGGCGTTCGGTAATCGTATCGGTACGCTGATCAATGTGAAGAACGGGCAGGGCACCGTCGCGATCGGCGCGCTGAAGATGAACTTTCCCTTCGCCACCTTGCGCACCACCGGCAGGAAGCCGGAGCGTGCGACCGTGACGGTGGCGATCACCAATCCCGACGACGACACCGGACCGCCGATGGGCGCGGGTGAGGTGGACCTGCGCGGCATGCGTGTGAGCGAGATCGACGACTTCGTGTCTCGCGCCATCGACACTGCCGTGCGCGCCGATCTGAAGGAGCTGCGCATCATCCACGGCAAGGGCACCGGCGCGCTGCGTGAACGTGTCACGACGATGCTGCGCACGGAATCGCGTGTGTCCTCGCATCGCATGGGTCTGTGGAACGAAGGTGGTGCTGGTGTGACGATCGCCGAACTTCGGTGATCGACATGTCACCGACGGGCTGACGCCGTGATTCCGCAGGAGACCATCGAGCGCATCCGCGATGCCTCCGACCTCGTCGCGATCATCGGCGAGTCGGTGAAGCTGCGCCGGGTGGGGAGCGACTTTCGTGGGCCCTGTCCGTTTCATGGTGGCAAGAATCCCAACTTCTCCGTCTCGACGCGGAACAACAGCTATCACTGCTTCAAGTGCGGTGAGAGCGGCGATGTCTTCAAGTACCTGCAGAAGCATCTGGGCATGGACTGGCCCACGGCAGTGCGCAACGCAGCCGACCGGGCAGGCATCGCCATCATCGAGAGTCGAGGCTCGCGCGACGAGCAGCGCGACACCCGCGAGCCGGTGTGGGCACTGCTTGGCGCAGCCAGTGAGCTCTTTCAGGAAATCCTCTGGTCGGACGAGGGTGCTGCAGCGCAAGCGTATCTCGCCTCGCGCGGACTCGACAAGGTGGCGTGCGAGCGCTTCGAGATCGGTCTCGCGCCATCGGATGCCGATGTGCTGCGCGTTCGGCTCGGAGCGCTCGGCTACAGCGAGCTGCAACTCATCGAAGCCGGACTGCTGGTGAAGCGCGAGGAGGAGACGCGCGTGCGCGCCCGCTTCCGCAATCGGGTGATGTTTCCGATCAGCGATGCCTCGGGCCATCCGGTGGGATTTGGCGGGCGCCTGTTGGGCCCCGGTGAGCCGAAGTATCTCAACTCCTCGGACTCGCCGGTGTTCAGCAAGGGGCAGCTGCTGTATGGGCTGAACTGGGCGAAGAATTCCTTGCGCAAGGAAGACGCGGCACTGGTGGTCGAGGGATACATGGACGTGATCCGCTGTCACCTTGCCGGTGCGACCCATGCCGTCGCCGGACTCGGCACCGCGCTCACGGAAAGCCAGGCGCAGCTGCTCACGCGCTACACGAAGAACGTGTACCTCCTGTACGACAGCGACGAACCAGGACAGAAGGCGACGTTCAAGGCTGGCCGGGCGCTGCTGCTCGAGAAGGCGAACGTGAACGTCGTGTCGCTGCCCGAGGGCGATGATCCGGACACGTTCGTGCAGAAGTACGGCCGTACCGGGCTGGATCGTGCGCTGCATGGCGCGACCGACGTCTTCGACCGGCAGATTCAGCTGATGGACCGCAAGGGATGGTTCGCGAATCTCGCCAAGTCACGCGGCGCGATCGATCGCGTGCTGCCGACGTTGCGCGATACCGCCGATCCGGTGCAACGTGCGCTCTACATCGCTCGGCTCAGCGACGTCACGCGCGTGCCGGTGTCACTGATCGAGCAGGAAGTGGCGCAGGCACCGCGACAGCGTCGCGGGAGTGCACCGCCTCCGAGCAGCGCACGCTTGCGTCAGGACGGTCAGCACATGCCGCCGCCCGATGAAACGCCGTACGGTCCGCTCGGCGACGACGATCCGCACATCTACGAGACCGCGCCGCGCGATTCCGTCTACGAGGTGCCCGTCGTGCAGCCACCGCCGCTCGATGCGCCGCCGCGCGGAAAGTGGGCGAAGAAAAAGCAGGAGGTCGGCTGGAAGATGGATTCGTCACGGCCAAAGGCGACGTCGCATGGGCTGCGGGCCGGTCCGGAGCTATCGCTGGTGTCGATGCTGATCCAGGATCGGCGCTGGGCGCGCGAGGCGTCGGAAACGGTGAACCCCGACCTGTTCGAAGAGCCGCGGCTGCGCGCGATCTACGACGTGTTGCTGAAGCTCGGTGCCGATGAACCGCTCGACACCGTGGAGCTGGCGCTGTCGGAGGAGGCGCCGTTCGCATTGGACACCTTCCACGAGATCGTCACGCGCATCAGCGAGCTGACGCCGGAGGCCGGGCCGCAGTTGCTGGAGGGCGCCGTGCGTCAGTTCCGCGTGCGATCGCTGGACCGCACCCTGCGCGATCTCGATGGCCTGATCCGCGAGACCGACGGCGACGCGCGGCGCGAGCTCGAGACCGAACGCGAGGCGCTGCGTCAGGAGCGGCGTGCACTGCTGGCGCAGCGGTACCGCAGCTGATGCTCCGGTGTTGCAGCCGATTGCCTGATGCTGCAGCGATTCGCATTGTTCAGCTTCAGCCCGATCGGTAGTTTGCGCGCATGACCATCACGCAGCCGCGCGTTCGACCCTCTGCCCGCTGGATCGCACCGCCTTCGGTCGATGCCGCCGATATCGTGCGACTTCGCGACGCGCTGAAGTTGCCGGAGGTGGTCTGTCAACTGCTGGCGCAGCGCGGATACACCGACGTGGAGCGCGCCAAGCGCTTTCTGCGGCCGAAGATGGAGCATGTCGGCAGTCCGTATGACCTGATGGGCATGACCGAGGCCGTGGAGCGTATCGTCCGCGCCATCCGTGCCGGTGAAACGATCATGGTGCATGGCGACTACGATGTGGACGGCATGTGCAGCACCGCGCTGCTCACGCGCGCGCTGCGCCAGCTCGGTGGCCACATCGTCCCGTTCATTCCGCAGCGGCTGACGGATGGTTACGACCTGACCGATGCCGGCGTGCGGGAAGCGATCAAGCACAGGGCGCACCTCGTGCTCACCGCCGATTGCGGCACCAGTGCGCTGCCTGCCATCGCAGCGCTCTGCGCGGCAGGGATCGACGTGATCGTCAGCGATCATCATCTGCCCGGTGGCCCGCTGCCGGCGTGTGTGGCAATCCTGAATCCGAAGCAGCCCGGGTGCCCGTCACCCGACAAGGACCACGCGGCCGTCGGCATCGCGTTCAAGCTCGCGCTGGCCGTGACGCGCGCAATGGGCGGCAGCGATGGCTACGTGTTCACGCTGCTCGATCTCGTCGCTCTGGCCACGGTCGCCGACCTCGCGCCACTGCGCGGCGAGAATCGCGTGTTCGTGCGCTACGGGTTGAAGGTGATGAACGAGTCTCACAATCCGGGACTGCGCTCGCTCATCCGTGCGTCGGGGCTCGAAGGCAAGCCACTGACGGCGGGTCGTATCGGCTACATCCTCGGTCCTCGGCTCAACGCCGTCGGCCGCCTGGGCAATCCGATGCGCGGCGTGGAGCTGCTGCTCACCGACGACGCGAGTGAAGCGAACGAGATCGCGCGCGAACTCGAGGAGCTCAATCAGCGCCGCCAGTCGCTGGACCGCACGACACTCGATGAAGCGATGCGGATGCTCGATACCGTGGATCTCGATGCCACGTACGGGCTGGTACTCGCAAAGCAGGGATGGCACGCCGGTGTCATCGGCATCGTCGCGTCGCGCCTCGTGGAGCAGATCTCGCGACCGGTGGTCATGGTCGCGCTCGACGGCGACATGGGCAAGGGCAGCGGTCGCTCGATCACTGCCTTCGATCTGCACGCGGGACTGTCGGCCTGCCGAGAGCATCTCGTCCGCTTCGGCGGGCATCGGGCGGCGGCCGGCATCACCGTGCAGACGGAACTCGTGCCAACGCTGCAGGCCGCGTTCAACGACGTCGCCCGACGCGAGCTCACCGCCGATCATCTGGTGCCGGAGCAGCGCATCGATCTCGAGGTCGATGCCGGTGACCTGACCGACGAACTCGAGAAGCTGCTGCAATACTTCGAGCCACACGGACTTGGCAACCCGACGCCGACGCTCGCGTTGCGTGGCGCACGGATCGACAGTGCGCCGAAGCGAATTGGCAGCACCGATGGCGTCCGCACCGGCGTGAAGATTCCCGGCGGCGCAGTGTCGGCAATCGGATGGCGACTGGGTGATCGCGCCAAGCTCCTCGACCCAGCGATCCCGGTGGACGTTGCCTTCCGTCTCGATCGCGATACCTATCGCGGCGCGAACTGCCTGCAGCTCACGCTCGTCGACGTCAGGCGCTGAGCGATGCGCATCATCGGCGGAGCCTGGCGTGGCCGGCAGATCAGCGTGCCAGCGGCCGGTGGCGTGCGTCCTACGGGCGACCGGGTGCGCGAGGCATGGTTCAGCATCATCCAATACGATGTGCCGACGGCCACGGTCGTGGATCTCTGCGCGGGCTCCGGAGCACTGGGCATCGAGGCACTCAGCCGCGGGGCATCGCACGTGACCTTCGTCGACAGCTCGGCGCCGATCCTGGCCGCGATTCAGAAGAATCTCACCGCGCTGGGGGCCTCTCCGGGCAGCTACACGCTGCATCGCGGCGATGCCGAGCAGTTCGTGGCAGCGTTGCCGGCCCACGCCTTTTCGCTGGGGTTTGCCGATCCGCCGTACACGCTGCCGGTGGCCGCCGGATTAGGCGCTGCCTGGCTCCGCGTACCGTTCGCGACGGTCTTCGGCATCGAGCATCCCGCGTCACTCGATCTGGGCGACGGTGGTGACCGGCGACGATACGGGCAGACGGCCATTAGCTTCTACCGCGCCTGAGCTCATTGCACGTACGCGTGCCCCCGCCGAACCGAGCCCTCTCCCGATGAGTCGCATTGCGCTGTACGCCGGCAGCTTCGATCCCGTGACGCGAGGTCACCTCGACCTCATGCGCCGCAGCCTGCACTTCGTGGACACTCTCGTCGTGGCCGTCGCCACCAACCCGAAGAAGACGTCGCTGTTCAGCGCCGAAGAGCGCGTGCGCTTCATCGTCGGTGCCACCGATGACGAACCGCGCATCGTGGTGCGGGGCTTCGATGGACTGCTGGTGGATCTGGCGCACGACGTCGGCGCCTCGATGCTGATTCGCGGCTTGCGTGCAGTCAGCGACTTCGAGTACGAATTTCAGATGGCGCTCATGAACCGCCATCTCGCGGCCGACCTGGAAACGGTGTTCATGGTGCCATCGCTCGACACGACCTACATCTCGAGCTCGATGGTCCGCGAAGTGGCGCGGTTCGGTGGTGACGTCAGTGACCTCACGCATCCGACTGTCGTGGCGGCACTGCAGGCAAAATTCCGCTACACCGCGCGGTGACCGGGTTTCTCGCCGCGCTGCATACGCGTGCCGCCCAGCGCTGTCCGCGCATCGTGTTTGCCGAGGGCACCGATGCGCGGACGCTCGAGGCCATCGGCGAGGTGTCGCGGAAGGGGATTGCACAGCCGCTGGTCATCGTGCCCGACGTAACCTGCGTGCCGGCGGTGCGTGCGCAGGGCGGCACGGCGATCATCCCCGCCGAAAGCGTGCATCTCGAGGCCGTCGAGTCGTGTCTGGCAGACTGGGCCCGCGCGAAATCTCGCAGCGAAGACGAGGCGCGATCACAGGCCACCACGCCGCTGGCGTTTGCGAACGCACTCGTCGCGATCGGTGCTGCGGATGCGTGCGTCGCCGGTGCATCCAACACCACCGCTGACGTGCTGCGCTGGGCGTTGCGTCTGATCGGCGCGGAGGGCGGCAGCCGCAGTGTGTCGGGCGCGTTCTATCTCGTGGCGCCAGAGCACGGCGTGCCGTGGCCGCACGAAGTGCTCACGTTCAGCGATTGCGGTGTGATTCCGGAACCGACGGTCGAGCAGCTCTCCGACATCGCCATCGCTGCCGCAGCCGATCGTGTGCGCATCGTGGGTGACGAGCCGATGATCGCGTTCCTGAGTTTCAGCACCCGTGGCAGTGCGGAATCTGCCGATGTGCTGCGGGTGCGACAGGCGGTCGCGCTCACGCGGGCCCGGCGCCCCGATCTGTGGGTCGATGGCGAACTGCAGGCCGATGCCGCCCTCGACATGACGGTGGCGGCCCGCAAGGCACCCGGCAGCGCCGTCGCCGGCAAGGCGAACGTGCTGATCTTTCCCTCACTCGACGCTGGCAACATCGCCTACAAACTGGTGCAGTATCTGAGCGGCGCGACCGCGATCGGCCCGGTGGTGCAGGGACTCCGCAAGCCTTCACTCGATCTTTCGCGCGGCGCGAGCGTCGCCGAGATCGTGCATGCGGCCGCCATTGCCGCCCTGCAGTGTGCGCCATGATTGACGACGCGCGTTCGCCGCGACTCCCTCCGCCGCGCAAACGGCTTGGCCAGCATTTCCTCACCGATACCCGTGTGCTCGATCGCATCGCCGATGTGCTCGACGTCACGAAGGCCGACACCGTCATCGAGATCGGTCCCGGTCGCGGCTCGCTGACCGATCGACTCGCTGACCGCGCCGGCCGGTTGATCACGATCGAGGTGGACAAGCTGCTGATCCCGATCCTGCGCGCGCGCTACGCCACGCGACCGCATGTGAGCGTGATCGAGTCGGATGTGCTGGATCTGGCGCTTGGTGAGGTCGCGGGCGGTCCGTACCTGCTGGCCGGCAACGTGCCGTACTACATCACCACGCCGATCATCTTCCATGCGATGACGCGTCCGCGCCCCGAGCGCGCCGTCTTCCTGGTGCAGCGCGAGGTGGCGGATCGCGCCGTCGCAGCACCGAACTCCAAGGAATACGGCGCATTATCGGTCAATCTGCAGGCACTGGCGACGGTCACGCCGCGCGGCACGGTCAAGCCGACATCGTTCAATCCGCCACCCTCGGTGGAGTCGGCCATTCTGCACATCGCACCGCGCAGCGATCCCGTGATCAGCGAAGCGGAGGAGGCGGCTTTCCGCCGACTCGTCATCGCGAGCTTCGGCCTGCGTCGCAAGCAATTGCGGCGTGTGGTGCGCACGGTGCGCGGGTTATCAGCCGAGCAGGCCGATGAGGCGCTGTCGATTGCCGGTCTCGATCCGGAGGCGCGTCCGGAAACTTTGTCGGCAGCGCAGTTTGCCAAGTTGTTGCGCGCGCTCCCGGTCATTGCACCCGAGTAGCTCGCTGCGGTACGGTCTACGCTGACGCCGCCGCTTCGCGGTGCACGATGGCGTAGGCCAGCCCCTCGAGCTCGAGTGCCATGTTCACCGACTTCACGGTGATCGATGCCGGCACATGGATCTGCGCGGGCGCAAAGTTCATGATCGCGGTGATGCCAGCCGCCACCACACGATCAGCCACGGCCTGCGCATGCTCGGCGGGCACCGTGAGCACGGCAATGTCGGGCTGTTCACGCGCGGCGTCGTTGTCCAGCTGCGCCATGCTGCGGATGCCCACGCCGTCGATCATTCGGCCCACGCGCAACGGGCTGTTGTCGTAGATACCCACCACCCGGAAGCCGCGCTGTGCAAAGCCGCGATAACTGACCAGCGCCGTCCCGATCTTGCCCGCCCCGACGATGTAGACCTTCCACTCGCGTCCGAGCCCGAGGATTTCCTGCAGTTGTGTGGCGAGCTCGGTCACAGCGTACCCGCGCCCGCGCTTGCCGAACGAACCGAAGAAGCTGAGATCCTTCCGCACCTGCGCCGGCGTCGTCCCGCCGTCCTCGGCCAGCGAATCGCTGGAAATGGTGTGCTGCCCTCGGGTGGCAGCCTGTTCGAGCACGCGCAGGTAGAGCGACAGCCGGCGGACGGTCGAATCGGCGATGTGCTTTTCGGGAACTGTGCTCGGAGGGGGAGTCGACATGGCTTGTGAAGAATTTCACAAGAAAACGTCCGGAATTCCAGTCCATCGCACATCTGATCGTCCCCGCAGAGATCCCGAAGCAGGAGCACTCCGAACCGTATCGCTGATGCGATAGCTTGTCCGGATGTACGTATGCCGCCTCGCCAGCGACTTGGGTTCACTCGCGGTCTCGACAGTGTGGCAAATCTCTCGGCGCCGACGCGTGCGCCTTCCTGCATCGTGTAGCCGAGCTTCCTGATGGATTCTGATTCCCTGATCGCCTCGCTCGGTGCGCGGCTCAAGCCGGCCGAGTCGAGCCTGACCGACGCCGCGATCGCGCTGATCGAGGCGCGTGGGCCACTCGGTTCACCGGAGCTGGTCGCGGATGTCTGTCAGGCCATCGGGGTGCGTCGTGCGCTGGCCGAGAGCCTGGCGCGGGCCATTCTGGGGCACCGGCCCGATGTGCGGCAGGGTCCGGACGGGCGGTGGCGCATCATCGCCGGTCAGGCCGTGCCGAAGCCGACTCCGGCGCCGGACGGCGTGGCCGCAGCGCGTGCCGTGGCGACGGCGAGCGGGATGCTGAGCGACGCCTCGATGCTGGCGATCTCCTCGCTGCGTTTCGCGGTGGTGGACGTCGAGACCACCGGCGGTCGGCCGAGTCACGGGGATCGCATCACCGAGATCGCGATCGTGCGGGTGCATGGCGGGCAGATCGTCGATGTGTACGAGACGTTGATAAATCCCGAGTGCGCGATCCCGCCGATGATCACGCAGATCACGCGCATCACGCACGAGATGGTGCGCGACAAGCCGGTGTTCGCGCGTGTCGCGCACGAAGTCGCGGCGCGACTGGATGGGCACATCTTCGTGGCGCACAATGCCTCGTTCGACTGGCGCTTCGTCTCGCATGAGGTGTTTCGTGGTACCGGGCAGGCGCTCGACGGCACCACGCTGTGCACCGTGCGTCTGGCGCGGAAGGTGCTGCCGCAGCTGCCGCGTCGGAATCTCGATGCAGTGGCGAATCACTACGCGGTGGAGATTCCGCCGCACACACGCCATCGTGCAGCGGGTGACGCCATCGCGACCGCGAAGGTGCTGCTCGGCCTGCTGAAGGATGCCGCAGGGCGCGACATCACGACGTGGGGTGCCCTCGAGGCATTCCAGCGCGGTGGCACGTCGACGGCGAAGCGTCGTCGCAAACCCGTGATGCCAGCGCCGGTACGGGATGCCGGCGACGGTGCCTGATCACCTCTTCCAAACAGGCGTGCCATGACTTTCCCCTCTCCGCTCCTGCAGACACGTCAGCTCGGCGACCTGCGCATTCACGCCATCCAGGCCGGCGGTCAGCGGCTCGACGGCGGTGCCATGTTCGGTGTCGTGCCGAAGGTGCTCTGGCAGCGGAAGATCGAGGCCGATGACCGCAACCGGATCCAGATGGGCATGCGCACGCTGCTGATCGAGCATCCCGATGGCCTGGTGCTGATCGACACGGGTGCCGGCAACAAGGAGGACCAGAAGTTCATCGACATCTACGGCATGGAGTTGCAGGCCGACGTGCCCGAGCAGCGCCCTGACGAGACCGCACTCGAGGCGGGAATTCGCGCGGCCGGATTCACGCCCGAGGATGTGAAGGTGGTGATCAACACACACCTGCATTTCGATCACGCCGGCGGCAACACGAGACGCAACGCGGAAGGCCAGGTGGTGCCGACCTTCGCGAACGCCACCTACATCATGCAGGCGGGGGAGTACGAGTACGCCACGCACACCAACGAGCGCACGGCCGCAAGCTACTTTGCGGCCAACTTCGTGCCGCTGAAGGCTGCCGGGCAGTTGCACCTGATCGACGGTGACGTGGAGATCGTGCGCGGCATCACCGCACGCAAGACGCCGGGGCATGTGCCGCATCATCAGAGCCTGCTGATCGATGGTGGCAGCGAGCGTGCATTCTTTCTGGGCGACGTAATGCCGACGGTGAACCATGTGCCGCTGGCGTGGATCATGGGCTACGACGTGGAGCCGCTGCGGACGCTGGAGAGCAAGCGCGCATTGCTGCGCGATGCGGCCGCGGAGGAGTGGCTGCTGGTGTTCGAGCACGATGCGTTTCAGGCGTGGGGCAGGGTGTCGCCGGAGACGAAAGGGTACGCGTTCACGAACGGGTAAGCAGAGATGCCGGGCGGCCGCGTCGCCAACCGGGGCGCAGGACGACTGAACCTACCCAGACCGAGACTGGGCCTCTTGAACAAAGTGCATATTGGCCCTCTCCGGTCCGAGTCGGACAGCGCGGTATCGATACGCGATCCCCGAGCCCGCCTTCAGGTGCTTGAAACCATGGCTCACCATCGTGACATTCCAGTAGTGTGCTCCCTCGCAGCGTGAGCACGGGGACGACTCTGAGAAAATGTAGATGCAGGCAGCGTTCGAACGCAGTGCCACGACTGCGCGTCCATTGGCTTCACAGCTAACCGGAGGAGTCGGGAATGTCGCTGTTAGCATTTCTTGTAAAGGCGCTCGATGCGCTCGATCTTGATGATGATGTGAACCGGTTCGTGATCGACCGTGCGGTGAAGGTGGCCCGCAGCCGGCCACACCCATGGACGACGAAACACGACTACATCTCGTGGACCGGGCTGACCGATCGCACCTACAATGCGCGGCTTCTGCCGGCGAAGCCCTATCCGAGTGTCGAAGCGCTTGGCACGCGGCGCCCTCCGCTGGAGGACGTGGCTGCGCTGTTCGCACGGCCTGCCGGGGCGCAACGGTTGTGCGGAAAGTCGACCGGATTGTTCCCGGCGTTTGCGCAGTATCTGACCGATGGCTTCATCCGCACGCAGTTGCACAATGTCGATGCGCTGACCGACCGTCGGAGGACGACGTCGAACCATGAGATCGACATGAGCCCGCTGTACGGCCGCACCCAACTACAGATGCGGGCGTTGCGGACGATGAGCGAAGATGTCGGTGCCCGCGGGCGGCTGAAAAGTCAGACGATCAATGGGGAGGAACACTCGCCATTCCTGTATGCACCTGACGGGACGATTGCGGCGGGATTTGCGGATGCGAACGGAGAGCCGCTGCTCGATATGCCACTGGGGCTGAAGAACGCATCCGCGGCAGGCCGCGCGTCGCTGTTTGCCGTCGGCGGAGACCGGGTGAATGCCGCACCGCAGACGGCGATGATCAACACACTCTGGCTCCGCGAACACAACCGACTGGCGGCGATGCTGGTGGCGACCCATCCGGACTGGGACGATGAGCGGGTATTCGAGACGGCGCGCAACATCATCATCGTGATGTTCATCAAGATCGTGGTGGAGGAGTACATCAACCACATCAACACGACCGTCTTTCCATTGAAGGCCGACCCGCAAGCTGCGTGGGGAGCGAAATGGAACCGGCAGAATTGGATGACGGTGGAGTTCAGCCTGCTGTACCGGTGGCATGGGCTGGTCCTGGAAGAGGTCGATTGGGGCGGCGTCACGCGGCCAGGCCGCAGCATGCTCCTCGACAACCGTCTGCTGCTGCAGGGCGGGCTGGCTGACTCCTTCGTGCAGGTGTCGGCGAATCGGGCATCGGCGCTGGGGCTGGAGAACCTGGCGTCCTTCCTGCTGCCAGCCGAATTGGATGCCATCAAGCAGGCGCGCCTCAACAATCTGGCGAGCTACAACGACTATCGGATCGCGATGGGTATGGAGCCGGCACGGAATTTCGCCACGATCGTGGGGGCGAGCGACGACCCGGGCGAGGCAGCGCGTCTGGCGTCGATTGCGGCGCGATTGAAGGAGCTGTACGGCGACGTCGACAATGTCGAATTCTACGTCGGACTGTTTGCCGAACGGATCGAGAAGAACGGGCCGCTGCCGGAACTCATCTCGGCGATGGTGGCGATGGACGCGTTCTCACAAGCGCTGACCAACCCACTGCTGAGCGAGCATGTGTGGGGCAACCCTCACAACAAGCGACTGGCGTTCACCGACGAGGGACTCGTGGCAGTCGAGTCGACGGAAACGCTGCGCGACGTGCTGCGGCGGAATTCTGAAGGGCTCGCGGGGGGGTTCGTCGGAATGACGCGGCCGCAGTGGCAGCGGGTGTGAGGAGCCGCTGCCGTCGAGTCGCCGCTGCGACAGGCTGGGACGAACACAGATGCTGGAGCAGGACACCTGAGCGCGTCCGGAAGGCTGCATACACGCACAATTCTGATGGAAGCCGAAAGCCCTCACGGTTCAAACAGTCTGACACGATCGCCGGCATCGGCAATGGTCACATCGGCGGCCAATGGTGGTGCAAGTATTCCCTCGATGAAGGTCGACTGAGGCTGTCAATCGCAAATGCACGATGGCGGACGCTGATCCCGCGCGTCCATTCCCCCCCCGCTGACGAGGTGACGAATGTTCGAAGGATCCAGCACGCCGCTCACGCAGAAAGGTCTGGACGATCGCTGCAAGGAGCTGGATGTACCACTGCCCGCGTTATGGGCTGTGCTCTCCGTGGAGACCAGCGGCTGCGGATTTCTTGCCGACCGACGACCGCAGATTCTGTTTGAGCGACACTGGTTCAGTAAATTGACCCGGGGTCGTTTTGATTCGAAACACCCGGATATCAGCAGTCGCATTTCGGGCGGCTATGGCGCGCGTGGTGCAGCGCAGTATCTGCGCCTGGATCGCGCCATCAAGCTCGACCGGAAAGCAGCGTTGCACAGCACCTCCTGGGGACTTGGGCAAGTCATGGGCTTCAACGCCGAGACGGTGGGATTTGCGAATGTCGAAGAAATGGTGAAAGCGTGCGCCCGGTCGGAGGATGAACAGATGCGCGCGATGTGCGGGTTCATTGCCTCGGCGAAATTGAACACGGAGTTGCGCAAGAAGAATTGGGCGGAATTTGCCCGTCGTTACAACGGACCAGACTTTCAGCGGAACAAGTACGACGCGAAGCTCGCGACGTTCAACACGCGATTCGAAGTGGGGCCGTTACCCGACCTGAACGTGCGCTTGGCGCAGATGTCGCTGATGTACCTCGGCTACACCACCGGTGGCGTTGACGGATGGTTCGGGTCCAAAACGCAGGCGGCGCTGCTGCAATTTCAGCGCGCGAACGGACTGAGTCCCAGCGGACGGCCAGATGCGGAGACGAGGGTCGCGATGGAGAAGGCCTTGGCTGTCTGATTGGACGTGGAATGAAGTGACCCTGCGAGATCCGGAGCCACTCCGTCACGTTGCTTTCACCATGACGCCAGCACCGGACACCGCGCCACCGACGCCAACAGCGCTCCCTCCCGAAGTCCGGGTGGTGGTCTTGTTGTTTTGTATCGACGTCTGTCTGGCGCTCTGGTTCACGCTGAACTGGCCACCGGGCATGGCGTTCGTCGTCAGCCAGGTGCCGACGCTGGGTGTGGCGAGCATGTTGTGGGGGGTGCTGCCGCGTGAACGCACGGACAGCCTCTCACTCTGGGTCACCGCTGCGCTGCAGCAGCGTCGGCTCAAAACCACATTGTGGCTGCTGGGCGGTGGCCTCACACTGCTGAGCTGCGTCATCAACACGGTTGTCGTGCACGGCGATCCGTCGGGCCCGGAATGGATCTACCGCTACGACGGACTGGATGAACGTCCGCATGGCGCGCCAGTGATCGCGGTGGATTCCGCACGACTGCGACGCGGCGCCGGACCGGTGTACTTCCGCGTCTGGACGTGGCCGTGGGGCCGGTCCGTGTGGTTCCAGTCGGACACGCGACTCGGCAATCAGGCGCAGCGCATCATGCCATGGCAGCCGACGAGGCTGTCGCTCGATGACGACTTCGGCACGCCAGTGACGCTGGCGGTGCTGCCAGGGATGGAGGCGAGCCTGGACTCAGTGCGCGTGCTCGTCACCGGACGAACGGACACGGACACCATAGCGAGCAGCCTGCTGCCGAGAAGCGGTGGCGCGCTGGTGCTGTCGTTCGGCGGCGGCACGGTGTCCGTACGGGCGGCGGAATCGTGGCGCTCCACGGCGGACTCGTTCATAACAGATGAGGCCGATTCGGCGGTTGCGGTCACGCTCGCTGCAACCTGGCAGCGCGGCATGAGAGGAGTGCGGACATGGCGTCGTCTCCAACTCAATGATACGGTCTATGTGCGAGTGACAGGCACGCAGCGCGAACATTTCGTACACGAGGTCCCAATTGTCGACTCGCTCACGAGTATCCTCGTCCTTCGCTGAAGTGCGTCACGCCGTGCATCATGCGATGACCCGCGCAGCCACGCTCAGCAGCGCCATCCTCTGCATCGTGACGCCCGCACGCCTGCACGCGGACACGCACCACGCCCCGGTGCGCCCTCGTGCCCAGGTGCGCGTGGAGATAGCGTCGAAACTCTACCGGATAAAGCTGGACGGGGGCGATGGCACACGCTGCGGCGCGACGTGCAGCGCCCTCGAGACCGCGCTGACCACACGTGCCCGCACCGCCTTCGATGCGCGGTATCGATTCGTGGATTGGCGGGCGAGTGGTGAGCAGATGCGGGACACGATCGTCGTACGACTTCGCGAACGACCGCGAGCCAATGTCGAGATGGTCGTTACCCTCAATCGCCGTGCACCGGCGCTCTCTTCTGATTCCGTCGCAGTGTACTTCGATGATTTCCTGGCGGCCCGAAGTCGCGAGCCGTCGTACTGGGACCGGACGCAGCTGCAGAAGGTCTGGGCCGACACGATCGAGGCTCGCCTCGATGCGCACGCGTCGCGCGTGATTTCGCTGGTCATTGGCCGCTTGCCGCTTCTGGCCCCAGTCAACTTTCCATCGGCGGATTCCAGCTCGCGAGTCGACGTCTCTGCCGATTCGCTCCGCGCGGCATTGCAGCCGCCGGTGTCGTTTCTCGTCCGCGTCGTCATTGCGTCAACTCGGCAGCGGACAGTGTACGAGCAAAATGGGGAATTGCGACTCAACGGCTGCGTCGAAGGATCTGGTGCCGGACAACGCCGCTACGTGTGTCGCAAGCTGGAATTCATCTTGACTGACCCGGTTCGCGAATCAGCCAACTTCTTCGCCGTGAAAGCCAGCGCAGACCGCATCACGACGAAGTCCGTACACCTCTACGAGTATACGAGCGCCCCTCGCAACACGCGCAGCTCGGGATTGGTCATCCCGGCGGACAATCCATGATGCCTCGCTCGATTCTGGCCCCCATGCCGATGCGCTGGCTCGGCCTCGCGATGTCCCTCTCGTGCGCGCCGCTGCCAGCCCAGTCATCGGTGGTCACTGTCTCGCGCGTGCGGGTGGCAGTGCAGCAGGCGCGTGCCCGCCTCGAGGCGGGCGATGCTCGCGCGGCGGCGGCGCAATACGACTCGGCGGTGACGCAGTTGCAGGAGCTGCCCGTGTCGTCGGATCGTACCCGCATACTTTCGAGCGCCCTCTTCGGGCGCGCAGTCGCAGTCCAGCAGCAGGCCAGTACCGCCGTTGACAGCGCCGCACCTGCAGAGCGCCTGGCCCAACAGCAACGCATTGTGGCCGACTTCACGGAGGCCGAGCGCCTCGACTCGGCGCGCTTCGGCGGCGCGGCGTCGAACAATATCGGCATTGTCCTGCGCGAGGCCGGCGACCATCGCGGTGCACTCGCCGCGTTTCAGCGTGCCACGGCATCGGCTGATGCCATCCGCGCACAGTTCTTCGTGCACGCAGCCCAGGAGTACGCGGCTCTCTCGCTTCCGGACAGTGCCGCACAGGCGTATCGGAAGGCGTTGCGCATCGACTCCACGCTGACCAGCGCCAGAGCGGGGCTGCTGGAGCTGTTGTCGACCCGCTTTCCCGCCGATTCAGTTGTCGCCGTGGTGACGAAGTGGAGCGTGAACCCGGCTCACGGCCGCCTCGTGATCGATGCGCTGTACGATCTGCTGCGCAGCGGAGGGCGTACGGCGGGCCTGCCGGACACCGCACTGACGTTACTGGCGGTGAATTTCGCGACGATGGGGCTCGGCCCTGCGGACATCCTGCGCGACCACGAAACGCGTCTGCTCGCCGCCGTGCAATGTGTGACGACAGAACGAGAGGGCGGCGCTGGTGCGAAAGCTCCGCCACCGCCGCTCTGTGTTCCAATACGTGAGATGCTCGGACTGGCCGCGAGATCCGACGCGCGCGATGCGCGCACCTACAACCGTCGCTTCGATGGCAGTCGCTGGTGGACGTCGCGGGTGGATCGACTGGCGGTGTGGAGCATGCTGCTGCGGTCGTTCGCGGCCGCCTACGATGCTGCGGGCAACCCTGGACTCGCCTTAGCGTACTACGAAGCGGCGCTGGCACGGCCCTGGACCAACGGTCCGCCCCCACCCTGGATGGATATCGAGTCGATCGCACCGATGGCTATGCTCTACGCCGAGCGGAGCGACGGTGGCGCCAGCCTCCGCGAGTTTCTCGATGGCGTGTTCCAAGGCAAATCGATGGCGTATGAGCAGAACGACACCGCACGCCTGCGCCGCATGCACACGGCCCTTGGCGCCTTATTCGTGTCGCGTGCCGAGTGGTCGAACGGCGCGCGCGGCGCGCTCTTCCAGCTCGACCGCATGCGACAGATGACCAGGCGCCTCAATGACGGCCGACTCGCCGACGACAAGCTGGCCGATCCGCCCGATCTCCTGAATCAGCTGCGAGTCGGCCTCTGTCGCGCGGGGCGCTCTGCGGAGGCTGGCATCGTGCTGCGAGATGTGGTCGTGGGCTTTGAGCGCAGCGATCGCGCCGCGAGCGCACCAAAGGCTGCCTGTGAAGGCGCCGCGTCAGCACAGCCACCGGCACGAAGATCACATCGGTGAGCGGTGCGTCGAGCGCACAGGATTCCAGGCAGTAAGCGCATCACTGTCGGCGACGGAGCCGCAAAGAACCGTACTCTTACGAATGGGGAGGCCACAATGAACGTCACCGAACTGCAGACTGCGCTGAAGGCGCTTGGATTCGATCCCGGTACCATTGACGGCGCGTTGGGCCGTGATACCATCGCCGCGATCAAGGCATTCCAGCTTTCCAAGGGCCTCAGCCCGCGTGGCGTCGTCGGTCCCAAGACCAGAGCGGCGCTGGCCGACGCGACGGCGGTTACAGGTGCGTCGCTGGCACAGGCATCAGTCTCCGCCTCCGACCCCTTCGCTTCCCTCTCCATGCCGTGGTTGCTGGAGGCCCAGCGCTGTATCGGTATCAACGAAACTCGCGGCCCGGCTAGTAACCCGCTGATCATGGGCTGGGGAAAGCGGTTGAAAATCAGCTATGCCAATGATGAGGTGCCGTGGTGTGGGCTGTTCGTCGCGCATTGCATCGGCTCGCAACTGCCTGCCGAACGTCTCCCGATCAACCCGCTCGGTGCCCGCAACTGGGGTCGTCTCGGGGTGGAATGCAAGGTGCCGCAGCCAGGCGCCGTCATGGTATTCTGGCGAAAATCAACGACCAGCGGCTTCGGCCATGTTGCTTTCTATATCGGCGAGGACGACAAGAGCTATCATGTGCTGGGCGGCAACCAGAGCGACACCGTCAGCGTCACCCGCATGCCACGCGTGCGCTTCATAAGCGCACGATGGCCGACAACCGCACCGGCGCCCGCCGGCGGTCCGCGCCGGTTGGCTCCGAATGGTGCGATGTCGACCAACGAGCAGTGATCTCGCTCAGCAAAGCACCGATCATGATGCGCGACGACACAGCCGCGTTCCGGCAAGCTATTCCTTTAGCATCACGACTCTGATTGGCAGGCCGCGACTGGCGCGCACGATGATCCACTCATGCAACGAGGAAGCCGCCAGAGTCGGTGAGGACATCAAGAATACATGGAGCAACCCAACTACGGTTGTCGCGACTGTGGCGCTCCTGCAGTCGTACGGGGGGTTCTTGGCGCAGATTTGAGGGTGGACCAGGCTGAGGATCGTTAGTCCGGGAATTGTGCGGCCACGCAGCGCGCCGCCTCGGTAACCGCGGCGCAAGTCGCTGCGGTCCTCGCGTCGGCGAAGTACATGCAGGCGAACGCCGGGCCTGCAGCAGATGTCGTCGCTGAGCCGAACCGGCTTCAGGCGAACCTTGCGCACTGTAACGCGGTGTGTCGTCGCCGTGTTCGGCCCGCGAGTTCTGCGACCCATCGTCTCGAGGCTTCCGGTGTCGTCTTTCGATATCGTCATAGCGACACACAACCGATCGAAGCTGCTGCGCCTGACTCTGGAAAGCCTCCGGCATCTGCGCTGCCCGGAGTCGGTGCGTGTCCACATCGTGATCGTCGGTAACGCCTGCACCGACGACTCTGAGCAGGTGGTCGAATCGTTCACCGGTTCGGCACCCTGGCCCGTGTCCTACCTCACGGAGTCGCAGCCAGGCAAGTCGTTTGCGCTGAACAGCGCCATTGCGCACAGCTCCTCGGAGTGGGTCGTGTTCTTCGACGACGACGAGCGAATCGCTCCAGACTGGCTGGAACGTTTCTGCGACGCGCGCGCTGAACTGGACTTCGATTTCATCGCTGGTCTCTACATCGCCGACTTCGAAGCAGACCCACCGTCGTGGCTGCCGGAACGGCACAGCGCCGCTGTGATCTCTCGGCATCCTGCAAACATTGCGCAGCAACGGATCGTACTCGGCAGCGCGCTGATGTGGGGTGGGAATTGTGCGATCCGCCGTGTCGCACTGGAGCAGGTCGGAGCGTTTTCCACCGCGTTTGCACGCGGTGACGGGCTCCCACAGCTCGGCTGCGAAGACATCGACATGCAGTTCCGGCTTCTGAGGGCCGGCTTCACCGGCTGGTTCGATCCGCGGCTGAAAATCCTGCATTGGACTCCGGTCAGCAAGCTTCAGAAGTCTTTCTTCCGAGAGAAGACCTACTGGGCCGGCTATACGCTCAGGCGATATGAGTTCGCCTGTCCGGACCCCACGGACCGAACCGTACAACTGCTCGGTGTCGCTCGCTGGCGTTGGCGGGCCGTCGCGGCCTCCTTTGGCCGTGTGATCTGGTTCACCATTCTGCGCAAGGAGGCACGCCGGTTCGAATCCGAGCTCGACCTGCGTTGGTTCGCCGGCTATCTGAGCGCTGTGCGTAAGGAGAAACCGGATCTCGGAAGGCGCAGCAGTACAGCGGGGGCGGACATGAGATCCTGCAACATCACCGCACCAGCTGGCGGAGCTTCTGGAGCACCGTCGGAAAATACGCCATCTGCTTACGCTGATCAGCCGTCGGCGCCGCACCGTTGCGCGTCACGTTGCCGTACAGCGACCCCACGCGATCCTGCAACTCACGAATCGTCGCCTTGAGCTCCGCATCCATCGCACTCGCATCCGCCACCAGCTGCACCACGTCGCGATAGATCCGTGCCACACTGTCCGACGCCGCATGCCACGCCGCTCGCTCCGCCACGGTGATCGTCACGCGCGCATCATCACGCACGATCAGCGGCTGCTCCGACACGCGTCCCTGCACGCTCAGGCGCACCGTGTACCGCCCCGCTGCCACCCAGCGACCAGCAGGCGCACCGCGCGGCGACTCATCATCGTCATCACCAGCGGCAGTCGCACCGGTGAGTGACGGGAGGCGCAGATTCCACACGGCCCGGTTCACGCCCGCCACCACCGACGGGCGGACGGTCGCGACCCGCACACCCCGCGCATCGTGGATGGTGAGCGCGATCGAATCGCGCACCGAGGCCGCCGACAGCCAGTAGTCGATGATCGCACCATTCGGCGGGTTCTCGCCGCGGAAGATCATGTCGCCGGTATGCGCCTTCGTCGATGTCAGACGACGCATCTCCGCCGGCTCCACCGTGAAGAGATGGGCAGGGGACTGCGGCACATTCGGCGTGAGTTCCTGCAGCGCATTGAGATTGTCGAGGATGTAGATACCCCGGGCGTGCGTCGCCACTACCAGGTCATTGTCGCGCGGCTGGATCGCGAGATCCGCGATCGGCAGGCGCGGCAGTCCGCGAAGCTCGCGCCAGCTGCCACCGGCATCGGCCGAAATGAACAGGCCCTGCTGGGTGCCCAGATACAGCACACGCCGATTGCGCACATCTTCGCGGATCACGCGGATCACACGATCCGCAGGCAGCGTGGCGCTGATCGAGGTCCAGGTGGCGCCGAAGTCTGTGGTGCGGAACAGGTAGTTGGTGAAGTCGTCGGCCTGGTGGCCGTCGAACGCGAGGTAGGCCGTGCCGGCCGCCGTACGAGACGCCTCGATGTGCGCAACCCAGGTGCGCGCGGGCACACCCGGTACGTTCGCGCGCACGTTCTTCCAGGTGCGGCCGCCGTCGCGCGAGAGCTGCACGTTGCCATCATCGGTGCCCGCCCAGAGCACCCCTGCCGCGACCGGAGACTCGCTGATCGTGGTGGTGCTGGGGAAATACGACACGCCATCGTCCAGCGACAGCGTCGTGTCGGTCGGCATCTGGCCCATGATCGCCATCGAACGCCGATCGATGCCCGTGGTGAGGTCACCCAGCGACGTCCACGTAGTGCCGCGATCGACGCTCTTCCACACCTCCCGCATCCCCGCGTACAGCACGTTGCGATTGTGCGGCGAGATCACGATCGGTGAATCCCAGCCGGCCGGCATGATCTTCTTGCCCACGCGCGGTTCCGGCGCACCCCAGTTGCCCAGCTTCGGCCCTTCGCCTTCCTGACCGACGGGTCGGATCGAGACCGAGCCGAGTGTCTTCAGGTTCACCCGCGACAGCCCGAGATACTGCGAACTGCTGTACAGTGTGGTGTTGTCGGTGGTGTCGATGACGTTGTGGAAGCCGTCACCGCCTCCCACACGATACCAGTCGTCGTTCAGCGGACCACTGCTGGTATAGGTGGAGCTCGGGCCGCACCAGCTCCCGTTGTCCTGCAGGCCGGTGCACACGAAGTACGGATGCGTGCTGCTGACGCTCACATGATACGGCTGCGACATCGGCAGTGAACTCACGTACAGCCACTTCACGCCGCGGTCGTACGAGATCCCGATGCCACCATCATCGGCCTTGATCAGATGGCGTGAGTCGCGCGGATCGATCCACACCATGCGGTCGTCGCCATGCAACGCTTGGCGCGGCTCACGCCATGTCTTGCCGCTGTCGTCGCTTATCGACCACTGCATCGCATACAGGCGGCTCTGGTCACTCGGGTCCACTTTCAGCTGGCTGGAATAGGCCGGTCGCGGGTTCCAGTCGCTCATGAAGCGCCATGTCTCGCCCCTGTCCTCCGACCGATATACACCGCCAAGCCGCTTGCCGTAGGAGATGCTCGACGTGTAGCGCAACCCCTTCTCGACGCTGACGTACACGACGCGCGGATCCTTGGCGTAGATCGAGATCGACACCCGACCGATCGTCCCCTCGGGCAGCCCCTTCGTCATCGGCGTCCATGTCGCGCCGGCATCGGTGGACTTGTACAGGCCACTTCCCGGACCGCCTCCTACGAAGCCGAACGGCATGCGACGGTGCTGGTAGAGCGCTGCGTACACGATGCGCGAGTCGCTCGGATCGATCGCGACATCCACTGCACCCGTGTCTTCATCGCGAGAGAGGATCAATGCCCAGGTGCGCCCACCATCGGTGGACTTGTAGAGCCCCCGGTCGCGATTCGGTCCCCAAAGATGTCCCGGCGCGGCGACGTACACGACGTCGGAATTCTTCGGATCGACGACGATGCGTGCGACGCGCATCGTGTTGCGCAGCCCCATGTTGGTCCATGTCGCGCCACCATCGGTCGACTTGTAGACGCCATCGCCCCATCCCGCGCTCTGACGATTCGTGGCCTCGCCGGTGCCGATCCAGACGGTCTGCGGCGTCTGCTGGTCCACGGTGATCGCGCCGATCGAATTGACGGACTGATTTTCCCAGACCGGCTTCCACGTCACACCGTTGTCGGTGGTCTTCCACAGCCCCGCGTTCGCGGATGCCGCATAAAACTCGTACGGGTTGCTCTCGTTCACCGCGATGTCGGTGAAGCGTCCGCTCATGTTCGCCGGACCGATCGATCGAAGACGGAGCGCGGCGAACGGATCGGACGGCACCGCCGATTGCGCGAGCAGCGTTGCCGACGACGTCAGCAGCGAAACGGCCAGCAGGGAGAGAGCAGGAAAGCGACGCGGCATCGGCAGGCGGGCAGTGGTGAAGTCGAAAGCGGTGCACCCCGAAGGACGCGTGCAGTACGCACGATGTCCAGTCGCAGATGTTACGCGCGTCTGCGTTCACTCGCTGCCGCATTGGAGACCGCCGTCGTACCACCCATATCAGCACACACCCCGACCCGCAACGGCGCTCATGGGTCAGCGCCGAGTCTCACACCTCAGAGATGGACGGCTGCGGTGAGCGTGAAGAACTGGACGTCGTTGAAGAAGTGGAATCGCCCTTCGACGAACGGCTTGAACCGGTACTTCCTGAAATTGAATCCGAGGCCGAGATTCTGACCGAATTCGGTCTGGCTTTCGTCGTTCGCCGACCAGCGATAGAGACCGAGTCCGGCGGTCGCAAAGAAGGGCGACTTGCCGCCATTGGCGGCCGGGAAATCGTACACGCCCGCACCCGTGAACTGGATCGCCGAGTACGATGGGGTCACGATCTCGTTCTTCCCTGGGAATCGCGTGTACTGCAGGTCGCCGCGCAGGCTCACGGGAAATCCTTCCGGGCGTCCTCGCACGAAGCCGCCGGCGGTGAAGCCGACGCTGAACGCCTTGCCGAGGGAGCTCATGGGAGCGGCCATGCCGGCTTGCATGCCAAACCGCACGTGCTCCCCGGGCTGTGACGGAGGCGCTGCTTTCTGCTCGCGCGGCGCGTCCGGAGCAAGCGGTGTCGCCGGCTTTGCCATCAGGACGGGTTCAGCTGGCGCACCGGCGGTCGCCGGACTGGCCGGACTCGGTCGCGAGGTGCCGGCCGGCGGCCGGCTGCTGGCGGCGGACGTCGCCGGCTTCTTCGCCTTCGTCGGCGACGTCTGCGTCGTCTGCGCGCTGAGCGCTACGGGGACCGAGAATGCGCAGACCGTCAGGGCCTGACGCAGATATCGCATGTGCACTGCAGCTCTCCTTCAAACGTGGATGGTGCGCCTCGCGCTCGTGCTGGCGTGACGACTGGCCCACTCATCCATAACGCAAAGCTCGCGCCTGCTCCGGCGGACTGCCCGCTTGGCTCCCGCGCGCGTGACGTTCGCCGTCGTCGCGCGTCACTGTCCATTGCTGCGCGATCAGCGCCGCGC
>JBBSCZ010000001.1:0-42365 GCA_038249795.1 Gemmatimonadales bacterium | reverse complement strand
TACGCCCAGGAATTCCATCGCCCGATGGAAGACATCCTGCGTCCGCCGATACGGCATATCCGACGGGATGTTCGTCAGCATCGGCACCAGCATGTGCTCCCGGTGCAACGCCCCATGCGACGAGCGATGCGGAATCGGCTCGTACTTCCCGCGAAAATCCCAGTCCCGCGTCGCACTGAGAATCATGTCGCCAGTGCGGCGGCAGTCGTTCAGCGCCAGGATCTGCACCATCGAGTCGGGATAGTCGGTCTCCTGCGTCCGCTCCCACGCCTCGGTTTCCAGCACGCCGTGCACGTCGCCCAGCCCCAGCGGATCGCCGGTGCCGCAGTAGTAGTGATATCGATCACCGCTTTGGCGCAGCATCGCCGAGCCACGATTGCCGCCACCGCGCACCTCCACCGTCTGCGCGTCGTGCGGTAGCAGCAGCAGGTCCACCGAAGGACGTTGCAGCAACATCTCCGCCGTCTCGTTCCACCGCGCCGTGAGCGCCGGCCAGAAAGGGCGGGTGCGTGAGGCGAGATTCACGAACAGATGCGCCATCGCGTTGCCGCTCACCATCACCGCCATCTCCGGATCGCGCACGCCGTACACCTTTGGATGCGCCAGCACCCGCAACTGCATCTCGTCGCGAAACAGGTCGGCGAGATCGTCGTGTCCATGTACGTCCACATGGCCATGGTCGCTCACCACGAACAGCGCCAGCTCGTGCATCCACCCCTCGGCCGTTGCCGCGGTAGTGACATCTCGCACGAATCCATCGACGATCGTCAACGCCTGGCGAACGATCGGATCACGATAGCCGACGCTGTGACTCGTCTTGTCGACACCGCAGAAACTGGCGAAGGTGAACGGCGGCCGCTCCTGCAGCACTCGACCCAGCATCTCCGTCGACAGCGCGCGATCCACGTCCAGCCACCCCGCCACGTCACCGCGGAAGTGCGTGTAGCCGGCGCGCAGTGCAAAGCGCACCGTGTTGGTCAGCTTGCTCCGGCGCGGCAGTCCGCGGCCGATCATGTTCATCATCGCCAGCCCACCTCCCGAGCGCTCGAACGCCGTGGGTCGATCGAGCGTCAGGTCGCGGTCCACCTTCCGCATCTCGCTGCCAATGTAGCTGCGTGTGTGGTGCGGCCAGGCGGTGTCGGCACGACTGCGATCGAACCAGCGCAGCCCGGGCAGCCCCACATGTCCCGGATGCTCGCCCATCAGAAAGGGCACGTAAGCCGGTCCCGTGACCGACGGGAAGACGGTCGTCAGCGTATGGCTGCCCTGCGCTTCGCGCAGCGCTCGAAGCGCGGGCACCTCACCGGCATCGATGGCGGCTGACAGGGTGTCGGGTCGGACGCCGTCGGCGACGACGATGATGACGTGGGGCAAGTGCGACGGGAAAACGCGAAAGAAGACGCTGCCGCGCGACCGACGTGGCAGGTGGGGACCAACACCGCGCTACAATTCTATCCGACCCGGCGCCCGCGCGGAGACGCAGCCGACGCCACGCGTCACCCCATCCCCTGTCAGCATGCCCGCAAAACGCGCGAAGTCGTCTGCCACGTCCGGCCGGACCACCACCACGACCACCGGCAACGGCAAGCCCGCCCGTGCCAAGACCGCTGGTGGCAAGAAGGCCAACGTGGCCACCATGGAACGTGCCGAGGCCGAAGCGCTGCAGGGCACCATGGATCGCGTCGTGGATGGCCACCGCAGTGCCGGCCGCGACACGCCCCTCGGCAATCGCGTCATCGCGCCCGGCAAGACTCCGATGAAGCAGACCGTCCAGCCGCCGGCTGTGCCGCGCAAGCCAGCGCCGCTCATCAGGCCGGTCGCGGACAGTGACATTCGCGATGTCGTCGCCCTCACCGAAGACTCCAAGTTGTTGCAGTCGCCCGGCCCGCGCGACGACTTCACCCGCACCGATCCGTGGCGCGTGTTGCGCATGACGGGTGAGATCATCGAAGGGTTCGACGCGCTCGCCAACGTGGAAAAGGGCGTCTCGATCTTCGGTTCCGCCCGCACCGCCCCTGATGACCCGCAATACCTGGCCGCCACCGAGGTCGCGCGACTGCTCGGCGAGGCCGGCTTCTCGATCATCACGGGCGCCGGCCCGGGCATCATGGAAGCCGCCAACAAGGGCGCACGCATTGCCGGTGCACCGAGCATCGGCTGCAACATCGAGCTGCCGTTCGAGCAGGGTGCCAATCCGTATGTCGACACCCTCGTGAGCTTCCGCTACTTCATGGTCCGCAAGACCATGTTCATCAAGTACAGCAACGCCTTCATCTGTTTCCCCGGAGGTTTCGGCACGCTCGATGAGCTGTTCGAGGCGGTGACGCTGATCCAGACGGGCAAGATCTTTCAGTTTCCGGTGGTGCTCTTCGGTACGCACTACTGGGCCGGCCTCGTGCGCTGGCTGCAGTCACGAGTGCTTGGCGAACGGAAGATCAGTCCTGGTGATCTCGATCTGATGCTCCTCACCGACGATCCCGTCGAGGCGGCGCGCGCGGTGATCGAGGCGCATGCAGCGCAGCAGAAGTCTGACGCGCGCGGCACGAGACGCTGATGGAACCGATGCAGAAGCTCGAGCGCGTCATCAAGCTGATCGTGGCCGTGATCTCGATCGTGGGACTGACGTTCATCGGGTTGCGCATCAATGCCAGCCGGTCCCGCATCGGACTCCCGGATCCGAAGAAGGATTGCAAGGCGGTGGGCCGCGGCTACGATCCGTCGAGTGGCAAGTGCCTGCCACCGGGCGTGCGAGTGCCGGTCACGGTGCCGTGATCGCACACAACACGCCGGTCTGGGATGACGACCCGGCGTGGGTGCCGCTCGCGCCGCTCGACGGCGATGCTCACTGTGACATCTGCGTGATCGGCCTTGGTGGCAGTGGGCTGGTCGCCGTGCGTGATCTGCGCGCACACTCGGTCGATGTGATCGGTGTCGACGCCGTGGATGTCGGTGCCGGCGCGGCTGGCCGCAACGGTGGCCTGCTGCTCGCCGGTCTCGCCGACTTCCATCACGACGCAGTGCGCGCACTGGGGCATGACGCGGCAGTGTCGTCGTATCGCCGGACACTCGCCGAACTCGATGCGATCTTCGCCGAATTTCCCGATTGCACACGTCGCACCGGTTCACTGCGTATCGCCGCCAGCGATGCCGAGCGTGCGGACTGCCGCGCGCAACTTGCACAGTTGCAAGCCGATGGATTTCCGGCCGAGTGGTATCGTGGCGCAGAAGGGGAGGGTCTGCTGATTCCGAGCGATGGTGTGACGCAGCCGCTGCGTCGTGTGCGTGCGCTGGCCCGAGCCGCGCTGGCTGAGGGCGCACGCCTGCATGGCAGCACGCCCGTGCGCGAGGTGCACGGCACGTCGGTCGTCACGGCGCACGGCACCATCCGGTGCCGGCGCGTGATCGTCGCCGTTGATGGTCGCCTCGAGGCGCTGCTGCCGGAACTCGCACCACGCGTGCGCACCGCGCGCCTGCAGATGCTCGCCACCGCACCATCACCCGAGTGTCGGATCCCGCGGCCGGTCTACTGGCGCGACGGCTTCGAGTACTGGCAGCAACTCCCCGACGGCTCGATCGCACTCGGCGGATTTCGCGACTCCGGGATGGAGCACGAATGGACGCACGACGATACGCCATCGGTGTCGATCCAGCAGCGGCTCGAAACATTTCTTCGCGAAAAGGTCGGCGCGCGGTCGGCGATCACCCATCGCTGGGCCGCGAGCGTCGCCTACACGCTGACCGGTGCGCCAATCTCGGAGCAGGTGCGCGATGGTGTGTTCGCCATCGGCGCCTACAGTGGCACCGGCAATGTCGTCGGCGCGCTCTGTGCCCACGACGCGGTGACGTGGGCACAGCACGGCTGAACGCACCGAACTTGCAAGACCAGGCCGCTACCTACTCCGGCGGGTTCCCGCCCATGCGCTGACGCATCTGCGCCTGACGCGCCGCTTCCTCGGCCATCAGCGTCTTCACGTTCTCGTCGAACTTCGGGTGCTGTGCCGGCGTGAGAAGCACGCGCGCCGCAGCGAATTCCTCCTGCTGCATCGCCGCCATCCCGTCGCGCATCTTCGTCATGGCAGCCATGTCCGGCATACCGCCGCTCTGACGCGCCGCCATCATCGCCTCACGCTGTGCCGTGGTGGCAGCGGTGAACTTCACCTTGTACGCCGCCTCGAGCTTGTTCAGGGTGTCCTTCTGCGCATCCGTCAGACCGTCGATCCCCGCCAACGGTCGCTCCAGCAGGGCCATCGCGTCGGGAGCCTGGCGCATACCACCGCCCTGTGCCCCTGCCGTCACTGCGGTACCGATCAGAAGCGCTGCCGTCAGGGCAATCGCGCGCATGAAATGCGTCATCTGGTTCTCTCCAAGGAATTGAGGCCCCGTCGCGGACCGCACAGGGATGGTGTGGTCGGATTGGTGCCGATCGCCACAGCATTCCGTACCCCGCAGAGGGTGAAAGCGTTGGCGCCAATGGAAGCGCATCGTCCGCGGCAACTTGACAGGTCCGGTCGGCTGGCCTATCCCTCCCTGTCACAACCGTACGCCCGTGGTCATTTGCCGCTGATTGCCGCCACGTAAAAGAAGGTGCTAAACCGCGAGTGCCCGGCGGCCTCCAGTCTGCCGGGCTTTGTGTTGTGCGACACCCGCCAGGGTGTCTCGGCACGCTCGCCAGGCGGAGCATCTGCCTTGGTCCGATGTCCCGTGGCTGACCAGCCCCTCGATCCCGCGCGTGCACTGCATCCCGAGACGCTCGCCATTCGCACGCAGACGGCGCGCGGCGCCGAGCGTGAACATTCCACGCCGCTCTATCTGACGTCGAGCTTCGTGTTCGACGACGCCGAGCAGGCCCGCGCCCTCTTTGCCGAGGAAGAGCAGGGCAACATCTACAGTCGGTACGCCAACCCGAACACCGACGAATTCATTCGCAAGATGGCGCTGCTCGAAGGCGCCGAGGATGGCATCGCATTCGCGAGTGGCATGGCGGCAGTGTTCGGCAGCATGGCGGCGTATCTGAAGAGTGGCGATCACGTCGTCGCCTCGCGGGCGCTGTTCGGCTCCACACATCAGCTCTTCACCAAGCTCTTCCCACGCTGGGGGATCACCGCCAGCTACGTCGATGCCGACGCAGCCTCCGAAACGTGGGCCGCCGCAGTGCAGCCGTCCACGCGGATGATCTTCGTCGAGACACCCTCCAATCCGGGCCTCGCACTGATCGATCTTGCCATGCTCGGTGCGCTCTGTCGTGAGCGCGGTCTGCTGTTCGTGGTGGACAACTGCTTCACGACACCGATGCTGCAGCAGCCGGTTCGTTGGGGAGCGGACCTGGTGGTGCATTCTGCTACCAAGTACATCGACGGGCAAGGACGTGTGCTTGGCGGAGTGGTGGTGGGCAGTGTGGAGCTGATTCGCGAGCTGCGCTTCTTCATCCGGCATACCGGGCCGGCAATGTCGCCGTTCAACGCGTGGATACTGTCCAAGAGCCTGGAGACGCTCTCCGTCCGCATGGATCGCCACTGCGCCAATGCGCTCGCCGTCGCCACGCATTTCGAGCAGCATCCGTCGCTCGAATTCGTGCGGTATCCCTGGCTCGCCAGTCACCCCGACCACGCGCTCGCCCGGCGGCAGATGTCGGCGGGCGGAGGCATCGTGGTGCTCGAGTTGCAGGGCGGGCTGGAGCGCGCGCGGCGTTTCCTCGATGCGCTCGAGCTGCTCTCGCACACACCGAACCTCGGCGACGTGCGCAGCATCGTCACGCACCCGACCTCGACCACACACTCCAAGCTGAGCGAGGCCGAGCGTGTGCAGGTTGGCATCGTGCCCGGACTCATCCGCATTTCTGTCGGACTCGAACATCGCGACGACATCACTGCCGACATCGCGCAGGCGCTCGACCGGAGTGTGTGACACAGGGGGATTTGCCCGACTTGCACGGTTCGTGCACCTGCACCATCACTGAGGAGTTCACTGCGTGCCTTACGCGCCGCTGCCAGAGTCGACCGGCGCCATCTGGAGACTGATCGATGCACACTGCTCTGCGTATTGGAGTTGCAGCATTTCTGCTCACAGCCTGCGGCGGCGACAAGGGTGCCGCGACTGATTCGGCGGCGCTGTCCGCCGGCGAAGTGGCCGCGGTGCCGGTCGACGCCGGTGCCGAGAAGTACGGACAGGTGTGTGGCGCCTGCCATCAGGCCAATGGTGCGGGCATCGAAGGCAACTTCCCCCCGCTCGCCGGTTCCGAATGGATGACCGGGAACGCCGAGGTACCGGTTGCGATCGTGCTGCATGGCATGCAGGGCGAGATCGAGGTGAAGGGCGTGAAGTACAATGGCGTGATGGCGGCCTGGGGCGATCAGATGACTGACGAGGAGATCGCCGCCGTGATCACGCATGAGCGCACGTCGTGGGGCAACAGTGCGTCGGCGGTGAGCGCGGCCGAAGTGAAGGTCGTTCGCGACAAGTACGCATCGCGTACCACGCCCTGGACGGCGGCAGACCTGCAGCCGCTGCGGTGACGCGTTGTGGTTTCTTTCTGGCGCCTCGGGCGCGGTGGGCCAACGTGGCCTGCCGCGCCCGGTCTGCATATTGTTCACGTCGATCTGCGTCACGCCCATCTCATACTCCGGTCCTGAAGCATGCTGCACGCCTCACGCGCGCTCATCGTCGTCGCCACGGTCGTCATTGCCGGGGCGGCCGTTGCCGCTGGCTCGCCCAGCTCCGCGTCGGCCGCTGAGCGTCGGGAAACGCACGCCGTGGCTCCGGCCCCGCCGGTCAACAAGTACGGCGAAGTCTGCGCCGCCTGTCATCAGCTCGATGGAACGGGTCTGGAAGGCGTCTTTCCGCCGCTGGCCGGTGCGGAGTACGTGAATGCCCCGGCCATCGTGCCCATCGCGATCGTGCTGCATGGGCTGCAGGGTGAAATCACCGTGAAAGGCAAGCAGTACAACGGCGCAATGATGGCCTGGGGCAGTGTCCTGAACGACGACGATCTCGCCGCCACCCTTACTTACGTCCGCAGCCAGTGGGGCAACCGCGCCGCCCCCGTGACGGCAGCCCAGGTGCGCGCCGTCCGCGCCAGGCTCGCCTCCCGCACCACGCCGTTCACCGCCGCCGAACTCCGCACGCTCAAGTAGCCTGCGAATCGACAGCGAACAGCGAACAGCTGAACGGCGTAACGCAAAGGGTACAGAAGGACGCAAAGGCGCAAAGGATTTTTGGTGGGCTCGCCAGACGAGCCGCCGCGCAAATATGCAGCGATCCCACCCACTGCAGTTTTTGTCGTTCTCTGCGCCTTTGCGTCCTTCTGTACCCTTTGCGTTACGCAGTTCGCTGTTGCCGTTGCCGTTGCGTCAGGGCTGCGTCGGTGCTGGCTTCGTGAGATGTCTGCGTACGAGATCGATGAAGTTGCGCCGTGAGTATTCGCCGGCGCTCGCCCAGCCGGTGACCGACTCGCCGCCGAGCACGGTGCGTAGAATTGCATCGTCCGATCGTCCGTGGGCGATTTCGGTCTGCACCGTGTCGATCATCCGTCGCGTCCACTCGGCTTTGGCGCGCAGTGCGGCGGCAGCGTCGGGCACCAGACCGCGGTGCGCGCAGAACATCCGTTCAGGCTCCAGCGCCGCAATGCGCTCGAGCGACTCGATCGAGTCCCACAGGTCCTCGTCGTGATGCGCGACGCGGACGGCGACGCCGAGAAACAGGTCGCCGGCGAAGAGTGTGCGACTCGCGGCATCCCACACGACGTGGTGATCGGCGCAATGGCCGGGCGCCGGCAGCACCTCGAGCGAACCGGGATCGAAGGGCCTCACGAGTGAGGTGAGCGGAGTCATCGCGGTCCAGGTGACGCGCCGGTACGCACCGATCGGTGCCACGTCCTGCAGCAGCGGTTGGGTCGCTGGGGCAATCCAGAGCGGCAGGCCGCGCGCCGCCACGAGTTCGACATTGCCGGCGTGGTCCTCGTGATGGTGCGTGACGATCACGCCACGCACGCGGCTTCCTCGCAGCAGGCGGGCGAATTCGCGTCGCGCTGCCGGAATGCCGGTGTCGATCAGAATATCATCGGCGGTCAGGAACGTGCTGGCCGCGTAGCCTGCCAGCCGGCTGCCGAGTGAGCTGAATCGCCATTCGGTGACCCCGTCGTGCCGACGGGTATCAAACATCCTTTGACGCGCAATTCCCGGCGGATCCGCACCCCGTGCTCTGCGGGCGGAGCGTCGTGTTGTGCCCCGAATACGCGCCGGGTAGCTTCCACTGACCCGCCCGGCCCTCGATGGCTGGGCGCAGTCGTTTCCCCCCTGCAGCAACGGTTGGTTCCATGATCGAAGCCCTCAAGGAAAAACTCGGGAGTGAAGTCGCCAAGCTCCGGCACGAGTTGGCCGTGACGCTGCCGCAGGAGATCAAGAAGGCCGTCGACCATGGTGACCTGCGCGAGAACAGCGAGTACAAGGCGGCCCTCGAGCGTCAGCGCTTCGTACAGGCACGCCTGGGCCAGCTGGTCCAGCGCCTCAGCAAGCTTTCCGACATCGACGTCTCGCAGATCCCCACCGATCGCGTCGGCCTGGGTAGCCGCGTCACGGTCGAGGATCAGGTCACCGAGGAGCGTGAAGTATATGAGCTCGTCTTCGGCGACGGCGGTGAGCTCATCGAGGGGCAGGTCAGCATGTCGTCGCCGATCGGTCTGGCGCTGCAGAACAAGACGGTCGGCGAACTGGCACTCCTCAAGCTGCCGACGCGCACCCGCCGGCTCAAGATCGTCGGCCTCGTGACCTTTCACGAGATTGCCGACGCCTGACTCCGGCGTGCCGTTCGGCCGAACAGCGAGCGTTCACCAGCACGCCTCAGCACTTCCGGTGCCTCGATGAAGATCCCTGACATTCCTGCCAACGAAGTCGAGCGGCTCGCATCGCTTTACTCGTTCGCGGTGCTCGACACTCCCATGGAGGAGGCGTTCGATGATCTGGCGCAGATCGCGGCCCACATCTTTCAGGCACCGATCGCGCTGATTTCGCTCGTCGACGTGGATCGTCAGTGGTTCAAGGCGCGCGTCGGGATCGAAATGTCCGAGCTGCCGCGAAGCGTGTCGTTCTGCGATCACGCCATGAGGGACGATCAGGCGCTCGTCATCCCCGACGCGCTGGCGGACAGCCGGTTTGCCGACGATCCGCTCGTCATTGGCGAGCCGGGCGTTCGCTTCTATGCGGGTACGCCGTTGCGGACACCTGAGGGCTTCAGCATCGGAACCCTGTGCGCGATCGATGTCGTGCCGCGAAACGCGACACCAGGCCAGCTCGATGCACTCGAACGCCTCGGGAAGCAGGTCGTGTATCTGCTCGAGAAGCGACGGATGCGCATGCGCGCGCTCGCCGACGAAGCGGCAGCACGCGCGGCAGTCGCACAGCTCAGTGTCCTGTTCGACGCCATGGCCGAAGGCGTGGTCGTCCAGAATGCATCGGGCCACATCGTCACGAACAACCGTGCCGCATCCGCGATCCTCGGGCTGACCGATGAACATCTCCGCGGCCGGTCCTCGCTGGCGCCGTCATGGCGGACGGTTCGTGAGGATGGCACACCGTTTCCGACTGACGAGCATCCGGTGATGCGTGCGCTGCACACAGGTGTAGACCAACAGAACGTGCTCATGGGTTTGTACAAGCCATCCGGCGAGCTCACCTGGCTCCGGATCAACTCGATCCCGATGCGCACCGTTGATGGCGGCGCACTCGAGGTGGTGACGACCTTTCGCGACGTGTCGGAGATCCGGCGGGCCGGTGAGCGACTGGCACAGCAGGACCGCCTGGTGATGACCGGTACGCTGGTTGCCGGTGTGGGTCATGAGATCAACAACCCGCTGGCGTTCGTGATGGGCAACATCGATTTGGCGCTCGAGGAGCTGCGCACGCTTGCCGGGCCGTCCCCCTCCGCGCGGATGCGCGACCTGCTCGAGATGCTCGGCGAGGCCAAGGTCGGCACCGAGCGCATTCGTCGGATCGTGCGTGCGCTTCGCTCACTCGCGCGCGAGGACTTCGCGCTGCACGCCATCGATCTCGAAGCCGTTGCCGATACCTCGATCAGCATGGCGATCCACGAGCTGCGGCAGAAGGCCACGGTGCGTGTCGATCTCGGCGGGTTGCCGCCGGTACTTGGTGACGAATCGCGACTGACGCAGGTGCTGGTGAACCTGCTCGTCAACGCAGCGCAGGCCTTCGAGCGCGCTGACCCGGACGCCAATCGTGTCACCATCGAAGGGCGCTGCCTCGCTGGCGATCGTGTGCAGCTCTCCGTGGTCGACAACGGCCCCGGAATTCCTGCGGACCTGCTCGCACGTATCTTCGATCCATTCTTCACCACCAAACCCGTCGGCGAAGGCACCGGCCTTGGATTGGCGGTGTCACGCGGGATCGTCGTGGCACTTGGTGGTGAGCTGACCGTCGCGTCGACGCCCGGCGCCGGCGCAACCTTCCACGTCACGTTGCAGGTGGCACGGGATCTGGACGAGCAGTGGCCAGCGGTCACCATCCCGGTCGGTGGGCGGCGTGGACGAATCCTGATCGTCGATGACGATGCCGCCGTGCGCTCGATCATGCGACGCGCACTGTCGCGCGAGCACGACGTGACGGCGGTCAGTGACTCGAGAGAGGCGGAACGCATCCTCTTCAGTGATCAGACGTTCGACGTGGTGTTCAGCGACATCATGATGCCGCACATCACCGGCGCCGAGCTGTATCAGCGCGTGAAGGAACGGTATCCGGTACTCGCCGATCGCTTCGTCTTCGTGACGGCGGGCGCGACGCGTGACGCGGTGCGTGATTTTCTCGCGGGAGTGTCCAACGAAATGCTCGAGAAGCCTTTTGAAATCGCGGAGCTGGTCGCGACGGCTCGGCGCCATGTGACGCTTTTGAATCGAGAGCTGACCGACGCTCCGCGACTCGGCGACGAAAGGCGCTGACCGTCCGTCAATCGTCGATGCCGAACAATCGCCCCGCATCTGCATCGAATGCCGCGACTGCCGTGAGCATCATGGCATCGTCCCATCCATGCACACGACCCAGCAGCGCTGCCACCTGCGGCGCCAGTGCGCGCCCCGCATCCTGGCGCTCGTACGCAACCGGCATACGCCGCACCAGCACGTCGGCCACGGTACACGCTCCTTCGGCGACGGCGGCCCACACGACTTCGGCGGCGATGTAGGGCAGGTCGGGATCGAGGCGCTCGCCCAGCAGCGGCTCGCGTTCCACCAGACCCCAGACCATGCGCCATCGGTCGCCGTACGCACGCACCAGCTGCGTGGCCAGTGCGGTATCGCGGATCGCGTCCAACGCCTGGTGCAGCTCACGCTCATGCGAGATGTCGCCGGCACCGGGCAGCAGTGCATCGCCCGTCACCGACGCGGTGAGCGTGGCGCGACCGGCGGCGCGTTCCACCTGATCCACGATCTCCGCCGCCATCGCGCGATACGTCGTGAGCTTGCCGCCGGTCACGGACAGGAGGCCGCTCGCCGACACACCGATGTGATGCTCGCGCGACGCATCGTTGGCCGACTCGCCGGCGTGCGCCACCAGCGGCCGGATGCCGGCCCACGCGCTGATCACCTCCGACGCCTCGAGATGGGCCGCCGGAAAGAAGTGATTCGCGGCCCGCAACAGGTACGTCACGTCACTGCGATTCGCGCGCACGCTCTGCGGACCGGTGGCGGCCGGTGTCTCGGTGGTGCCGATGATCGTGTGCACCGGCGACGGCAGAATGAAGAACACCCGTCCGTCGTCGGGATGGAGGAGCGTGAGTGCATCCTGGCAGGGCACGCGCGCACGCGGCACGGCGATGTGCACCCCCTTGCTGCCGAGAACCGCGGCATGGTCCGCGCCGTCATCCATGCGCCGTGTCACATCGCTCCACGGACCCGTGGCATTGACCACCACCCGCGCCGCCACCATCGCCTGCAAGCCCGTGGTGCGGTCGATCACCTGAGCGCCGCACACCCGCGCACCCGCGTCGTGCGCGAACGCACTCACCGCCACGTGATTCATGACCACCGCTCCCGCCTCGGCGGCTGACAGCACGTTCGCGAGCGTCAGCCGCACGTCGTCGGTGCTGGCGTCCCAGTAGCGCGCGCCGCCAAGCAGCCCGTCGCTGCGCATCGCCGGCTCGCGCTGCAGAATGGTCTGCCGCGAGGCACCGTGGTGCGTGCCGACGTTGCGGAACAGCGACAACACGTCGTACGCCAGCAGCCCGGCGCGCAGCTTCCAGCGGGCGATGCGCGCGCCGGCATACACCGGCCAGGTGAAGCGCAGCGGGCGCACCAGGTGAGGCGCGATCTTCAGCAGCGTGCGACGCTCCCGACTCGCCTCGAACACCAGGTGCAGGTGCCCATGCTCCAGATAGCGCACCCCGCCATGCACCAGACGCGATGACCGCGACGACGTACCGCTGGCCCAGTCGTCGGCTTCCACCAGTGCCACGCGCAGCCCGCGCAGCGCCGCATCGCGCGCCACGCCCGCACCGGTGATGCCGCCCCCCACCACCAGCAGGTCGAACGGCGCGCCCTGGAGCGCCGTCCAGGTCAGCCCTCGGGATGCGAGGCCCAGAGCCGGTGTGCGAAGCGGATCGTGCTGGAAGGGCAGGGGCACAGTGAGGACGTGCGGGTTCGGTGGGTCGCTCTCGGTGAACGTACATGGCACACGTCCGTTTCCGACGGCTAACTTATGATGATGACATCGCATGCATTGCTGCGTCGCGTGGCCATCGTTACGGGAGTTCGAACCCCGTTCAGCAAGGCCGGCACGCTTTTCAAGTCGCTCTCCGCCATCGAGCTGGGCCGACTCTGCGTCGCCGAGCTGATACAGCGCACGAATCTCAACGGATCCGACGTCGACGCGGTCGTCTTCGGTACCGTCGTGCAAAGCGTGCAGGCGCCGAACATCGCCCGCGAGGTCTCGCTGATGCCACTGCTCGGCAAGACGGTCGATGCCTGGAGCGTGAGTCGCGCCTGTGCCAGTGCCAACCAGGCCATTGCCGATGCGGCCGACCAGATCGCGCTGGGCCAGATGGATTGCGTGATTGCCGGCGGTGCGGAGTCGCTGTCCAACGTGCCGATCCTGCATTCGCCCGGCTTCACGGATGTGCTGATGGCTGCCAACAAGGCCCGCAGCATCACCCAGAAGTTCAGCGCCTTCTCCAAGGTGCGCCCGAAGGATCTGGTGCCGGTGGCTCCGGCGATCGCCGAACCGACCACCGGCGAGAGCATGGGGCAGAGCGCCGAGAAGATGGCGAAGCTCAATGGCATCACCCGGGAGGAGCAGGATGATTTTGCGCTTCGTTCGCATCGTCTCGCTGCCGCCGGACTGCGCGACGGGCGTCTGTCGGCCGAGATGTTTCCGGTCTACGTGCCGCCGAAGTACGACAAGATCGCCACGACCGACAACGGTGTGCGCGAGGACAGCTCACTCGAGGCGCTTGCCGCGCTGAAGCCGGTCTTCGACAAGCGCTACGGCACCGTCACCGCCGGTAACGCTTCACCGCTGACCGATGGCGCCGGCGCCCTGCTCCTGATGAGCGAGGAAAAGGCGGCGGCGCTTGGATATCAGCCGATCGGCTTCATCCGCAGCTACGCCACCGCAGCGGTGGATCCGGGGGAACAGTTGCTGCAGGCACCCGTCATCGCGGCGCCCAGGGCACTGGCACGCGCCGGACTGACGCTGGGCGACATCGACCTGATCGAGATGCACGAGGCGTTCGCCGCGCAGGTGCTCAGCAACCTGCGCGGCTTCGAGAGTCAGATGTGGGCGGAGCGCGCCGGGTTGTCGAAGCCGGTTGGTGAAGTCGACCGCGCCAGGTTGAACGTGATGGGCGGCTCGCTCGCGATCGGCCACCCGTTCGGTGCCACCGGGGCACGCATCACGACCACGCTCTGCAACGAACTGACCCGGCGCGGTGGCCAGTTCGGCCTGCTGACGGTCTGCGCCGCAGGCGGGCTCGGCTTTGCGATGGTCATCGAACGCGCCTGACGCCTTCACACTCCGCCATGACCGCACCCGAAACTTCCCAGCGCGCGATCACCATGCAGGTCGAGAACGGCATTGCCGTGCTCACCATCGACCTGCCGGGCTCGCCGGTGAACGTGCTCACCGCTTCGGCACAGGACGAGCTGCGCGACGCGTTCGCGAGCATTCAGCGTGATCCCGCCATCAAGGCCGTGGTCATGATCAGCGGCAAGCGTGACAACTTCATCGCCGGCGCCGACATCGAGGCCTTTCTCTCGTTCCGGACCGCCGCTGATGCCGAACAGGCCTCGCGCTCCGGACACGCCGCATTTCAGGCCATGGCTGATGGCAAGCCGGTGGTCTGTGCCATTCATGGCGGCTGCCTGGGCGGAGGTACCGAGCTGGCGCTGGCGACGCACTGGCGGATTGCCACCGACAGTCCGAAGACTGCCATCTCGCTTCCGGAGGTGCAGCTCGGCCTCATTCCCGGTGCCGGCGGCACGCAGCGGCTCCCGGCGCTGATCGGCCTGCAGGCGGCGCTCGACATGATTCTCACCGGCAAGACCGTCCGGGCGAAGAAGGCGCTGCAGCTTGGCCTCGTCGATGAGATGGTGCATCCGAGCATCCTGCGCCGCGTCGCAATGCAGCGTGCGCAGGAACTGGCCGCCGGTACCCGTCGCCGAGAGGCGAAGCAGAAGGGGGCCAGCGAGATGCTGCTCGACGAGAATCCGATCGGGCGCGCGATCGTGTTCCGGAAGGCGAAGGAAGGGGTGCTGGCCAAGACGAAGGGGCTCTATCCCGCGCCCCTCGCCGCGCTCGACGCCGTGGCCGCCGGCTACGGCAGCGATGGCGACGGCTACCAGACCGAGGCGCGCCTCTTCGGCGAGCTCGCCATGACGCCCGAATCGCAGGAGCTGGTGTTCCTGTTCTTCGCCACCACGGCGCTCAAGCGCGACCAGGGTGTAGATGGTATCGAAAATCTACCAAAACAGCTGCCGGTGTCGCGGCTTGGCATTCTCGGCGCGGGGTTCATGGGCGCCGGCATCGCCAGTGTGGCCAGTGCGGCCGGGACCATCGTGCGCCTGAAGGACGCCGACGTCTCGCGCGTGGCGAAGGGACTGGCCGCCGTGCGTGAGGTGATGCGCGAGAAGCTGGTGAAGAAGCAGGTCACGCGCCCGCAGTTCGACGACCTGCTGCTCAACGTCAGCGGCACCACCGACTACTCCGGCTTCGGCAGCGTCGACATGGTCATCGAGGCCGTGTTCGAGGACCTGCAGGTGAAGCATCAGGTGCTGCGTGAGATCGAGGCAGTGGTGCCGCCGCGCGCGATCGTCGCCAGCAACACCAGTACCATCCCGATCAGCCGCATCGCCAGTGTCAGTGCGCGTCCCGAGCGGGTGCTCGGCATGCATTTCTTCTCGCCGGTGCACAAGATGCCGCTGCTCGAGATCATCACGCACCCGGGCAACGATCCCGAGGTGGTGGTGAGCGCGGTGGCCTATGGACGGAAGCTCGGCAAGACGGTGATCGTGGTGCGGGACGGGCCGGGCTTCTACGCCAACCGGATGCTGGCGCCCTACGTGAACGCGGCCGGTCTGCTGCTCGACGAAGGGGTGAGCATCGAGGCGATCGATGAGGCGCTGGTGAAGTTCGGCTTCCCCGTGGGGCCGATCACGCTGGTGGACGAGGTCGGGCTCGACGTCGCCTCGAAGGCCGGTGTGATCGTCGCGGAAGCCTTCGGCGCACGAATGGCGCCGAATGAGTCGATACCGCGTGTGATCCGCGCCGGTCGTCTGGGACGGAAGGGCAAGCGCGGCTTCTACCAATACGACGATGCCGGCAAGAAGGGCGGCGTCGACAGCAGCGTGTACGATCTGCTGCCCACCGGCCAGAAGCGCAGCACCGAAAGTGCGGCGCGAATCGTGCAGCGTTGCGTGTATGCCATGCTCAACGAGGCGGTGCTCTGTCTCGAGGATGGAATTCTCCGCTCAGCGCGTGACGGCGACATCGGCGCGGTCTTCGGCATCGGATTTCCGCCATTCCGTGGCGGGCCGTTCCGCTTCATCGACCGCACCGGTGCCGCCGCTGTGGTGGCGACGCTGGATACGCTGGAGCGCGAGTTCCCGGGGCGCTATCAGGCTGCCGGGAGCCTGCGTGACATGGCTGCGAATGGTGAGCGGTTTCATCCAGCCACGGGGAAGCCGGTGTGATCCGCAGACCGGGCGGGGGGGCACAGGACGAGTCCGGCGACGATGCGCCACCAGACGACCGGCAGCTCTCCCTGTTGCTGGATGAAATCGTTCGGCGCTTTTCGGGCTCAATTCGCGCCACTGGGGCCCGCTACCGGCTTCCACCCAGTGACATCGGGGAGGCTGAGCAGGAAGTCCGCATCCGTTTGTGGCGGGTGTGCGGAAACCCTGAGAACATCACGAAGCTTTCTGCGTCTTATCTGCAACGCGTGGTCACGACTGCGATTCTGGATCTGCTGCGCCGTCGCCGCCGCGCTGCAATGCACGACCCGGTCGAGGATCTCCCGTTACCCGCTCCAGGGCCGGGACCCGACGCCGACGCAGAGGCGGCATCGCTTGGCATCGTCGTTCAGGCCGGCGTGAAATCGTTGGGGCTGTCTCGCCGGACTGTGGTCAAACTGCACCTCGAGGGATTTCGCCGCGATGAGATCGAGGCGCTCCTCGGTTGGAGTGAGGCCAAGACCCGGAATCTGCTGTACCGTGGTTTGTCTGATCTCCGTGGCTATCTGGTTGCGCGCGGGATTGAATGGGGGAGTGAGAAATGATCAGTCCGGAACATGAGCCGCTGCCGCTTGATCCCGGGTCCGTGCCCGCGTCGCTCCGCGATGCGTTCACGCATGCCGAGGAATTGCGTCGTGTGTCGTCACCCGAGCCGCTCCCCGGCGATGAGGCGACCGACCTGCTGATCGAGGACCTGGCTGCCGATGAGGCCCAGCTCACCGTCATCGAGCAGCTGCTTGGCAGCCAGGACGGCATCGTCACACTCGCTCATCTCGTCGCGGCCCGATCGTCGAGCCCCGATGCTGCCTCGAATGTCTCTGGCGCGCCGCTGCCGCGCGCGGTCTCACTCGCCTTCGCGCCCACCCCCACCGCCGACCGGCGTCGACGGCTCAAGTCGATATTGAAGCCGGTCCTGCTCGCCGCCTCGCTGACTCTCGTCGCGGGTACGAGCTGGTACGTGTTCACGCTGCCCCCCGCTGCTGACCAGGTGCGCGCTGCGGGATCAGCCGTCGAGCTGCTGAGCGTGCCGCCGGCCTCCGCGGTCGCGCCGATCACGCTGGCCTGGAAGGGGATCCAGACGGCGTCGCGCTATCGCGTCGAGATCCTCGACGCCAATGACGATCCGGTCTTTGCGACCGAGACCAACGCCACCTCTGCCCTCGTCCCGCGTGGCACCCTCCGCTCCGGCGTCTATCGCTGGTGGGTCCGCTCCCGCGCCCCCGACGGCTCCGAGATCCGCTCCCGCGTCGAGAAGCTCATCGTCCGATAGCTCTCAGGCGGTGAACAGCAACTGCAACTGCTCAACTGCTCAACTGCGAACAGCAACTGCAACTGCAACACCCCTCACACGGAGCCGCGGAAGCACGGAGAAACTGCAAAATGCTTTGGGAACAGCGTTTCACGAGCGCAGTTCCCAAAGCCGTTCTCGACTTCTGCCTTGCACCGACGGTTGCCTGATGCAAGAACCCTCCGTGTATCCGCGGCTCCGTGTGAGGGGTGTTGCAGTTGCAGTTTTTCAGTTGCAGTTGCAGTTCGCCGTGGCAGTTCGCAGCACGCCGGAGTCCCGGTCCAGCTATCTGGGCACAGCGGCCGGCGTGAACGACAGGGAGCCGTCGCCGATCACGCTGAACGCGGCCCAGAAGCGCGCCGGCACACCGGCACGACGCAAGGATGCCTGTGCGTCGTTCATCGCGTCGGCCGTGCTGGCGCCGGCGGCGAGGCGCTGATAGAAGCGTTCCATCAGCACGCTCGTCCACCGATCGCTCACCGCCCAGTGGCTGGCGATGACCGTGCGCACGCCGCGCGCGAGCAGCGGCGCCACGAGGCCGTCCACGGCGTCGCCGCGCGAGCCGAAGTCGCCCGTGGTGCGGCACCCCGACAGCACCACCATCGACATCCCCTGACTGAGCGTGGCCAGTTCACCACCCGAGACGTAGCCGTCGTCCACCCCGTCGGCCCGCAGGATGAGGTAGTTGGCGCCCAGCGCCTGATCGCTCGTCAGGGCATGCGCTGCGGCATGCAGTACCGTGTACGCGCTGCGCGCCTCGCGCTTCAGCGCAGACTCGGAGGCGAGTTCGCCCGTCAGTGCCAGCGAACCGGCTGCCCAGCGTGCTGCGGCACGCGCCTCGTCGCCGGCCGCCAGCAGCGGCGCCAGTGGATCACTGCGCGACGTGCGCTCCACCAGCAGTTCCAGCGATTGCGGCGTGCCGCTCTGCACCTGCGTGTCGCCGGCTCCCAAGGCCAGCACCCGCGCTGGCGCGGTGCGCGGATCGGCCGCATATGCCATCGCCAGCGACACCGACGGCGAAATCGTGACCACTACGCGATCGCCGAGCACCCCCGCGCCAATGGGCAATGCCTGAAACGGCACCCGGTACAGCGGGCCATGTGGTACGATGACGAGACGGCGTATGCTCGACGGCAGTGAGCGCAGCGCGTTGCCGAGTACGGACTTGGCCACGCGACGGCCGGCTCCGGCACCAGACTCACCACTCTCCAGCAATGCCAGCCAACGCACGATGTCGCTGTCCAGTGAATCGAGCGGCGCGAGGGTGAAGCCGCGCGCCGTGGTGCGCGTCACGAGCATCATCGACGTGCGCGCACGCGCATGGCCGCCCGCGTAGATCAGCATCGCCGTATTCGGCTTCATGGCACGCTGCACCTCGGCCAGCACCGTCGAACTCGCCCGCACCCGCCGGCGTGCCGCCCCGATTTCCACCGAGCTCGTGTCGGCCTCGTTCGCCACCGCGCCGGAGAGCAGTGCGCGGGCCCGGGAACGCTCGGTCACCATGAAGACCGTCGGCAGCCAGCGCGGCGATGTCACGAATGCCGCCATCGCCTCATCGATGTTGCCGCTCGTTCCACCCCAGTTGTCGAGCGCACCCACCACCTTTCGGAGTCCTGCCACGGCGAGTGTATCACGCACGGCGTCCAGATGGCGACTCGATTCATCCAGCAGTGTCGCGGAGCGCGCCGTGTCCCCCGCGTCGAGCCATGCCAGCGCCAGTGCACCGTCGATGTTGTGCAGATACAGATCCTGCTTGCTCGAATACAATTTCCGCACATCGGTGAGCGTTGCGATGGCGCGGGCGCTCTCGCCATTCCGCTGCGCCAGCATGCCGCGATACTCGATGAGCTGTGTACGCCACGCCGCACCCAGCGTCTCGATGTGCGGCTCGGCCGCGTCGAGCAGCGTCGCGCACTCCTCGAGCCGGCCGCGTCGCATCGCGATGTCGGCCAGCAGGTAGATCGCGCGCAGCGTGGCGCTGTCGTCCGCGCGCGCCTGTGCCTGCGTGCGCAGCGCTCGCGCCAGCTGCTCCGCTCCATCCAGATCACGCACCAGGATCTGTGCCTGCGCCTGCTCGAGTCGGGCATTCATCACGCCGATGACATCGCCGGTCGCCTCGAAGAGCATCACCGCCCGGTTCAAGGCACTGGTGGCGGAGCTCGCGTCGCCGACCGCGCGAGCCGTCGTGGCCAGCCCCAGCAGCGACCACGCCTCGACGTTGCGGTTGTTGCTGCGCTGCGCCACGCGGATCGACTCGGTGTACCAGCGCCGCGCGTCCGGCACATCGCCCAGCGTCCGTTCCAGACTCCCGCGCCACTGCAACGTGAGGGCGAGCGTCGGGTCGTCGTGCGCCGCGCGGCTGGTCGTCTCGGCGCGCTGCAGCCAGCGCGCTGCCCGCTGCATGTCACCGATGCCGATAAATATCCTACCGAGCATCAACTGGCAGCTGGCAGCAATCATGGGTATGCCGGTGGCCATTGCGATGGCGACGGACGAATCAGCATGCATCTCGGCGCGCTGTGGATCGGTCATCGCGCGGAAACAATGCAGTCGCGCGCGCATCGCGGAATCACCCGGCGCGGTGAACGTGGCGATCGTGTCGATGGTCGCCATCGTCACCGGCCGCGCCGTGCGTCGCGCCTGAGCCATGCGCAGATACAGCATCTCGGCCTGCTCGCTGGCCGGCAGGCCGGCAGTGTCGGAGGAGAGAGCGCGCACCATCGAGTCCACTCCCGTGTACTCGCCGCGCACCATCCGCATTGCGATCCGCTCGCGCGCCACGGCCGCACGCCACAGCGGCGTGGTGACCAGTCGCGCGGCGCTGTCGACCCACGCCTGCCCCTCGTCGTACCGGAGGTCGGTGCGGGTCAACGCTGCCAGTGCGAGCCGCGGCGCCGGAGATTGCGGCGCCGCAACCGCCCAGCGACGCCAGGCCGCTTCCTGCATCGGCACGCGATTCGTGGCGTTGGCCCGCTGCGCCAGCACCGGCAATGCGCGCGGCGGCAGCGTGTCGAGTGCCCGCACATCGGCCGCCGACTGGGCACCGATCGTCACGGGAAGTACCATCGCAGCCAGGATGCCGGGGAGGGATCGCATGATCCTGATAATGTATGGAGCGTTCAGGCGGGCACCCCTCCCGAGCAGGCGCGCGACTCCGGGCCGGGCATCGGATACCAGCCGCGATTCGGTATCTTGCAGATTGCCATCATGATGCTGCGTCCGGTCGTCGGACTGGCTCATTCTCCACGCTCACGTTTCAAGAACCTGGTCGCCGCTGATGCCCCGTCTGCCGCTCACGATCGTGCTCCTCACGCTGCTCGCCGCCTGCAAGCCGGCGAGCGATGCCGCTGCGACCCTGGTGCGCGGCAGGGAGGGACTCACCGTCGCCCTCGCGTCGCCCGTGGGATACGTCAAGGTAGGTGACCGCCTGATCAGCTGGCACCCGGCCGCCGGAGCGTCCCGGTACGAGGTGGTTCTCTCCGACTCCATCGAAGTCCCGATCTTCACTGCGGTCACGACCGACACCCAGGTGGTGATCCCGGCGAACTTCGAATACTCGCTGTCGCAGAATTATCGATGGTTCGTCACCGCGTACCGCGACCGTGATTCCACGGCGTGGCGCTCACCGATCGCGGTCTTCCGTCTCGAAGGTGAAGGCCGCCGCATGCCGGCGCGGCCCGCTCCCTGACGGCAGGCTCGCCGGTCATGTATCGCAGCTGCGAGGGCGGCGGCGGAAAAACCGAGCCGCAACTGTACGAGTCACTTATCTGCTTCCTCCGCGAGAACCTGTGAAGACTGTCGGTGTGGTGCTCAGTGCGGTCGTGACCCTTGCCGCGTGCTCCACCGCGCGTCAGCCTGTTTCCAATGACGCGTCCGAGCGACAGCGTATCGCAGGCGAGGCCGTGCGCACGGCGCCACGTCGCGCACCGGCCTGGCGCTGCGCACCCGACCTGCCGTCACCGATGCCGTCACCGGCGACGCGCGCCGAACGCACCGGATTCTGCGAGACCACGTCGTACGAGGAGGCGATGGCCTTTCTGGACACGGTGCGTCTCAAGGCCGCACCGAACCGGATCATGCGCCTCACACGCCTCGGTGTGTCATCGCGTGGACGACCGCTCATCGCCGTGACGGTCTGCGCGCGCAGCAGCCGCACCGCCGCCGACTGCGACCAGCTGATGGCCGCACCACGCCGCCGCCCTGTGGTGCTGCTGCAAGCCAACATCCACGCCGGCGAAGTGGAAGGGAAAGAGGCGGTGCTTGCGCTGCTGCGCACCGTCGTCACCGATGCGAAGCCGAATCTGCTCGACAGCCTCACGCTGATCGTGATCCCGATGTACAACGCCGATGGTAACGAGGCGCTCGGTCCGCAGTCCCGCAATCGCACGGCGCAACTTGGCCCGGCCGTGATCGGTGAGCGTGCCAACGGCGCTGGTCTCGACCTGAATCGCGACTATATCAAGGCCGAAGCGCCTGAAACGCGCGCCATGCTGCCGATGCTCACCAATGGCAGCGTCGATGTGTTCGTGGACCTGCACACCACCAACGGCAGCTACCACGGCTACTCCCTTACCTGGTCGCCGTCGCTGCATCCCGGTGCACCGCTCGCCGCCTTCACCGGCGACACGCTGCTCACGGGCATCCGGCGCCGGCTCGAACAACGCGGGGTGAAGACGTATGCGTACGGCAACTTCAGCGACAGCTATGCGCGCGAAGTGACACTCGACGCGAAGAAGGAGGGCTGGTTCACCTACGATTCGCGCCCGCGGTTCGGCTCCAACTACTTCGGACTCACCGGTGGCGTCTCGGTGCTCAGCGAGGCCTACTCGCACGATCCATTCGGCGTGCGCGTGCGCAGTACCGACGCCTTCATTCGCGAGCTGCTCGGCACCATTGGTGCCGATCCGACGATCCTCGCCCGCGTCACCGCCACCCGCCGTGCTCTGGCCTCCGGCATCGCCGCACGCGGCCTGGTGCTGGAAACGCAGCTCACCACCTCGCCGCGCCAGGATGACGTGCTGGTCGAGGCGCTCGAGGCCGATCCCGACAGTCTGTTGGCGGAGCCCGGTGTGCCACCCGGCCTCCGGCGCACCGGGCGCATCGCGCCGCAGCGCCTGGCGGTTCGCGACCGGTTCGATCCCACCCGCGTCACGACCGTGCCGCCGGGTGGCTGGCTGGTCGAAGCCGCCGACACCGCCCTGCTCACGCTCCTCGCCCGTCATGGTGTCGAAGTGCGCGCGCGCGTGCCCGGCTCCGCCGCGCTCAGCGTGGAACGGTTCTACCTCGACTCCGTGCAGCGGTCGCCGCGCGCCTTCCAGGGCCATCGCGAGGTGCGCCTGTTCGGACACTGGGTGGCCCTGCGCATGAAGCCCTCACCCGACTGGCGATGGGTCCCTGCCGCGCAGCGCCAGCTGCTGGTGGCAGCGCAGTTGTTGGAACCGCAGTCCAACGATGGCGCCACCACCTGGAACCTCTTCGACGAGCGCCTTCGGATGGGGAAATACCATCCCGTACTCCGCCTGCTCACGCGTACGGCGACGCGCTAGATCGCCGGATTTTCACGCGTCTGACGCTATATTTACAGCTTGGCGTCCCGCGGGCTGCGGTGGCGCGGTCACTCGTCTCCAAGCGTTCTGATGCTGCGCAACGCGCTCCTGTACCTGTCCAATCAGCAGGGCATTTTCGACTTCGTTCGTCATAACGGCATTGCGAAGTCTTTTGCCTCCCGTTTCGTGGCCGGCGAATCGGTGACCAGCGCGATCGAGGCGGTGCGGAGTCTCAACGCCAAGGGCATCACGGCGTCGCTCGATCTGCTGGGAGAGAGCACCACGAACGAGAAGGAGGCCTACACGTCGCAACGTGAGTATCTCCAGCTGCTCGATCTCATCGCCCGCGAGAAGCTCGATGCGAACGTCTCGCTCAAGCTCACGGCCATGGGCATGGACATCTCGGACGAGCTCTGCGTGAAGGTCACGCGCGAAATTCTCGAACGCGCGAAGCAGTACGGCAGCTTCGTCCGTCTCGACATGGAGTCGAGCGCCTACACACAGAAGACGCTCGACCTGTTCGAGCAGCATTTCTATCCCGATTATCGCGCCAACGTCGGCATCGTGCTCCAGAGCTATCTGTACCGCACCGAGGCGGATGCCAGGCGTGCCAGCGAACTCGGCGCCCGCGTCCGCATCTGCAAAGGCGCCTACAAGGAGCCGGCCGAGGTGGCGTATCCCGAGAAGGAAGACGTCGACAAGTGCTATGTACGCGCCATGCATCACCTGATGGAGCACGGCAACTATCCCGGCATTGCCACGCACGACGAAGTGATCATTGCCGAGGCCAAGCGCTTTGCGAAGGAGAAGGGCATCGCCAGCGATCGCTTCGAATTTCAGATGTTGTTCGGCGTGCGCCGCGATCTGCAGGAAGGGCTGGTGCGCGACGGCTACCGCATCCGCTGCTACGTGCCATTCGGAACGCAATGGTACCCGTACCTGATGCGCCGTCTCGCCGAGCGCCCTGCCAACATGGCGTTCATGGCCGGCAACGTGATGAAGGAAATGATCGGCGGGCGGCGTTCTGCATGATGCCGTCGTGAGCCGCGCCGGCGCATGGTGAACCGGTGAGCGGGCAGCACCTGCCGGCGGACTACAGCCTGGGCGATGAAAACACCATCGGTGGGTATGCGCTGGTGCATGGTCGGCCGGCAGCCTTCGAGGGCAGCGACAGTTTCTCGTATTCCGTGGAATTGGCCGTTGATCAGGTGAACGAGGCCGGCACGCTGTGGGCTGCCTACCTGCTGTTTCTGCGCTGGCGTCGGCTCGGTGAATCGGGTGTCGAAGGCCATCTCGAGACCGACTATCTCACCCGCGCCACGACGCCGGACGGAGCGCGGGCCGCACTCGGTGCCTTCACGCTGCTGCAGGTGCGCGATCTGCTCGAGGCGCGCATCGTCGAGACGGCACCGAAGCCGTCGCGCCGGTGGTTCGACGTGATGCGCGATGAGACGGACGGCGACGCGCCGCAGCCGAAGCCCTCGCATGACTGAGCCGGGCGTAATCGACACCGGCAATGCGGGCACCATCCTGGGTGGAACCGGCGGTATCTGGCGCGTGCGCCGCGCAAATGGCGACGTGATCGAAGCCGCACTCCGCGGTCGGCTCAAGCGTCATGACGACGCGAAGGGCAAGCATGCCCGTGCCGAGAAGGATGGCGGCCGGGCACGCGCCAGTGTGAAATCGCGCGCTGAGAAGCGTGATGAGCGCAACGACGAGCAGGAAGCGCCGTCGCTCAAGCTGGCGGTGGGCGACGAGGTGCGCATCGAGCAGGACGAGGAGGGGGCCAGCTGGGCGATAGCCGAGATCATGCCGCGCCGGTCGCAGCTCGCGCGCCGCGCACCGGGTGGTGGACATGGGCAACGCATCGTCGCCGCCAATGTGGATCAGGTGCTGCTGGTGTTCGCGGCCGCCAACCCCGAGCCGCATCCACGCATGATCGACCGCTTCCTGATCATCGCCGAGGCGAATGACATCGCCGCCCGGATCGTCATCAACAAGTCCGATCTGGTGCCGCCCGAAAGCATCCGTCTCCGCTTCGCCGATTATGAGCGGGCGGGGTATCCGGTGCATGTCACCAGCACCGAAACAGGTCGCGGCCTCGAGACACTCCGCGCCGTGCTCGAAGGGCGTACCACCGCGCTCAGCGGACCCAGTGGCGTGGGCAAGAGCAGCCTGATGAACGCCATGTTCCACGGCCTCGATCTGCGCGTGGCAGAAATCAGTCAGAGCGTCAACAAGGGACGGCACACCACCGTCGGCGCGCTGCTGCATCCGCTGCCGAACGGCGGCTTCGTGGTGGACACGCCCGGACTCCGTGAGATCGGCATGTGGGGACTCACCGCCGAACATCTCGACGGCTACTTCCCCGAGTTCCGGCCGTACCTCGGCGAGTGTCGCTTTGCTGATTGTGTGCATGTGGTGGAGCCGGGCTGCGCGGTGCGCGAGGCGCTCGCACGCGACGACATCTCGTCGGTCCGATACGACACGTACGTCAAGCTGCTCGACGAGCTGGCGAACGAAGCCGAGAGCTGGGCATGAGCACCGAGACGTCAGACAAGAAGGTCGGCAGTCGCGAGATGCTGGCATGGGTGCTGGCCGGTGCACTGGGACTCGCGCTGATCGGGCGCTTCGCCTTTGATCGCACCCCCGTTCCGATGGCCACTGACGATCCCGCCGTGGGGCAGGCGCGTTCCGCCGTGACCAACCTGATGGTGCGCGATTCGTCCGATGCGCGCGTGGCCCTCACGCCACGCGGACAACCGGCAATCCTGATGGTGAACTCGAAGAGCTGCTCCTTCTGCCGCACGGCGATGAAGGACATCGCGGCGATGCAGGGCAGTGGCGGCGTGCCGATGCTTCGCGTCGTGACGCTGGAGGGCGAGGCGATCGGCCGCTCGATGCTCACGTCACTCGGTGTGCGCGGCGCGTTCAGCGCCGGTCCCGACGGCGAGAGCGATCAGGTGCTGCTCACCTTCCGCATTCCCGGCACGCCGGTGTTCGCGCGCACCGACAGCAGCGGTCGCATCGTGGAGACGGTGCCCGGATATCCGGGGCCGGAGATGATCGCGCGCTGGATGCCGGTGATGCGCGGGCAGTAGGCGAGTCGCAAGCGCGGCATCACGAGACGCAGTGCACTCGATCCGACGGCGCGCGACCTATGTGCGGCTGCAACGGAACGTCACCGGCTCCGCAGCGTTCCCAGCCCGCCGTCCACGCCCAGCGTCTGCCCAGTGATCCAGCTGTTCTGCGGATCGAGCAGGAACGCAATCGCACGTGCCACGTCACCGGGCTCGCCCAGCCGGCCGATGGCATGCATCGCCAGTGACGACTGCTCCGCCGCAGCATTACCGGTGATGCGCGCCGTGAGCGGCGTGCGTACCAGGCCGGGCGCGACGCAGTTCACTCGTACCTGCTTCGCCGCATAGCTCGCCGCCGCCGACAGTGTGAGCGACATGATGCCGCCCTTGGCCGCTGCGATCGCCTCGTGGTTCGCCAGCCCGATCCGCGCCGCGGCCGATGCGACCAGCACGATGCTGCCACCCGCCGGTTCGGTGTTGTTCATCATCGGCCGCGTCGCCGCGCGCACCAGCGAGAACGCCGAGCGCAGGTTCACGGCGATCACGTCATCGAACTCCTCAGGGCGCGTGAGGTGTGCCGGCTTGAGCAGTATCGAGCCCACGCAATTCGCGGCGCCATCGATCCGACCGTACGTCTGCACCGCCGTCTCCACCGCGCGATCGATGTCGGCAGCCACGGTCGCATCCACTACCAACGTGTTCGCGCCAAGTTCGCTGCCAAGGGCCGACAGCGCGGCCTCATTGCGTGCCGCCAGTACGAGACGCGCGCCTTCGGAGGCGAGCTGACGGGCGAGAGCCGATCCGATGCCGCCGGTGGCACCGAGAATGAGATGGACGGGAGGAGTCATGCCGTGCGAATGGCGTCGGTGCCGCTCCGGTTTCCACACCGGAACATCAACTCAGGGCGAGAGCCGCTCGAGCGTCCACGCGCCATCCTCGAGCCGATAGCGCAACCGGTCGTGCAGGCGGCTCTGTCGTCCCTGCCAGAATTCGATCTGCACCGGCTGCACCACGAACCCACCCCAGTGCGGCGGCAGCGGCGGCGCGGCGTCGCCGGGAAAGCGCGACTCCACCTCGCGCACCCGTGCCTCGAGCACCGAGCGCTCGGCGATCACACTGCTCTGCACACTCGCCCACGCTCCGATCCGGCTGCCGCGCGGCCGCGAGTCGTAATACGTCGCCGACTCCGCGGTGGGGAGCTGCACGACGTGGCCCCGGATGCGCACCTGCCGTTCCAGCTCCTGCCAGAAGAACACCAGCGCCGCCTGGGGATGCGTTTCGATGTCGCGCCCCTTCCGGCTCCGATAGTCGGTGAAGAAGGTGAAGCCGCGCGCGTCCACACCCTTCAACAGCACGATGCGCGCATCGGGAAAACCGGCGTCGCCGATCGTCGCGAGCGTCATCGCATTCGGCTCGGTGATCTGCGCCTCGGTGGCGTCGGCGAACCAGCGGCTGAATTGCGCGATCGGGTCGGCGACGACATCGGTGACGTCGAGTGAGGCGAGCGCGTAGTCGCGCCGCAGGTCGGCGATGGAGCTCATTGGGGCTGGATTCGCTCAGGCGTGGGTTCGTTACGCGGCACGATCCGCGTCACGAAACGATGCATCCCGCAGTCGCGCGCCGCCGTCAGGAGTTCGCCGCGATCGTGCAGCGACAGCACCCGCGGCAGCAGCAGCACGGGGCAGTCGAGCAGGGCGGCGAGCGTCTCCTGAATGGCGGTGACGCCCTCCGGATCCGCAGCAGCGCCACTGCCAGCGTCTGACAGCACCACGCCAGCAATGGTGAGGCCACGCGCCATCAGGACTGCGGCGAGCAATCGTACGTGTCCAACGGCCCAACGGCTCACCGGTTCCACCAGCAGCAGGCCGAGCTCCCACCGCGCAATGAGGTCGAGCATGGTGAGCGACGGCGTGATCGGATCCAGCATGCCGACGGCATCGCTCACCACCAGCACCGAGCGCCCTGCGCTCAGTTGCTCGCGGGCACGGTCGAAAGCTGCGCCGTGCAGCAGCGTGCCGGAGGCGTCGGCGGCATGCATCGCCGAGCGGTCGGCTTCGAGGGCGAAAGGCGTCACCTGACGCGGATCGTCCAGATGACCCGCGGCCCAGCGGATCAGCGAGCCGCGGCTCCCCGCCTCGCAAGGGTCGTCGAGCCCCGTCTCCACCGGGACCATCGCGGCCACGTTCGCCCCCTCGGCGGCCAGCAGCACGATCAGCATCGTGGCCGCCTGCACCGTGGCATCATCGGGAGTCAGTCCGGTGATTGCGAAGCCCGGCAGGCTGACGGGTGTCTCGTCCGATGGAGCGGAATTCCCGGTCGTCGTCATGATTGCAAAATCATGCATGAATGTCGCGACGCCAACCTTTGCGGGCGCAGCAACAAGAAAGCGGGACGCACCGTGATGGTGTGCCCCGCCGATCCTGCAACAGCGAACGCGCTCAGTGCTCGGCCGCTGCCGGAGCCGAAGGCGCTGGCTTCACCGTGGAGGTGTGTGGCACCGCACCCTTCGCGCGGAACATCGGATCCGTGGGATCGCGATATGTCGCCTTGTGAATGCTCCATGCGCCGAACCAGAGTGCGACGGCAACCAGCGTCGTGAGGATGGCATACGGCCACCCTTCCTTGGTCGGAGTGATCGGGACGTGACGTCCTTCGGTGGGGCTGGCCATCGGGCGAAAGCTCCTCGTGCGACGGGATACCGGGGCCTATCCACCGGCAAGGAATACAATAACACCCTGTGGAAGCGCCGTGTGCCCACCGCGCCAGCGGGCAGGGTCAGGGCGACGGGCTGCCATCCACCACTGCCACCAGCTGGTCGATCGTGTACGGCTTGGCCAGCAACCCGTCCACTCCCAGCGCCTGCGCCCGGGCCATCATGGGCGACTCGGGTCCGTCCCCTGAGCTCAGCACGTAGCGTGTTCGCGCGCAGCTCGGGAGCATCCGCATCCGCCGGATCAGCTCCACCCCATCCATCTCCGGCATGTGCAGGTCGCACACCACCACGTCGAAGGTGAACTGCTCCGCGATCCGCAGCGCATGCAGCCCGTCACTGGCCGCCACCACGGCGTGGCCGCGCGAGGTGAGGAAGCGGGTCAGAAAACTGATGATCGAGGCCTCGTCGTCCACCACCAGAATATCCAGCGCGCGTCCCGACGGCGGCGCGTCACCACGGGCCGCCGGGAGCCGCATGTCGCCAATGTCTGCGGGCGCTTGCGGTTCGCCCGGCAGGCTCGCCATCGGCAGTCGGATCATGAACTCGGTGCCACGTCCCATCTCGCTGTGCACATCCACCATGCCGCCATGCTCCGTGACGATGCTGTGTACCACGCTCAGCCCGAGTCCCGTGCCGACCCCTTCCTCCTTGGTCGTGAAGAACGGGTCCCAGATGCGTCCGATCAGTGCGGGGGAGATGCCGGCGCCATTGTCGGCGACCTTCACCACGACATACGCGTCACTCTCCACTTCGGTCACGATGCGCAACTCGAGCGGGAGCTGGCCCAGGGCCCGCGTTCCGCGCACCGCCTCGAGCGCCTGCCGCGCGTTCACGACGAGGTTGAGCATCACCTGCTCGATGCGCGCCGTATCGCCCTGCACGTACACCGGCAGTGCCGTCAGCGCGAGGTGCACACGCACGCCGCGAGTGTCGAGGGCATAGTGCTGCGTGTCCACGATGTGCCGGATCACGCCGTGCAGATCCACCAGTTCACTGCGCGTCGCGTTGCCCTGCCGTGCGAACGTGAGCAGGTCGCCCACCACACGCTCGGCACGTCGCGCCTCGCGGCCGATCGTCTCCAGCGCCTTGCGATCGTCGTCGGACCAGGAACCACGCAGCAACAATTGTGAAAATCCGCTGATCGCCGCCAGCGGGTTGTTCAGTTCATGCGCCACGCCGGCCAGCATATGGCCCAGCGACGCCATGCGCTCACTGCGCCGAAGACGCTCGTCGCGGCGATGCCGCTCGGTCACATCCTCGGCGATCCCCTCGAACACCGGCGGCCCGCCGTCCTCGTCCTCCACCATGCGCAGCGACAGTCGCACGTCGATCAGCTCCCCATCGCGTCGACGCCAGGTGACTTCCACCCAGTCATCCAGCTCGCCATGCTGCGCCGTGCGCACCATCCACTCGTGATCAGCGATGTCGGCATACACATCGGTCGCGAGATCCAGCGCCATGAGCTCCTCGCGTGTGTCGTAGCCCAGCAACTCGATCATCGCAGGATTTGCATCCAGCACACGATGATTGCGCTCGGCACGATACACACCGTACACCGCACGACGCACCAGCGCGTCATAGTTCGCTCGCGTGCGGGCGAGCATCTGCTGTGCGAGCCGACGCTCACTCATGTCGCGCGTCACGGTGATGTAACCCGTCACGGTGCCATCGCCATCGCGGATGATCGTCACGCGTGATTCGACCCAGAGTTCGGTACGGTCGGCGCGCCGGAGCAGCCAGGTGGCGATCGGAAACCGCCCACCCGTCGTCATGCCGCCCAGCAGCAACATGGCGATGGCGCGTTCCTTCTCGGAGAGCAGCGCCGTGAAATGCCCGCCGACGAAGTGCGCCACCGGCGCCCCGAACAGCTCCTCGAAGAAGCTCGACGCATACGTGACGATACCATCCGGAGCGATCGCCACCACGGCCGCTTCGATCGTTTCCGCGAGCAGCCGTGACAGATCGCGACCATGGACGCCAATGGAGTCGAATACCATCGGGGTGATGCGCGGGGGCCGGGCGTCCATCAGTCGGCGAGCGCGCTGTCGATCGCCGCGCGCACCGCACGGTCGCCGAACGGAATCGCGCCGGAGTGGCGCCAGAGCAGGCGGCCGTCGGCGGAAATCAGCCAGCTTTCGGGAATGCCCACCGCCGCAAACTGACCGCGCACCAGATCGGCTGGATCACGCCCGATCAGAAATGTCGCGCCCATCGACTTCGCACTCTCGGCCACCTCGGCGTCGCCATCGGTGTCGATCGAGATCGCGACCACGCGCAACCCGCGCGGGGCGTACGTCGTGTGCAGCGCCTGCAGTTCGGGAAACTCGGCCTTGCACGGCCCGCACCACGTCGCCCACACATTCACCAGCGTGACGGGTTGGCGTGCGCTTCCCCCCACACGCAGCGAGTCACCGCCGAGCGTCGCCACGGCGAACGCCGGTGCCGGTGCACCCACCGCCGCTGGCCCGAAAGTCGTCGCGCTCGCCGGAGCGGCACCAGACTGCTCGCCCCGGCACGCCGCCAGCGCCAGTGCCAGCGATACTCCGATCACAGTACGCATCACCGATCTCCGTCAAGCCCGAGCGTCACCCGGATGGCTCCGCAGACAGCGCGCCGCGCGGGCTGCACTCTCTCAAGATACACATCGAGTCAGGCAGGCGCGTTCGTTTGCGTGCCCGGGGTTCGAGAACAGCAAATCGCAGAACGGCACTGCCGCAGAACAGCAGACCGACTGAACCACGAACAGCCAAACGCCGGTAGCGCCGGGCGTCCGTCGAAGGCACTCGGCACACTGGAAAGGACTTGGGGGGAACTGCAACGGCGACTGCCAGTGCTCGGCATCTGCTGGTGGTGCGCGGTCAGCTGACATGTCGAGCGGAGAGCAATCGACGTGCGCAGTTCCCCCAAAAAACTTCATTCACGCCCTGATTCGGCGTGCGCCATTCGGTACGGCCTCCGCTCACGCGCAGTTCAGCCTGTCTGCTGTTCTGCGGCAGTGCCGTTCTGCGATTTGCTGTTCCCGAACTCCACGCACGCAAACAGAACTCACGCTTCACCCGGAAGCGGTGTCACGATCAGCACCGCCGTGATCAGCAGCACCAGCAGCGCGATCAGCAGCTCGATGATCAGTGACCGGCGCAGCGCGGGCACGCCGTCCGCGCGCGCCATGCGTGGGCCAAGGTGACGCCAGTTGCGCGCGCCGAGTGCGACGATGATGGTCACCAGGAGCATCTTCACCAGCACGTAGCGACCCCATGTTTCCACCCACAGGTCTCGCACGTCGGTCAGCTTCAGGATCGTCGCGGTCATGCCGCTCAGCAGCAGCAGTGCCGCCCCGGGCAGTGCGACGGGTGGCACCAGCGGCACCAGCAGACGCAGTCGGGCGTCGGCGCGCGAGGCGTGCGCGGGGCTCACGATGCCATCGCCGTTCGGGATGGCCACGCCCAGCAGGCCGATCACGCCGATGGCGCCGAGCCACAAGCCGGCACCGGTGACGTGTGCGATGTCAACCGCGACGGCGAGCGATGTGTACGTCTCGCTGCCGATCGCATGGCCCTGCAGCGATGGCGTGGCGCAGAGGGCGAGGCAGCCGAGTGCCGGAACGATCCAGCGACTGCGTACCGCGGGTGCGCCATGCGCGTGCGCGAAGCCGGCGAGTGCGAGCAGCGTCGCTGCCGACTGCCAGAGAAAGCCGTTGCCCCACATGGTGGACGTCAACAGCGGCACAGCGCCGGCAAACATCGCATCACCAGGGGAGCGCAGCGCGAACAGTTGGTCAGAGAGGCGCATGAATGCCGCTGGGATCAGCGCCAACGCGGCTGCGATGCCGATCCGCGCGCTGTCACGCGCAATCAGTCGACGTGCGTCACCGTCGGCATCGGTCGCACGCGGCAGCAGTGCGAGCGCCACGGCACACGTCCCGGTGGCCAGCACGGTGGCCACGAACGTGATCCACCGCGCAACGATCCATTCCACGTGTGCGCGTGGCTCAGCGCGCGGCGCGCACGTCGAAGGGGATCACGCCGCTCAGCACATGACCGTCTCGCGCCATCGTGCGCCAGACGATCTCGTGGCGGCCCGCCGCGAGTACAGCGCCCATCGGCGCCGTGATCGGCGTGTCAGCGCCATCGGCGCGTGCCAGTGGTGCCAGTGTCCGTTCGATCGCCGTTGCACCGGTGCCCGTCTTCACCTTGATCGACGTCACCGTCAGCTCGGGCTTCTGCGTGAACCAGAGCTGCACCTGCGTCGGCGATGACGTCAGCACGGCATTCGCAGCTGGAATGCTGCGCGACAGCTTCAGATGCAGCAGCGACGCGCTGACCGCTGCCGGCACGCCCACGAACAGCAGTGCCAGTATCGACCGGCGCGTCATGCTGCGACCGGTCACTGTCCCAATACCAGCGCGAACACCAGCGGTGCGACGATCGACGCATCGCTCTCGATCATGAACTTCGGCGTCTCCACGCCCAGCTTGCCCCACGTGATCTTTTCGTTCGGCACGGCGCCGGAGTATGAGCCGTAGCTGGTGGTGCTGTCGCTGATCTGGCAGAAGTAGCCCCACAGCGGCACGTCGTTGCGCTGCAGATCCTGGTGCAGCATCGGTACCACGCAGATCGGGAAGTCGCCCGCAATGCCACCGCCGATCTGGAAAAATCCCAACGACGACGTCTTCGTGAGCTCCGTGTACCACTCGGCGAGATACATCATGTACTCGATGCCCGTCTTCACCGTGTGCACGTTCTTCACGTCACCGCTGATCACGTGGCCCGCGAACATGTTGGCCAGCGTCGCATCCTCCCACCCTGGCACGATGATCGGCAGGTTCGCCTCGGCCGCAGCCAACAGCCACGAATTCTTCGGATCGATCTGATAGCTGTCCTTCAGCTTGCCCGACAACAGGATCTTGTACATGAACTCGTGCGGGAAGTAGCGCTCGCCCGCCTTGTCGGCCGCGACCCATTCTTCCAGCACCACACTCTCGATCCGGCGCATCGCCTCCATCTCGGGGATGCAGGTGTCGGTGACGCGGTTCATGTGACGGTCCAGCAGATCCTGCTCCTGCGCCGGCGTCAGATCGCGCCAGTTCGGTATCCGCTCGTAGAAATCGTGCGCCACGAGGTTGAACACATCCTCCTCGAGGTTGGCACCGGTGCAGCTGATCCCGTGGATCTTGCCCTGCCGGATCATCTCGGCCAGCGACACGCCCAATTCGGCCGTGCTCATGGCGCCGGCGATCGTCACGAACATCTTCCCGCCGGCGTCGAGGTGCGCCGTGTAGCCGTCCGCCGCCTCGACCAGGGCCGCTGCGTTGAAGTGTCGGAAATTGTGGCGGAGAAAGGCCGAAACCGGTGCAGCAGCTGGTGTGGTCATGTCGGTGGTCGTCGGCGCCTGAACCGGCGCCTGAAATTCGATGAAAGCTGAGGAAGCATGGAAGATAGCCGATCCGGCCCCCGCCCTCAGTCCGCCGGCGATATTGGCGGCGGAAACGCTCAGGCCGGAATGACCTGGCTGATCACGGCGACGAAGTGGCAGGCGCTGCCGGCCAGCACGAACAGATGCCAGACCGCATGCGAGTAGCGCAGCTTCTCGTTGTGGTAGAAGATCGTGCCCGCCGTATATGCAACGCCGCCCACCACCAGCCAGACCAGCGAGGCAAGCGGAATGTTGACCATCATGGGCCGGATCGCGAACACCGCCATCCAGCCCATGCCGATGTACACCAGCGTCGAGAACAGCTTGAAACGCCCGGTGAAGAACAGCTTGAACATCACGCCGACCGCCGCCAGCCCCCACGCCACACCGAACAGCCACCACCCCACCGTTCCGCGCAGCCCGATGAGCGCGAAGGGTGTGTAGGTGCCGGCAATGAGCAGATAGATCGCGCAGTGGTCGCAGATCTTGAACCAGCGCTTGGCCACGGCCGACGGTATCGCGTGATACAGCGTCGACGACGTGTACAGCAGCAACAGTGAACTGCAGAAGATGATCGCGCTCACCTGCTGCATCCGCGTCCCGTTCAGTGTCGCCAGCGTGACCAGTACCGCTCCAGCGGCGGCACTCGCCAGCGCACCGATGCCATGCGTCACCGCGTTCGCGATCTCTTCACGATGTACCGCTTCGGGTGTCACTGCCACGGTGCCGTCCGTTCCGGGAGTCTGGAGTGCTGCACGAAGAAAAAACTAGCCGGGTGAAAGCGAAGTTCCGACCCAGTTGCGCACTGGCACGCTGTTCACTGGACCACGTACGTGATCGAGCCGCCCGATGCGTGCGCCGAGCAGAAGCCGCCGTAGCTGCCCGGCAGCGGTACGCTGAACGTACGCGAGGTGTTCGCCGCCGCGCCGAAAATGCCAAGCGTCTGGTAGGTGGTGTCCTGATTCACCACGCGCACCTTGGTGCTTCGGCCCTGCGCCTCGATGAAGACGGTATCGGGTAGCGGTGACGTCCTGCCCCAGCGGTCGACGATCATCCCGCGTCCGCCGAGTTCCACCCGCAGCTCGACGGCCGGGCGTGGCCAGGCCCACCAGGTCGCGCTGGCCGTCACCAGAATCACGGTTGCCATCTTCGTGTACCGACGCCACGGCTCACTCACGCACGAGCACGCGGACGGTGTCCACCCGTGTGCCACGGAAGCGCAGGCGCACCGCCACCGTGTCGCCAACCAGCAGCGGAGCGCGCAGGCCATTCGCCATCACATGCAGCCCCCGCTCGCTGAACCGGACGGAGTCCTGCGGCAGCACGAGCACGGAATCAATCGAATGCATGCTCGCCATGCCGTCGTGATCCATGGACTGATGAATATTGGCCGATTCCGCAACGTCGATCTCTGCGGCGAGCAGAACCAGTGTGTCCACACCGGGGTTTCGCAGCGTGAAGTACAGCGCCGACGAGGCACCGAGCTCGGCCGGCCGCATGTGTGGAGCGTCGGGATCTGCGACGGGGGCCTGGCTGGACGAGCAGGCGGTCAGCAGGGTGAGCGCGAGGCTCGGCAGCAGGATGGCAGGGCGTGTCACAGCAGGGCGCGGATGTCGGCGGCGATCTGAGCCGGCGTCAAGCCGGCGCGGTGAATGAGGCGCAAGCGTCCGTCGGGGTCGACGACGAACACCTGCGAAGGATGGCTCATCGTATACACCATGGCAGTGTCTCCGGGTATGCCATCGCGGAACGCGGCCAGCTTCCAGCCTTTGAGAAGCGCCTCGATCTCATCCTCTGTTCCGCTGAGCCCGGTGAAGGACGGGTCGAACCGTGCGGCATAGCGCTGCGACACGGCGGGGGAATCGCGCTCCGGATCCACGCTCACGAAGACGAACCGGACATCGCGCGCTCGATCCCCGAGCGCAGCTGCGGCCTTCTTCCAGTCGAGCAGGGTCGTCGGGCAGATGTCGGGGCAATGCGTATAGCCGAAGAAGACCAGGACGACCTTCCCCTTCTGCGCCTCGAGCGAAAAGGGGGTGCCGGTGCTGTCGGCCAGCCGCAGCGGTGGTGCCGCCTCGGGAGGGTCGAAGGTCACGCCGTTGAATGCCGGCGGAGAACAGGCGGCGAACGAGAGCAGCAGCGCCGCAACAGGAAGAAAACGCATCACCCAAAACTACCTCGGAACGACCACGGCTTCTCGCCACTGCTGCATTTCTACATTTCTGCAGCCACTCGGTTATCATATGGTTATCAATAGTAACGCCACAGTCGAAAGGCTGTGCGGTCGAAACTGTCGCGGGTCACCCGTTGGAGGAGTCGATGGAACGCAATACCAGGCAGCGCGGGGCGATCCGGCGCGTCTTTACGGCGCTGCACCGCCCGCTGTCGCCTGCCGAGGTGCTCTCGGCCGCCAAGACAGAGGTGCCGACGATGGGCATCGCCACCGTCTACCGCACGATCAAGACGCTGATGGACGAGGGGGAGATCACCAGCATCGACATTCCCGGTGAGGCCCCCCGGTACGAGATCGCGCATCTCGGCCACCACCATCACTTCCATTGCCGCACCTGCGACAAGGTTTTCGAAGTGGATGGGTGCCCGGCCGACATTCTCAAGCTGGCGCCGCCCGGATTCGTGACAGATGGGCATGAAGTCATGCTGTTTGGGCGCTGCGACGTCTGCGGCGTGGCCTGACTGGTTCGGGCTCGTGCATCACGGGCACCGAATGTGCAGATGAGTACGTCGCGGCCGAATCTGGTTGCTCTCGCTCATTTCACATTCAGCTCATTTCATGCGCACCAGCTATCGCAACCTCGCACTGGCAGCCGTTCTTCTCGCAGGCAGCGCGCTACCCGTCAGCGGACAGGTCCGGCGCGGATATTCCGACGTCGGTATCGTACTCGGCATCGGCGACGTCGGGAATGCCAGCATCGCATTCGGCGGACGATATGAGAATGTGTTCAAGAGCCTGCCGGATCTCGGTAACGGGCTGCTCGGCTTCGGAGTCAGCGCCGATGTCTATACCGTCTCGCGCTCCCGCCGCAACGCCCGTGGCAACGTCCGCTACATCCCCGTGGGTGCCACGATGAACTACCATTTCCGCCTCGACCCGTCGTACAAGCTCGATCTCTTCCTGGGGGCGGGCCTTGGTTTTCGTTCGGTCAGCTGCAACAACTTCGGCATTGATGACTGTGGTGCCAGCAGCGGGCTGTACGTGATAGGCCGCGCCGGCGGGCGATATTTCCTGAAGCCGAACCTGGCGCTGTACGGCGATCTGGGCCCCGGTGCGTCGACGCTCAATCTTGGTCTGACATTCAAACTGCAGTGATCTGCAGAGCAGGAGCAAATCGGTGACAGTGCAAATCGGTGACAGTGCACTCAATCGCAAGATTGAGTGCACTGTCACCGATTTGCGGTCCAATGGATTCACCTCCACCGACCTGGGCTTCAATCTTGGTGGTTACTACAACATGAAGGCATCGAGCTACAAGCCGTTCGTCGAGACGCGTCTGCACTTCGTCGACCAGGCCGAATGGCTTTCCTTCGACTTCGAAATCCGCTTCTAAGCATTTGCCCGCCGAGCAAATCGGTGACAGTGCACTCAATCGCAAGATTGAGTGCACTGTCACCGATTTGCATGCCGCGATGCGAAAGGGCGGACGGCGCATCGAAGCACCGTCCGCCCTCTCGATTGTCCTGCAACCAGACACTCAGCGAGCGTAACGCTTCTTGAAGCGGTCCACACGACCCTGCGTGTCGATCATGCGCTGCTGGCCCGTGTAGAACGGGTGCGAATGGCTGGTGATTTCCATCGTGATGACGGGATACGACTTGCCGTCGGTCCATTCCATCATCTGAGCACTGGACTGCGTCGAGCGGGTCACGAACGCGAAACCCGACGATGCGTCCTTGAAGATCACCGGGTGATACGCGGGATGAATGCCGTCCTTCATGGCAGCTAACTCGTCTTGAGGGTCACGCGCCGGGGTACACAGTTTCCCGGCTAGCCACGAAACCTAACGACGCCCGGTCTGACATGGCAGGGGGGCTCGGGACCTGCTCCCCCGCCGGCTCATTACTCGTGCGCCGCACCATTAGCTGCGACTCATCAGTTGGATACCAGCGACCTGACAGACTGCAGACGACGTGAACGATTGATATTTGCGTATCACTTATCGATCTCAGTATCATTCCGTGGTCAGAAGGCACGCAGGCCTCCTTGGCGAGTTGCCCGCATCGCCCAGCTCATTCCTCCGCGTCTGATGACCGTCCCCGCCCACAGCTCAGATGCACAGCACCGCTCGCTCGACATCGTCGGTGCGACAGCATCGTTCGTCTGTGCCGTGCATTGTGCGGGCGTCACACTGCTGCTGGGCGTTGCGCCGGCGCTCGAGATCGTCGCGCAGCCCTGGCTGGACTGGCTCTTTCTGAGCGCGTCGATGCTGGTCGGGCTGCTGGCACTCGTGCCGGGCTATCGGCAGCATCGCCGTCCGCTGCCGCTGGCGCTCTTCACCGGTGGCATCGCCATCCTGCTGATCACGCGCCTGCTGCACGTGCCGCCCTCGATGCTCGAACTGAGCCTCGTGCTGGTCGCCGCTTCGGCCCTGATCACCGCACACTGGCACAACCAGCGCGAGCTGCGCTCGTGCCGACACGCCAGCGATTCGCTTACCCCCTGACGCCCGCCATCACCCCTCGCCCGACGCCCCGGCCACACGGAGCTCTCCCGCCTCCCCATTGAGCACGGCGCGGTAGTGAATCGGCAAGTCAGGGTCGAGCGTGTCACGTACACTGCAGTACTTCGTGATCGCGAGCTCGATGGCGCGCTCCGCGTGCGTTCGATCGACGCCATCACCGGTGAGATGGTACGTCAGCTCGGCCGACACGATCCGCTTCGGCATGGTGTCCGCGCGTGTTCCGACGCCGTCGATCGACAGCGCCGACAACGGCGTGCGGCGCTTGGCCAGGATATCCACCACGTCCACCGCAGTGCACGCGGCCAGCGCGCTCATCACCGCGTCGACCGGGCTCTGCCCCGTCTCGCCACTGCCATCGAGGCGAAGCGTCGGCCCACCCGGGCGACCACTGTCGAACCGGTGATCGCCGTCCCAGGTGAGCTGGATGGTGGACAGCAGCCTGGCGGGAGAAGTTGGCGTGGTCATGTCGTAGGCAGGGCGAAAGGCGCAAGACCAGTCACGATCGGCGTACGGACCGCGTTGCCGTACTCGGTCCAGCTGCCGTCATAGTTCTTCACGTCACGGTAGCCGAGCAGGTACGTCAGCGCAAACCAGGTGTGCGACGAGCGTTCACCGATGCGGCAGTAGGTGATCGTCGGCACATCTGCGCTCAGCTGCTGCTCGCCTTCGTAAATGGCGCGCAGTTCGGCTGCCGACTTGAATGTCCCATCGGGATTGGCGGCCTTGGCCCATGGTACGCTGCGCGCACCCGGTACGTGACCGCCGCGCATCGCACCTTCCTGAGGATATTCCGGCATGTGCAGCTTCTCGCCGGTGTACTCGGGCGACGAGCGCACGTCGACGAGTTGGCCAACGGCTTTCACCTGCGCCAGCACATCGGGCAGGAAAGCCCGGATCGGCGCATCGTCGCGATCACGAGCCTCGTAGCTCGATGCGTCATGGGTGCTGCGATCGGTCACCAGTGCGCGCCCCTCCATCTCCCACTTCATGCGACCGCCATCGAGCAGACGCGCATTGCGGAAACCGAAGAGATGGAACACCCAGAACGCATAGGCCGCCCACCAGTTGTTCTTATCGCCATAGAAGACGACCAGGGTGTCGTCGTCGATGCCCAGACGGCGAAGCAGGACCTGAAACTGCTCGCGCGACACGTAGTCGCGCATCACCGGATCATTCAGGTCGGTGTGCCAGTCGATCTTCTGGGCGCCGGGGATGTGGCCGAAGTCGAACAGGAGTACATCCTCGTCGCACTCCAGCAGGCGCAGCGATGCGTCCCCGATGTGGTTGGCGAGCCAGCTGGTGCTCACCAGAACTTCGGGGTTGCTGTAACCGCGACCGGCGATGGCCGAATCGGGGGCGTGGACAGGAGACGTCATGACGGTGTGCTGAGATACGGGAACGGATCAGTCGGCTTTACTTCGAGCCGCTAGTACGGGCCAGCGATGCGGGCCACACCCTATCGTCGCGCCGATCGTCGTCCCGCGCCAGTCCGGACACCGAATGCGCGTAGCTTTGCATGATGACCCGTGATCCGATGACACCTCTCTCCAGCTCGCTGCTGCCGGTCGTCTCCGCCGATGCGCTGCACGTCGATGGCGATGCGGTGGTCTATCGGCTGTACGACGTGGGATACGGGATCGACCTGGATGCCGTGCTCGACTTCCTCGCGACGCAGACGGCAGAACGCGTCCGTCCAGTCCGCGGCGAAGCGCAGGCGCTGCAGATTCCGAATCCACCCGTCACTGTCAGTCTTGGCAACGAAAGCGTGATGGTCGGTGGCGAACGTCTCACACTGGTCCTGAGCGCGCGGATCTTCGACTTCGGCGTCGTGAGCATGCGGGCGCAGGTGCCGGCGCCAAAGGGGATCACCTGGGCCGGCTTCCTCGATTTCGGCGAGATGCTGGACGCCGCCGAGACGATCCCCGCAGTCCTCGACGCCAACCTGCGCGCTCTGGTGGCGCGATTCACGGTCTGCATCGAGCGCCCGGAGATTGCGGCGCAGACGGAAGACTACATCGTCTATCGCGTGGCTCGGCTGACGGATGTGCAGGGCGTGCAGGCGCTGCCCTCGGTTCTGCATGAGCGACTGCTGTCGCCGCTGCTGCTGAACGATCGTCGCACGCTCAGCGCCGAGGCGATGCGCGAACTGTTGCCGCATCGCTTCAGCTACACGTCCGAGGATCTCGCCATCCTGACGTGGGACAACGCGCTCATCGTCGATCCGTCGCCGGCGGACACCGACGTGCAGTTCATCCTCGAGTTCGCGAACGCGCAACTGCTCGAGCTGCGGCTCTACGATGCCACGCTCGATGCCGAGCTGCCGCGGATGTACGACCGGATCGAGGCGGCGCGTCCCGGTGGCAAGGCGCTGTCGCTGTTCAATCGTCGCTATGCGCCGGTGCTCGCCGAACTGCAACGCACCGTGGCCGACAGCACCGAGCTGGTGGAGCGCGTGGAGAATGCGCTCAAGGTCACCGACGACGTCTATCTGGCGCGCATCTACGCCGCCGCGCTGGAGCTGTTCCGCGGTCGGACGTGGCGCGCCGGGATCGATCGAAAGCTCACGATCATTCGTGAGACGTATTCCATGTTGAACGACGAGCAGCAGTCAGCGCGCAGCGAGGCCCTCGAACTGGCCATCGTGCTGTTGATCGTGCTCGAGATTCTGATCGCCATCTTCCGCCACTGACGCATGCTTCCGCAGATGGACCCGTACGCCCGACACGTGCTCGTCTGCACGGGGTCGTATTGCACCACCGATCGTCGTGGTCGCGCGATCTACTCCGAGCTGGCGCGTCTGTTGCAGCGCGAGAACCTGCTGTTCGGCCCTGACCGCGTGAAGCGAGGCGAAACACCGTGCCTCGGCGTGTGCGCGGCCGGCCCGATCGTAGTGGTGTATCCCGATGGGATCTGGTACGCGAACGTCGACCGCGCCGTGCTGGAGCGGATCGTCGTCGAGCATCTGAAACACGGGCAGGTCGTCGAGGAGCATGTGTTTCACCGGCTCGGTGGCGCGCCGTGACCCGTGTCGCGGCGGCGGTGCAGTGCGGTGATCGCCTCGTCGAGCGTGCGGAGGTGGCGAGGCCAGACATGTCGGGCGAACTGCCGGAAATTTACCAGCGCGGCGGGCTCGTCGAGCAGGAACTCTGCCAGGCGGCGGTGTCCCTTCCGTAAATTGCAGGCGGCACAGGCGGTCACTACGTTGCCGCCGGAGCCATCGCCGCCACGCACCTGCGGCTGCACGTGATCGATCGTCAGCAGCGCGGCCGCGAACTGCTCACCGCAGTACACGCACCGCCACTCGTCCCTCTCGAACACAGCCTCACGTTTCACGATGGTCGAGTTTCCCGATCCCCGGCGCACGTTCTTCGACGTCGCGCGCAAGCTGATTTACGATCCCGATGGCC